>CAYZHH010000268.1:0-5196 GCA_964478275.1 uncultured Candidatus Kuenenia sp.
AAGCTAGTTCTTACTGAAATCGAACTGCTTGCCCGATTTGAGCCCGAGCGGATTCTTCACGAACCGCTGCCGGCAGGCGTCGCAGAGATCGAATCGCATCGACCGCGTCGCGTCCTCAGCCAACCGCGGGTCGTCACAGTCGTCCAGTCGCTCGAGAAGATCCTGCATCTCCTCGAGATGATCTTCGTCGTCGCCGAGGTCATCCAGGGTACAGCCACATGAGTCATCCTCAACGGCTGGAAAGACTTCGATCCTGACCACATGCCGTACATCCATCTGGGGATGGATCGGTCGCTTGCACGCATCACACGAATAATGAAGCATCGGGCACTCCCGGATGAAAACGCGATAGCAGGTCAAGCGGGGCAGCTTCACAGCAACCCATCCATGTGTGAGTGTGACGTGATCCCGCGCGCAAGGCAAGCCTGCGGCCACACAGATGCTTGGCAGCCCGAGGCGTTGGCGGCTTGGGGCGGCGGCAGGTAAAATCAATCGCTCGTCGGAAGCGAGCCTTTCAACCCCGCCTGGAACGCCATCCGTATGACCGCGATCGCCCTCCCTGGCCACTCGCTCGGCCTGAGCGTGCTGGTTCTCAACCGTTCTTTCATGGCGGTGCATGTGACGAACGTGCGTCGGGCCATCACGCTCTTATTCCGAGACTTGGCCGAGGTGGTGGATGTCGAAGAAGGGCGATATGGCGCCTATTCATTCAGTTCCTGGCGTGCGCTGTCGGCCATGCACGCTACGATGGATCACCCGGACCACGATTGGATTCGGGGCGTGGGCTACCTGCTTCGGGCGCCGCGGGTGATCCGCTTGCTTGCCTGTGATCGAGGCCCGCGGCAAGGCTTGCGGTTCAATCGACGCAACGTCTTCGCTCGGGATGGCAACCAGTGCCAGTATTGCGGCCAGCACTTCCCCATGAGCGAGCTGTCGCTTGATCACGTGGTGCCCCGCAGCCGCGGTGGCGTCACGAGCTGGGAAAACATCGTCTGCGCCTGCGTGGCCTGCAACGTCCGCAAGGGAGGCCGTACGCCTCAGGAGGCGACGATGAACCTCGTTCGCCTGCCCGTGAAGCCCAAGCGAAGCCCACTGCTGTCGCTCAAGCTCGGCAATCCGAAGTATGCCAGCTGGCGGAGCTTCGTGGACCGAGCCTACTGGACCGTGGACCTCAAATAGAACGCGGGCACCCTCACCTGGCCTGCGGCCGGCCTCTCCCAGAGGGAAAGGCGATTCAGCAGAGAGGATCTTTCTTCTCGGTGATCACCGGAAGCTGCGGAGCCATCTCGGCGTTGAGCTCGGTGAAGCCCTTCCAGTCGGCTGGAAGATTGTCTTCGTGGAAGATCGCTTCGACGGGACACTCAGGCACACAGGCTTCACAGTCGATGCACTCATCGGGATGGATGTAGAGCATCTTGTCTCCCTCGTAGAAGCACTCTACGGGGCACACCACCACGCAGTCGGTGTACTTGCAGGCAAAACAGGGTTCCGCGACGACGTGCGTCATGACCTATCAACTCCTAGGAGAGGAAGCTCGCAGCCGACGCTGAGATCTCGGGCCGTCCCGAGATTTCCACGCTGCTGCGCGGCATCGTAGGGGTGTCGGCGCACCCTGTCAACGATTCTCGAATCGGCAGGAGCGGAGCATTTCGTGAGCCAGTTCGGCGGCGTTTGGTGGGCTTTTTCGCAACCTCGTATGATTGTTCGTTACCTGGTGCATCTCTTGCCAGCCCGCCGGGGTTCCTGCCGTGTCCGATCACCCACCCCCCACACCAGAAGCCGCCACCGACCTACGACTCCTGGATCGCTGCCTCGCTCGCGAGCCGGGTGCCTGGGAGGCGTTCATCGATCGGTTTGGCGGCCTCTTCGCCCACGTGGCTGGCCGGATAGCGGACCGACGACAAGCCCCCCTTTCCACGGCGGAGCGCGAGGATGTCGTGGCAGAGGTCATCCTCGAATGCGTGCGAAATGATGCGGCGGTGCTTCGCAGGTTCGTCGGTCGCTCGAGTCTTTCGAGCTACCTGACGGTCGTTGCCCGTCGTGTCGCCGTGCGACACCTTGTGCGCGACCTCGATGCATTCCGTGCGGCCGTGTCTCACGTTGGCCGCAGCGTTGCCGCTCCAGCCGCTGCCTCGCGGATTGATGACCGCGAGCAGGTCGCGGCGTTGCTCGACCGGCTCGAACCTGAGGAAGCTCGGCTCGTGCGGCTCCACCATCTCGAGGCCAGGAGTTACGGGGACATCAGCAACCTCACCGGCCTCCCGCTCGGGTCGATCGGCCCGGTGCTCTCGCGTGCCCGCGTGAAGCTCCGCGCCATGATGGACTCACCAACGGTGGGATAGCCGATCGTGGAACACGTTGGCCGCCACCCGGTGATGCACCGGTGATGCACCGGTGATGCACCGGTCATGGGCCGGTCCGCGGCGCTTCTGCCAAGTCCACCGGCTCGTAGCCGGGATACGCGGGCATCTGCCAGAGCGCAGCGGGATCGGGGCTCGCCCCGTTGACGGTGATTGAAGTGAGCTCGAGTTTGAAGTCGATGCCCGACGATGGCCACGACACCTCCACCTGGTGGGGCAGCGCGGCACCTGATGCTGGATCGACACGGTATTTCAACGTGCGAACGCTCGCGACCCGCTCACCAGCCGGCGTGAAGAGGTGCTGCTCGGCGACGAGGCCCGTCGTGCTATCGAGGATCGTCGATTTGAGAACCTCTTCGCCTTCAACCGCCAAGCGGCTGCGGATCTCGATGCGGCCATCGGATAGCGGGAACGGGCCCTCATGGGCGTCGTCAGGACGGAAGTTCACGAGCCCCAGCAGCTCCGGCATCCACTCGGCTCGGATCGGCATGAGCTGGCGAGCCTGTGACTGCGCGTAGCGGTCATGTCGGCAGAACGCGATGACCGGGGGCTTGTGCTGGCGAAGCCACATCCAGAAGAGGTCGTCATTGGAGCCGATGTCGAGCTCAGGGCCGGTGAGCGTGGTCTGGGCCTGGAGCCGAAACCGACGGGGTGGTTCGCAGGCGATCCGGGCCGAGAGTCGCGGCACGCCGGGCACGACGAGAACCGCCTGGGTCGATGTGAGGCTTCGAACCCGCATCGTGTTGTCATGCACGGCAGCCACAACCTGCTCGAGCGACGGCTGCGGCGGAAGCGCACGCGGGAGTGGCATCGTCCCCACCTGGTAGCCCCGCAGGGCCTGCGGGCAGGCAGCGCCGCTCGAGGCAGCGAGGGCCACGACGAGGAGGAAGGCGAGGCCGCGCGAGACACGCGTTGCCGAGCTGGTCGACGTGGGGTGGCTCATGCAGCATCTCCCGACCAAAGAAGTGCATCGAGGCGGGCGGCCACGGCAGGATCTGCAGCGTCGGTTGCCGACACAATTCGCACCCGATAGTCCCGCTCCCGGCGACGGCATGCGAGGTGCCATACACCGTCTTGCGGCGGCTCGGCGTGCTGTTCAAGAACCCGCAGGACGCGGCGGCGGACAAGCTGGAGCGCGAGGAGATAGCGAAGCGGCTCGACGGACGAATCGCCTTCGAGCGATTCGAGAGCATCGAGGAGGACTTCGACCGGCGCGAGCGTGGGCCCTGTCGCGCCGGGGGATGGATAGCGCGACCGCCACCAGGCGATCGTGTCGGGAGGCGGGCCATCCCATGCCTCGTCGGCGATATCGAGCCTGGTGAGTCCACCTGCCGCGCGCACGAGCGCGGAGACGAACGACTCGCCGGCCGTGAAGCCATGGCCCGTTCGGCTACAGACCGACTGCGGTCGATGGAGCTTGATGTCCATGCCGAGAGACGACACCGTGGGCCGCGGGAGGAGAGAAGGCGGCGGGACGGTACGGATCGGCGGCTCGCGACACAAGCCGCCTCGGACCCCCGTCAGCGTGGCCGAACTGAAGACGGGGCGAACTAGGCAAGCCCGGCGAGAACGAGATCGACCACATCGGTGATCCCTGTCCCGTCATGCGTGCCGACGACCCGGTCTGCGGCGATGAGGAGCTCGTCTCGGGCGTTGCCCATCGCGATGCCGAGGCCAGCAGCACGGATCATGGAAAGGTCGTTGAGGTCGTCCCCGACGGCACAGATTTCGTCGGCGTGAATTCCGAGCGTCTTCGCCACCATCGCCACGCCCGACCATTTCGTGACACCCGCAGGAGCGATCTCACACATCCACTCGGAGTACCGCGGGCTGCGGATGGTGTGGAGGGAGAGCTGCGCTGGAAACGCGGCGTCGAGCCGCGACTCCAGGGCTGCCATCGCCTCGCGTGGTCCCATGACGAATCCGGCGAATGCGTCCTCGGGGGGTGCGCGGTGGAGATCGGGGGCGACCCTCGCCAGATGGCGGTTGCGGCCAAGGTACTCGCCAAAACCGCCACCGGCCGGCGGCACCACAGCGGCGTCGAGGCTCCGGCAGTGAAAATCGAACCCCTCTTCAAAGCTGTCGGTGTAGACGACAGGCTCATGCCCGTCTGCCACGACGATGGCGAGCACGCGGGGCAGGACACCGGCGGCGAAGGATGCACGATGGAGCGTGGCATGATCGCCAGGCCGCTTGACGAGCGCGCCCGAGGCCGTCACGAGCGGCTCGGTGATGGCCAGCCGCTCCATGATCGGAAGCGCATCGCGGTAGCGCCGACCGGTGGCAAGCATGACGCGAACGCCCGCCGCCCGCACCCGGTCAATGGCTCGGCAGGTTGTATCGCCGACGGTATGACGGCTATCCGTGAGCGTGCCATCGATATCGAGGACGAGCAGCCTGATGCCGGACGTGGGAGGTGGGTGGTTCATACCGCGTATGGTACATCTGTCGCCATGACCGACGATGGGACTACCTTTGCACCGATCGCCCGCGTCGGGAGTATCCCGGCAGGCGAAGGCCGCACCTTTGAGGTGGACGGCCGGCTGGTGGCTGTTTTTTTTGACGGCACGGCCTACCACGCGATCGATGACCTCTGCCCTCACATGGGTGCCTCGCTCGCCTCGGGCCCATTCGTGGACGGGGTCGTCACATGCCCGTGGCACGCCTGGCGGTTCCGCGCATGCGACGGTGCCTGGTGTGACAACGAGAAGCTTAAGGTTGCCGTCTATCCAGTGCGTGTTGCCGGCGACACCATCGAGGTGGCCGTCCCACCTCTTGACCCCATGAAATCCGGCATGGCGTGAACGGCTAGCTATAGAAGCCCCTCACGATAGTG
>CAYZHH010000269.1:0-5174 GCA_964478275.1 uncultured Candidatus Kuenenia sp.
GCCTTGCCATCAGTGACAACAAGGGAGAGTCCTTTACGTTCCATCGCGGTCGGGAGTGGGCCCTGAAACTTGAGCGGCTCTACAAGCCCGTGAAGCTGGATCCTGGAGTGCGAGGCCAAGAGGCCTGGCTGCCCGACGACTATGTCTCCACGCTCGCGGAGGATGCAGATGGCCGAGTCTGGATCGGATTCTTGAAGGGCGGGGTGATGGCGCTCAAGCCAAACGGGATTCAAGCGGCCTATCACGGCGATCCGCGGCCGCAGGGCGAGCAAGCCGACACCATGCCTGATCTCAAATCCCTGCGGCTTCAGCGAGGGTATCAGTTTTTTGGGACCGCCTTTTTTGTGAGGGCTGTTCTGCCGCGACCTGGCCAGCCGACTCTGGCGCTTGGTTACGGTATGGGCGGTCACGCTGTCGCTGAGGCTCCTGTGGCCGCGGCCCAACCCATGCCAGCAGCCCGGCGGACCCCGCCGCAGTCTTCCGTCGTCCCGCGGCCTGATGCGCCGCTGGTGAAGACTCACGGCATCCCGGCGGAATTGGTCTGGGCCCGCAAAGAATTGGACCGTGTCTCCAAGGATGAGGCCGCCGTGGTGGCACTGCCTGATGATTGGGTGACGCAGGGTGACTGGATCGGCACGTACGGTGGCATTCTTGGCGTCTTGTGCGCGGCCCAGAGTCCAGAAAGCATCTATGTGGGTACGAACGAACCGAGAGTGCGGTACTACAACACGATAGGCCCTCACCGACGGATCGTGACGATTCGTGAGAAGGAGACGATCTGGAATCGGGAGTTCGACCGAGAGGACGCCCTCCGATACTGGGTCTGGGGTCTGTTCACGGACGATCGCCGCGCCCTCCAATTGCCACCCGACTATGTGAGACGCTGGGTCGAGAAGAAGTATCCGATGAGTGAGAAGGTTCGCAGCAACCGGGCGTGGCAACGTCGGCCGTGCGGTGTCGATGATCATGCGGAAGCGTATTCGCTCGTCTACGACGGACCGAGTATCCAGGTCGCCTTGGAGGTGCCGGATGGCGTCTATCAGGTCGCGATGTACTTTCTGAACTACGATGGCGAGAAACCCTCGAACCGGGCTCGGGATTATCGCGTCCTCGTACATCACCACACGAACCAGTATCTCGGCGACATGGGCGATGTCGAAGGCATGCCGCTGGCGCATCAGGCCCGCGTCACGGATTTTTATGGCGGCGTCTACAAAAAGATGCTCGTGCGGGGGCCCTTGAAGCTTGCCATTGAGGTGAACCGCAACCACACATTCAACACGATGCTCAGCGGCGTCTTTGTGGACGCCTGGTCGGAGAAGGTGGAGGCGATCGTGCCACCAGTCCCTGAGTCGTTGCAGTTTTCGATCAAACCGTGACCTGAAGGAAAGCCATGCCGCGTTTCATGAGAAAGTCGGCGATTGCCAGAAACGTACTCGCTGCCACTGGGATGGCAGTAGCCGGCGGGCTGCTGGGTAGCGTTTTGTCGATGGCAGCACCGTACGTCCTCGTCCCAAACGGCGAGGACGAAGACTTGCCAGAGAAATTCTGCGTCTATCAGATCAGCGACCTGTCCAGCGAATGTTTGGAGTTTGGATTGAATCCCCATGAGGTGGTGCAAATTTGCACCCAGTGCAAAAATGACGACAAGTTGGTCTGCGTTGGGAGTTCGCTTGACGACGGCGGCGGCGGTTTGCCCCAATTGAAAGGACGTATCGCACGAGTCGACGCTCCTGACTGCACATTCCGAATGACCCTCGTTCCCCCCATCGGAAAGTGCCAGCGAGAATGCCCTATCGACTCGCTTGTTTTCTGGCTCACGCAGTGAGCAACTCGTCATAGGAGATCAAGTGATGCACGCCCATTTCCATGTGCGGACTGTTGTGGTGTCGGTACTGCTTGCTTCGATGTGTGCCGCATCGCCGCCAGATGGCGGACGCGAATCCGCCGAGCACGTGCAGCCGTCGGTGTCCAAGGCGATTCCTGAAGTGGCAAAGCTCTTTCAGCGAGGCAAGGAGCCTTTCGTCAGCGATGCTATGAAGGCGCTGCTCGTCGCGTGCGTGACGGAGCTGGATGCCGAGCAGCGATTCGACAACCAGTCCGAGAAGTTCTACCGGTGCGTGGAAAGGCTGCGGCGCTACCTGGATACCCATCGCATCCTTGCTTCAGACATCGAGTCCTTTCGTGTTGAAATGGCATCCGAGTGCGTCATCCGCGATTCTGGCACGATCGAGCCGGGTGTCGCACGTGCCAAGCCCTTGGCAATTCAAGTGCGCGACCTGTATGCCGCGATCTGGGACATGGCGAGTGACTCATATGAAGAATGCGAACCCAGGCACGCACTGTTGTTCGCCATGCTGAGCCCGATGGAATACGGGTATCCTCGTTTGGATGTGTGCGTGTTCCACATTCGGCGAGCCACGGCGAACGGACCGCTCAAGGAAACGGACGCAATACAAACGTTTTTGCTTCAAAAAGACGGTGGCGCAGTCGCACGGGCCGTGGTGGACGACATGACCGCGATCGTAAAAGCCAATAATGCACCTGAGTACGGTGAATGCGGCGACGAGGCGCAGGCGTGCCTGGAAAGCCGAGACAACTCGACTGCATTCAAGGGCCATCTGGGCACGTTTGTGAATCGATACGAGAAGGCACTCAAAGGATTTCCAGATTACGCGATATGCGAGAAGTGGATTCTCGTACGCTACGTGCGGGGTATGTGGAATACGGTCCACGCCTATGGTACCCGTGAGGCGAAAACGGAGTTGAAGGAGTGTCTGACTGAGCTTCGGAGCTACTACGCTGAACGCGGCGACTTGCTTGCTGCCAAGTGGCTGGACGAGGTTATGCTCCCGCCAGGTGAACCTCCAAAAGCCTTCGTCGAAACGGTTACACTAGCCCCGATAAAGCCCGTTGAGAAGAAGTGACCTCATGCCGAGCGCTGGTGAGGCGATGGCCCGGGCGTGTGCCTGCACTCTCGCCCTCGCGTGGCTTGGGCACGCGGGATTCAAATTGCATGACGGCATTGAGGCTGGCACAATCTATGCGGATTGGATTGCGTCCCGCGTGTGGCTGCACTTTGTGTGGTGTAGTCTCGAGGCTGGGTTGGGGGCGTGGCTGTTGACTGGCTGCAATGTCCGTCCGGCCCTCTTGGCGTCGGTATTTCTTCTTGCGATGCTCTCGGTCTTGATCCTACTTGAGCCGCACCCGAAGCCGTGCGGCTGCGGAGCGGTACAGCGGCTGGCGGGTCATGCGGCGGTGGTGGCAGGCATGTGGTGGAGCGTGGCACGGAACGCCGTGCTTCTCACGCTTGCCGTCTTCGCGATGGCGGCCCTGGAAGACTCCAGTGTTGCCGCAACATGAGAGCCATGCTGGGGCAGTACGGCATGTGACGTTGCGCTGCCGCCAGGGTTCGGCTCGTTCGTGCGCAGCAAAACGGTGGCTCCCCTCCCCTCCCCGGCGGCTTTCGCCCTCAGGCCTACTCGACGCTCAATAGCGGCGAGACTTTGCCCCGAGTAAGGATCGCGGTGTCTCCGACACCGGGTGAATGCGGCTTGCACTCGCGATACGCATTGGGAAATTTGGGGCGGCACATGATGGCCGTACGCGGTTTAGAATGATGCGTCTCGGTACGGACCGTGCTTCCTCGCGTGGATAGTTCATGACTGGCTTTTTGTCGGGTATCTCGATCGTTTGCTTCGCGGCGAGCTATGCCGTGGCGCTCGGCTGCGAGGCGTCACGGCTCGTGTTTCGCTCGGGCGTGCGGGGGATCGTGATGGTGGGCTTCGCCGCGGCGGGGCTCTTTGCGCACACGCTCTTTCTTGGCTGGCGGGCAGTGAATGAATCGACGGTGCCGCTGTCTCTCAACGGTATGCACGATGAATGCCAGGCGATTGACGCAGGTGATGCTGGCGGCGGTTGTTGGCTTCATGCCGGCGTGTGCAGCGGTCTGGGCCGAGGAGCCATACAACCAGCGGCGGCCTGCGGACGACGAGGACCTGCGGTACTGGCTGGAGAACATGGTGTGGCATCACCGGTTCTCCGGGGAGGAGATCGCCGCGGCCACGGGATTGTCGGCGGATGAGATCGAGGGGGCGCTGGCGCGGTTCGACATCCGAACCGGGAGTGCGCCGCGGCGGCCGGAGGACGCGCCGCTGTTGGTGCTGCCCTATCCGGGCGGCCGGCATCCGCGGATTGGTTTCTTGGACGGCGCGGTGGCGCCGCAGCGCGAGACGAAGATCAGCGTGTTCGCGCATGTGTTGCCGGTGACGGCCCCCGCGCTCGTTTTAAGAGTAGGGACCACATGTGTGGCCCCGCGGCTCGACGAGCCCTCCCGTGGTCGCCACCTGCCACCAGCCGGCATGCTTTTCACCTGCGGCGCGGCCCGCCACGCCGCACCGGCAGCCTGAGCACTACACCCGTCGCCGCCCCGAGCGGACGCCCCTCTACCGAATCGTCGCCGAGCACCTCGAGACCTGGCTCGCCGAGCGGAGCCTCGGTGACCATCCCGTGGCCACGCATGTCGAAGACGAGCTTCGAGCGTACCTTCGCTGCGGCATCCTGAGCTTCGGGTTTGCCAGGGCGCGCTGCGGCGCCTGCGGCCACTCTTTTTTAGTGGCCTTCTCGTGCAAGAGTCGCGGTGTCTGCCCGTCGTGCAACGGACGACGCATGGCGCAGACCGCGGCACATCTGGTCGATCACGTCATCCCGCCGGTGCCGGTCCGGCAGTGGGTGATCTCCGTGCCGAAGCGGCTGCGGTGGTTCCTCGCCGAGCGGTCCGAGGCCGTCGCCGCACTCACGACAATCTTCGTGAGCGAAGTCGAACGGCTCGTCCGCGAGGCCGCGGGCGTGGCGGCGGCACCGACCACGGCTGACAGCAAGCCCCCCCGTATCGGTGCCATCTCTTTCCTCCACCGTTTTGGGTCCGCTCTCAACCGGCATGTGCATCTGCATGTGTGCGTCACCGACGGAGTGTTTCAGGGCGACACGACGGGGGACACGGCCGCCATCGCCGAGCCAGCCGTCGCGTTTCAGCCGGCACGGCCGATCACACTAGCCGACCTCGACACACTCACCGAACGAGTCCGCCGCCGACTCATCCGGTGGTTCAAACGTGCGCGACTGCTCGACGCCGAGGCCGCGTCCAACATGCTCGCATGGGACCACAGCGGGTT
>CAYZHH010000270.1:0-5129 GCA_964478275.1 uncultured Candidatus Kuenenia sp.
GAGTCTGAGCAGAATTCGTCGGCCCGTCTTCACGACCTGCGCTGGGATCGCCATGAAGGCCCGCCGGAACGTCGTGAACTCCATCTTCAGGAGCGCCGTGCGTTCTGCCTGAAGCTTTTCAGCATGGCGGCCGCTACTCGGAAGCGTGAGCGCCATCCACGCCTTCAGGCTCCACGCCAGTGAGGCCATCACCATGTACGCCCAGTTGCTCGCCGGCGTGTTCACAGGTGCCGAGAGGGCGCGCATGTCGCTCTATTAAGAGCCGACCGATAAGAGCCTACCGGTCAGGCCGGCGGGGCGGCAAGCGGGCTGCCCCCGGCCCCCGCTCGCGGCGTTGCCACAAGGCACACAAGCGACCGCTCCGGAAGCACGAGCGGCACGTCCACATTCACGACAGGACCGCTCCCATCGGGAAACACGTCATCGGGCGAAGGCTGACCCGTGTGGACGAACACCCGCCAATCGAGCGACCGAAGGGACTCGGACCGTGGAAATTGGAAAGACCGTGGCAGCGTGCCAGCGTGCGCGAAAATGAGCACGTGCCTCGGACTGCCCTCCATACCGCCGGCGGAAAGATCCGGCCCGCTCGCGAGCTCCTCTATCGACGGAGCACCAAAGAGCACCGTGAGGCTGGCATCGCCGGAATGCCAGTCAATATGGACTCCATCAGGTGAGAACCACTCGACATCAGGCACGACTCCGGTGCCACTCGAGCCACCTCGGAGAAATGTTCGCCGCCGCAGCGACGGATTCTCCAGTCGGAATCGCATGACCTCTGCCACGAACCTCACCAGGTCTGCATTCTTCTCGACAAGCTGCCAGTCGAACCACGAGACATCGTTGTCCTGACACCAGGCGTTGTTGTTGCCCTGCTGCGTCCGCCGGCATTCATCGCCCGCCACCATCATCGGCACGCCTTGGCTGAGGAACAGCGTCGCGAGCATATTGCGGAGCTGCCGCGCGCGGGTGAGGAGGATTTCGGGCCGCCGCGTCGCTCCCTCAACCCCGTAGTTGTCCGAAAAGTTGTTGTTGTCGCCGTCCCGGTTGCCCTCGCCGTTGGCCTCGTTGTGCTTCTCGCGATAGCTCACGAGGTCATTGAGTGTGAACCCGTCGTGGCTCGTGATGAAATTGATGCTGTGGAAAGGCTGCCGCTGACCGTACGCATAGAGATCACTCGATCCGGCGAGCCGGGTGGCGAGGTGCCCCGTCTGGGCATAGTCGCCGCGCCAGAACCGCCGCAGATCGTCGCGATAGCGGCCGTTCCACTCTGCCCACCGGAGGCTCGCGAAGGAGCCCACTTGGTAGGCGCCAGCGGCGTCCCAAGCCTCGGCAATGATCTTGGTATCGGCGAGCATCGGGTCTTCTGTGATCACCTCGATGATCGGCGGGTTGGGAAGAATATCGCCGTTGCGGTCCCGCGAGAGAATACTCGCGAGGTCGAACCGGAACCCGTCGACGTGGTAGTTGTGGACCCAGTGCCGCAGGCAGAGGAAAATGAGCTCGCGGACAATCGGGTGATTCCCGTTGATGGTATTGCCGCACCCTGAATAGTTCTTGTACGTCGAGCCGCCGTCACCGAGCATGTAGTAGACGCTGTTCTCGAGCCCCTTGAAGGAAAGGGTCGGACCAAGCTGGTTGCCCTCGGCAGTGTGGTTGAAGACCACGTCGAGGATCACCTCGATGCCTGCGGCATGAAACGCCCGTACCATCTCCTTGAACTCGCGGACCTGCGCGCCCGGCTCGGTGCCGGCGGCGTAGCCGCGGTGGGGCGCGAAGAAGGCGAGCGGATCGTAGCCCCAGTAGTTGCTCCGCGACCCGCCCTCGGGCGACGGCAACACCGACGCGAACTCGTGGATCGGCATGAGCTCCACCGCCGTCACGCCGAGCGACTGGAGATAGGGAATCTTGTCGATCAAACCGAGGTAGGTGCCCGGCTGCTCCACACCGCTGGTGGCGCTCGCGGTGTAGCCACGCACATGGAGCTCATAGATCACGGTGTCGGCAAGGCCCCGCCGGAGGTGGCGGTCTCCCTGCCAGTCGAAGGCATCGTCGATCACAACGCACTTGGGAGGCCGGAGCAGGCCATCGCCGCCCATGGAGAATTCACCGGCCAGCGCCTTGGCGTATGGATCGATGAGCCTGGCCTTGCTATCGAATCGAAAGCCGCGTTCAGGGTCGAAGGGACCATCAGCCTGGAAGTGGTACAGCTGGCCAGGGCCGACGCCGGGCACGAGGATGCTCCAGATATCCCCCCACCGATCTCTGGAGGGATCAAGCGTGATCACTTCGGCGGGCTCGTCCGCATCGACCGTGTCATACAGCAGCACTCGCATCGTCGTCGCGGAACGACTGTAGACCACGAACTGCACACCCTTGTCGTGGAGCACGGCGCCGTAGGGCAGCGCTTGGCTGAACTGAAGTGGAGGCAGTGGCTTCCGGGACCGCGTTCGCTTGGCAGCGACTTTTTTCTTTCGAGCTGGCATGGCCAGATGATACCCATGAGCCCGGCCTCGGGTGAACCTCCGGAATCCCCTTTTTCCGGCGGCCGGTCAGGGCTCGTGAATATGGCCTGCGAGCTCAGCGAGGATCACCGGCAAATAGAGAACCCCCGTGTCGTGGTCCGCGGCGAGCCTCACATGATGGCCGGCCTCGAGGCCGGCGGCCCTGGCGAGGAGAGCCGCGTTGCGAGCGGGCACAACATCGTCGAAGAGGGCTGAGTAGAGCCATGTACGATCCGGCGGAAGCCGGTGCGCGAGACGCATCGGCTCGATGGCGTGGAGCATGTCGTGGATCTGGCGGTCGCTCACGCCGGCAGCAGCGAGCTTGGCCCGCACTTTCGCCGCATCCTTTTGGCCGTTCGGCAGCCACCGCATCGTGGGTGGCATGCGCGACACGGAGCACGAGCCGCTCGGGCACGAGCAACACGTTGTGCAGGTTCGAGGCAGCCGCCACGGGACGATCCATGAGTCGCATGGCGGAGGCAGAATCGAGCATGCCGTGGCCAGCAGTGATCCGCGCGCGAAGCGTCTCCAGACGGTTCCCCGACGAGAGTACGGACGGTGTCGACGATACCGACCACGCCGACCACGGAGTCGATGCACCGCCACGATTCGGGCCCAAGAAGCGCGCCGTGGGCCGTGCCGATCTCCTCAGGCATACCCCAGAGCGTAACCACTCGCTGGTCGCCTTCCCAGCGAAGCCGGCCGTGAGCCGCGTCGCGAGGCTCGCGGCCCGGAGACTTGAGCGTAGGCCCCGGCATGAGAATCTCGGTGGCGCGTCGGACACCGCGAGCGATCGTGCGCTCGAGCTCCTCGCGAGGGAGCTGCACCACCTCGAGGCCAGGACAATTGTCAGCCGCCAGCGGCGGGCCGGGGTCGGCGATCGTGAGCTCGACGCCACAACCCGCTGTATCGACAGTCATTCGGCCGTGAGGCTTGAATCGGACCGTCACGGCGCCGGCCGTCCACTCGCCCGGCTCGTCCACAGGCCTCGCGCCTGCCAGCTTCGTGACCAGCGCTGCCAGGACTACGGGCGACTGGTCAGCGAGGGCCGGGAGGATGATCGCGCCGCCGAATCGGCCGACACGAGACGGGCCACCCCCGCGGGCGGCAGGTGGTCCGCCGCATTCACATCCCCACGGCCTCCATAGACGCGGCCGTGCCGGGGCAAGGCCAGGGCCGTCGCGGTCGCGCGCCGACGGAGGATGAAGGCATGATCCGGGTGAGTCGCCTCCACGTCGAACGCGGCCGCGTCATAGCGGGCGAACTGGAGACGCACGATGTCGCCCGACCGCCCATCAGGCCGCGCCGGCAATCGCAGCGTCCCGTCGATGCAAAACGCCTCCCGCTTTCCGGAGACGCAGTCCCACAGCGGCCCAAGGTCATGGGCGAGGTCAGCCGCCGCGAGCGGCGAGAGCCACGCAGCGACAACGAGCACCACCATCGCTCGCAAGCGTCCCGCAGCAACGGTCGAACATCTGCGAGTCATCACGACCTCCCGATGAACGATTAGCCGAACCGGGTATTCGCCAGAGCGGGCGATCCCACCACGCCCCCGCTGGCCGCGTGCCCTCGCTACGACCGCTTCGCCTTCTTTCGCGGCTTGGCCTGGAGGCTGACCGCAACGTCGTTCTTCTGGGCTGGCCCCGGCGTGCTCCGGCCGTTGGCAATCTGGTTCTCGAGCAAGGCCGTCAGGCGGGCGACGATGTCCGGATGCCCGGCCGCGACATTCTCGGCTTCGCTCAGGTCGTCTTGCAGATCATAGAGCTCATGTCCACGGCTTGCTTGGATGACAAGCTTCCAGCGTCCGTCACGGATCGCGCTGTCACCGCCGGCCGATTGATGGATGACCGCTCGCCCTTCGGCCCCGTTATCGCTCGTCACGACCACGAGCGTATTGTCGGCGAGATGGTTCCGATCGAGGGCCTCGAGAATTCTTCCGAGCATGGCGTCGCGCTTTGTGAGGCTCGGCCACTTCATGCCGAGATGCCTTGCCGATGCACGCGGTGGCATAACCTTCGTGTTTCAGAAGGGACCCGATGGTCATCCTGTCTTGGTTCAGCGCGAACTCGGTCTCACCGCGATACGACGGCGGCTGGCCGTAGCCCAGGTCGTCGAAGAGGACGACCACGATATTCGGCTTCTCGGCGGCCGACGCAGGGACCAGCCAGGCGAACGCCATGACGGCTGCCATCATCCATCGGGCTTCACCGTGGAACATGACGCGTTCTGGGATCATGGCGACCTCCGGGCAAACGGGTAGCCTACCGCATGCCCCAGGCAGGGGGGCACGGCTTGCAGGCCAGCGGCCGGCGGCGATAGTGGTGGCGTGAGCGGAGCGACCTATTCCAGTGCCGGTGTCGATCTCGTGGCCTACGCCGACGCGATGGCACGGCTGCCCGCGCATCTGCGTCGCACGCACTGCCCGCGGGTGCTGGGGCGTGAGGGCTCGTTTGCGGCCCTCTTCCAGCTCGACCTCAAAGGGCTCTTTGCCCGGGGCTACGAGGATCCGCTCCTCGTATCGTGTACCGACGGCGTCGGCACCAAACTCAAGCTCGCGGTCATGGCCGGCGTCCACGACACCGTCGGCATCGATCTCGTGGCGATGAGCGTGAACGATCTCCTCTGCAC
>CAYZHH010000271.1:0-5128 GCA_964478275.1 uncultured Candidatus Kuenenia sp.
GGTAAAGCCATCCTGCGATCAAGACCGGAACAGTCATCACGAGGCAGTTCGAGAACTGGTTGGTCGAGATGAAGCACCCCATACCGTCGCCGATCACGCCAGCGTCGAAGACATAACGCACATCCCCAACAACTGCCCAGTTGACGTATCCCACTCCGGCCGACTGCCAGAAGGGATCGACGCTCGTCTGCCAGAACCCCGTTGGGCTTTTGAGATCGACGAAGCCGAGCAGCACCCTGTCGAGATTGTCGACCGGGAAAGCGATCGCCAGCGCCCAGACAACCAGCCCGGAAGCTGCTAGGGCGCCGATCAGGATTCGGCGATTGGAGAGTTGCCGACCGAGATCGGCCACCACTGCTGCGACCCCGAGTCCAAGCAGAAGCCGTCTCCCTGCTGCTGCGGTAGCCGCCGGATCAATCGAGATCGTGCCCCAGGCGTCCGGTGCCGCGACCTTCCACGCCCCAGCCGACACCGGCGCGACGTCAACGAGCAGCCCGCTTGGAAGTGGCACCAGTTGAGCGAGCGGAATGGCCGCGGCCAGGAGTGGCACGATCAGAAGCGGCAATGACCGCGGTCCGCTGCACGCCCACGACACAATCGCGAAGGCCGTCACCACTTCGATTCCCAGCCGTGCCCACACCCAGGTGCCGCCCAGAAACAGGGGGCTGACGACGATGGCCACCGCAAGCACCCACACGGCGAATGCCTCCATTGGAGGCCGCAGTGATGCACGAACGCCACCCGTCATGGCTGGCCCTCGCTGGTGCCGGCTTCGAGCACGTCAACCAACTGGCCGAGAAGGGCGGCTGGGCTGTACCGAGCACGCAGAAAGGCCTCTGCCCGCACCGCGACGGCATCCCGGTCGCCCGGCGGCATCAACACGAATCGTTCGAGCGTCGCGACCACGCCCTCCGCATTGCCATGCGGATGAATCCAACCCGCCCCGCTCTCGTGCACGATGCCTCCAAGATCGGAGGCACCGGGGCCCAGAGCGAGGACTGGTTTGACGAGCGCCATGGTGCCGTACATCTTGCAGGGGTGAATGATGCCCACGCTCGCGTCGCCTATGCTGACCATGTGGATGTCTACCGCGGATAGTGAATACCTTACCCTCTTGAGCGGCTGGTAGGGCATACAGGAGATGTTGGACGGCGACTCGCGTCGCACCATCTCGGCGATCTGCCGTTTGACGAACCCGCCTCCGATGAACATGAAGTGAAATCGCGGGGCCTGCTCCAACCGCTTGGCCGCAGCAAGAAGGGCGTCGAGAGGCCCGCGTTGCCCGAGTACATCACCACGCACTTGCCGTCGAGCCCATTCTCGCGGCGGAATGGGTTTTCCGAGCGCGGAATCACCTCCAGATGCTGCTCGTGGCCCCACGCCGGACCATCGCAAGAAAGCTGCCGGCGATGCCGCCGAATGGTGGGCTGGTGGTCGTCACAGCGACCGACAGGTGGCGAACACAAACCGATCTCAGCACGGCCTGGGCCAAGAACAACGACTGGGCGAAGAGCCGCACGACGATCGACGTCTTTCCAAAGCTCGAGAACGGCAACCTGTGGACGTCGACGCCGTTCCGTCGTTCTCGCGAAGGGAAGCGAATGCCAGGGTCGTCGCAACCCCTGTTGGACGTGTACACAATAACTCGCCAACCACGCCGGGCCATCTCCTCGGCCGCATCCACCATCTGCTGGCCAACGGCCATCGCGTCGGGCACGTAGACCTGACTGATGATGACCACCGTCAACGGTCTGCGGTTCTTTGAATCAGATGCCGTCGTTTCGGCTCTTCGCCGATGGCACCCGGTCGGCCACGAAACCTCCGCACGAGCCGCGCCGGCCAGTCGGGGGCCATACACGGCTTCTCGATCAATAAATAAAAGAACGCCCCGACCGCCACCACGAACGGAAATGTGACGATGAATACGAAGAGCACATCGCCCGTAAAGAATCCCAACCACTCGTGTTTGGCCAGGTATCCGTGGATGAGGACAGCGAGCGTCTTGCCGTGGTAGAGGTAGATCGAATAGCACATTCCGCCGATGAGTGGCACGGGGCCCCACGACAACATCTGGGAAAACGTTTTGCCGTACAACGCGGAGAAACAGAGGAGGGCGAGAAGCCATGGCATTGACATGACAATCAAATGGTGTTGCTGGAGGACACCGCCGCACACGAAGCCCGCGATGGCGAGAATGCCTGGCGCATCTCCGAGTCGTGTCGGTGACGGTGGAACCACGCCGCTTGTTCGCAGGTCAGCGAGGAGGATTCCCGCTGTGAACTATTGGGCGAATCGCAGGATCGTCCTCGGGTGTTCAACAGGGAGCCAGTCGCCATTGAGCGAGAAGAACACGATGGCGGCTGCGAGCACGCATCGTCGGACCAATGGGGTTGCTCTTAGGATTGGCGCAAGGAGCGGCATCAGCAGGTAGAACTGCACCTCGACCTCGAGCGTCCATGTCATATTATTGATGGTGCTGCCATACCCAAACACGATTTCATGGAGGTACGTCAACGTTGCCCAAAGATGTGGAAGCCCTTCTGCCAGTGAATACTTTCCCGTGAGCACGTCGGCGGCAAAGAATAGGATCGTCGAAAGCAAAAAGGGAGGCTCCAGCCGAGTGACCCTGCGCGACAAGTACTTCCGCGGATCAACGGGCGTGTCACCACGGGCCGCCTTACAGAAGGGGATCGCCAGAATAAATCCGCTGAGGACACAAACAAGAGGTGGACCCCGTAGGCTCCGAAATCGATGACGTGTGCGACACATTGATCAAGCGTTGTCATTGTGTACGTGCGGCCCGCGCGCTGGGTCCAATACCCGACGACGTGATGAAAGATCACGCCGGTGATCGCCAGGAACCGCAGGCCATCAACGGCTGGTAGGTAGCTACCACTCGTCGTGACGCGCCTGAAAAGCAAAGACCAGTTCACCATCGATCGTGCGCTGGGGCCGCGACCACTACGTATCGCTGAGAGCCAGGAGCATCTCGTTGACGGGCCGATAGGCATCGAGATCGAGGTATGAACTGCCGTCCAGCATGCCGGCAATGGTGTGCCGCACCATGACAGCGATGTTGTCTTCCGCAATCTCCTCACGGTGGCCATCGATCACGATGGCCGGGAGCTTTTCGGCAATACCGGCAGTGAAGACCCCCAAGAAATCGGCCTCGATCCGCCGTCCTGTGGCATCCGTCACCCTCACCACACGTTGCCGAGTGGCCGCGTCAAGGTCCGTTACCAGGCCGATGTGTGTGTCGGCCTGCGCCGACGCAATCTCCACGGCGAGCCGTGTCGGTGATTCCGTTCTTGTGATCCGATCACGACCATCAGGCTGCCACAGCCCCGTAGAGTGTAGGATCTGCAGCATGTGCGGCAAGAGGGCCGTGTACGGGGTGTAGAACCGCAATTGGCCCGGGTCGAAACGCTGCGAGAAAGTTGCCTCGATTCGCAGTGGCCCCGTCATCCCAGCCACGGCGTCCCGGAGCCCTGCCGTGACCTGTGAATAATGCCACTGCGACGCCACGGCCACACGCAGTCCAGCAGCGATGGCGGTGATCGCCTCGAGTGCCTCGCGCGTTGTCGCGAGGGGCTTCGGAAGCACGAACGATCCCGCGCCGCAGGCCACGAGTGGCCGCATGGCCGGCATGATCGCGTCGGGATGCACGCACAGGTCAAATACGTCGTGATCGTTCGGTGTGCCATGCAGTCGTCGCCACTGGTCTGCGTCTTGAACAAGCGGCACACCGGCAAGCGGCGTACCTACCAAACGCTCGGCCGATGCGTGCGGACTGATCACCCCCTTGAGCGTGCACCGTGGGCACTCGTGGTAATTCCGCGCGACGATCGACCTCGCGTAGTGCCCCGCTCCGACGATCGTGACCTGAATCACGCCGAGGCCGACGCCTGACGACCGGTGTTATTGTCTCGCTGATCGAGGTGATTCTGGATCTCCCGCGTGAGCTGCACGGCCGTCGGAATCGCCAGGCTGATTTTGCCTGCGAAGATCGACCACACACCGTTGGCGTGCTTAAGGATCTCGGTAGGCCTGGCATCGTCCGAATCGCGATTGGCGAGCACGACCCGCGGAACATAAATGGAGTAGAGGTGGAGGCACTTCATCATCTCCGGAATGTACTGAGAAGCTTTCTGAAGATACCGACGAAACCGCTCAGCCCGAATAATCTCGTGATCGTAGTAGGACATTTCCCGATTGAAGGCCGGGCTCGTGCCAAAGCTTCGCTCGAGCACGGAAATCTCCACATCGTACAGCAGGTACGACCCGGATTTTCCGAATGGGAGGATTCCGAAGAACGGGCCATCCATCACGCCGCAGCCCACGCGGCCCTCCCATGGCGCCTTCACGACAGCCACCTCACAGAGTTCGAACTGATACGTACGCGGGGCGCAGCCAAGCATCGAGATGAGTCGGTTGATGTTGCTATACGTCGCGTTGATCACGGCATCGAAGGTCATCCGCTCAATACCGGCCACTCCGTGGTAGTGGATCTCGAAGCCGTCGTGAAACTGGTTGATGCCGAGAAGCTCCGTGTTGACCATGACATGCACGTGCGGCTCTCGTTCGAGCATTTGCCGGAGCAAGTGGCGGAGCACGTTGGCGTCGTAGAGTTTCTCAGGAACGCGAAGGCATGTTTCGACTGTTTCGGGGTTGAGCGTGATCGCCGAGGGCCACGTCTCCTCGTAAGGGAGCGACAGTCGATCGCAAAACGCTTTGAACTCGGTGCCGGAGACATAGCTTCCCTCGCGTGCCACGCAGTAGTAGTGCTCAAAGTCAGCGACGACCGCCTCCGGAAAGAGCTTCTGGAACTCCGCCTGGTGGAGACAGGCTTCACGGGCAGTCTGGTCGCTCCGGGGATAGTGGTACCCCATATGGAGGCGGTTCTGATTAATGTATGACGCCCCCAGGAGAACGCTGCTTTGTTTTTCAAATATGGTGGTGGCAAATCCATGCTGGCTTAACTTGAGGGCCGCCATCACGCCGAAAAGGCCGCCTCCTACGATCGCCACGCGCCGCCTGTCACTCATGGTTACCTCTTCGCCGTTGCCGCAGTTCGCGCACTTTGAGTTTAATAAGATAGTCGTACAATGCCATCAGGACGCTATAGTCA
>CAYZHH010000272.1:0-5082 GCA_964478275.1 uncultured Candidatus Kuenenia sp.
TATGTGGCCTCCATCAAGATTCCGGCATCGCGATCGAGTCAGCAGGTCGTGCTGCCACTCGTTCCGGCGCTGGTGACGACCGTGGACCTGACGCTGCCTGATTCGGTGGAGCCTTTTGTTGGTGGCGCCACCGCATCGATCACGGCGGTTGAGAAGGTCGGAGAAGGGCGATGGAAGATCGTCGTCGGTCCGATGGATCGGCTGCCCTTGGTCTTCCGAAGTGAGGGAACATCCAAGCCGGCGCTCACCGCATGGAACGCGATATCGGTGCGCGGCCGCCGGGCTACCGTGATCACACGGATCATGCCCGTGAGCTCATGGGGTCCGGATGAACTCGCGTTGGCCGTCGATCCATCGGCCGGCATCGCGCGGGTGCTGGTGGATGATGGCGGCGAGCTGCCGTGGCGATTCGATAAGGGCGTGCTGTCCGTGGACATTCCCCCGTCGCTCATGGGTTCAAAGAGCGGCGTCGTCGTGCATGCCGTTGCTCCCCTGCCCGACACTGGCCCATGGACGGTGGCGACGATCCAGCCACGTCCCGAGCAGTGGGCGGGCAGCGGTGTGCAGCTCCTCATCGACCCTGCCATTGCGGTCGGCGGGATCGAGCTCGACCAATGCCTCGTTGTCTCGCGGGCCGATGCGTCGGGCTGGCCGCTGCCGCCGGACACGCCCGACTTGGAGCCGCTGGCCGCACATGCCGGCCCGCGGCCAGCACGGATGTACCTGGAACACCAGGCCTCGAACGCGGTCGCCCAGGTGGTGGTGAGGCCGCGACAGCCCGTCTTCGATACGGCGCGGGTGACGACAGTGGATATCTCCCCTGGCACGATCCTCGGCCGAGCCAACTGTGACGTGCGGGTGGTTTCTGGCGAGGCGTTCGAGATCGTCGCTGACATCGCGCCGGGCTGGATCATTGATGCGGTCGAGGCTGTCGATTTCGCGACGGGGATCACCGCGGATGCCGCCGACCCCGATGACGGTCCGCTCGACTGGCGCGTGGTGAGATTGCCGCGAGGGAGTGAGTTACGGATTGGCCTTGCCCGCGCGGCCACGACCCGCCGAAACCTAAGGCTTCGGATTTCAGGACACCGAGTCGGCCTCCCGCTCGGAGCCGAGTTCACGACGGCAGAGATGGACATGGTCCGCCTCGTCGGCGAGGCAGCCGACACGGCGCTGCTCGAGTTTCGCGTGGGGCCCACGGCGGTGGTTGAAGTGGCTGGCACCGCGATGGGGCTCGCGCCGGCCGATGGTCGTCTGGCACCTCTCACCGGAGAGTCGCCCCCGAGGGCTCGCATCCGCGCCGGCGAGCGGTCGCCGACCGTGCGGGCACGGCTCGTGCGTCGAAGGCCGCCCGTCGCGGCTGAGGTGCAGCTCGAGCTGACGGCGCGAGACGAGCGGCTCGCGGAGGCATTTACGTTTACATGCCGACCCGTCGTGGGCGAGCTCGACGCGCTGGTGATCCACTTCTCGGAACCCCTTGGGCCCGGCCTCGAATGGTCGCTCGTCGAGCCTGCGGGCGGCACATTGGCGGCGCGTCCCCTGGCCGCTCGCGGTGGATCGGGTGGGGCTGTGGACGAGGCGGCCGCCCTCGGGCTATCGGCCACTGAAGTCACTTCGGGCTCGGCCGTTGCGGAGTCGTGGCTCGTGGAGCTGCGGCCCGCCACAACATCAGCCGTCACGATCCGCGCCTCGCGCACCGTGCCGCTCGCAGCGCCCGTGCCGGTGCCGCTGGCATGGGTCGAAGCAGCGGAGCGACCGGGTGGTGTGGTCACCGTCAGGGGTGGGCGCGGTCGTCGCCCCGAGATCCTCAATCGACGACTTCGCGAGCTGCCGCCGGCGGCCGACGGAGACGATACGACGCTCGTCGAGCTCGCCTATGGCCCGCCTGAAAGTGTTGTGGCCGCCGACGGTTCGCCTCCGGCAGACCTTTTGCCGCCGGCCTTGGCCGCCGGTGCCCGTGCGTGGGTGTGGCGTGAGGTGTCACGTGTCTGGTGTCACGAATCTGGTGAGATCGAGTGGGAAACCACGATCGATCTCGAGAATCAGGGCCGAGACGAGATCACGCTCGCTGTGCCGTTGGGGCTCGCGCTCGAGAGCATCGAGATCGCGGGCGAACGGATTGCTGCCGAACCGGTGGAAGGCCGCGACATGGCCAGTGTGTCCTTACCGCTGCCGGCGCGGCGCGGTCGAGTGATGCTGAAGCTGGGCGGATCATCCAGGCGCAACCCGGGGGGTGGCTGGTGGCACGTCGGGGTGATCGCCTGCGGAATCGACGTGCCCGTTCTCGACCGTGAGGCCAAGCTCCTGCTTCCACCCGGACTCGATATTGCGGGTGCGGCGGATGTTCGGGAAGCGTCCTCGGGCTGGTCGGAAAGGCTCCTGGCTGCCCACACGTCGAGCCCCTCGGTCGACTCCTCACGGTCGGGCTTCCGCAGCATCCCGATCACCGCGGCAACTCGCGGCGGGGTTGCGGAGGTCATGGTCGTTCGCCGCGACATCGTGGTGTCCATGTCGGTCCTTGCTGCCGCAGTCGCGACAGTCGTGGGGTTTCTTATCGCGGCCCGCAGTGGTCTTGCCGCCGTGCTCGCTTGCGTGCTGGCCGCAGGCGTGGCACTTTGGTGTGAAGCCCCGTGGTATGCCATCGCACGGGCAGCCTGGTGGGGTGGTCTTGCGGGAACCTGGCTCGCCGGCCGCCAACTCCATCCAACGCGTATCGCGACGATGATGCTCATCGCGATGACGCTGGGTGTCAGCGGACCGCGTGCCTTCAGCCAGGAGCCTGCCCCGATCCCGGTGGCGGCAGGTGCGGCGAACGCTCCGGTCGATACCATGCCGCTCCGTGTCTTCGTGACGCCCGCGGCCGACGGCGGCACAGCCCTTGTTCCCGAAGAGCTCTTCCGCAGGCTCACAACTGCATCGAGTGGCCCGCCGCCCGTTCGGGTCGTGGCCGCTGACGTCACCGTTGAGCCGTCGCGTGGCCTCTGGTGGATCGCCCTCGAGATCGATACCGACCGCGGGGGCTCGCTCGTTCTCGATCAGAGGCCGGCTGACGCTGCGTGGGTTGCCGACCTCCACGAGATGCCTTCGGGGATCACGATGGTGCCAACCGAAGCGGGTGCCGAAGCCCGGCTTGTCGCAATGGTCGCCGGGAGGCACCGCGTGAAGCTCGCATGCCGTCCTGGCACGGTGCGCCAAGGGGGCGTCGAGTTGGCGACGGCGTGCTTGCCTGCCGCCGCGACCGCATCGCTTCAGATCAACGGCTCCGATCGGCCGGGTGAACCGGCTGCCGCCTGGCAGTGTGACCGAGCCCGCGCCGAGGGCGGCTGGGAGCCAGCGGCCCGCGCCGGGCCGTCGTCGTTTGAAGTCACAGGATCATCGCGAGTGCGGGTCGCGCGTCCATTGGACCCGCGCGACCGGCTTGTAAGCGAGCTTCGCACGGCGGTGAGTGGCAACGACATTGACTGGCTCACCGGCGAGTGCCGCGTGACAGCGACCTTCAATGTCGGCGGTGAGCGGGAGATCGTTCGGTCTATGGTGGTGCGGGCGGATCCAGCGATCGAGCCGGTCATCGCCCCTGGCGAGACCACACCGCGGCCGCTTGGTGACGGGCGTTGGGTTCTCGAGCCGCCGCAGCCCCGTGCCGGGCTCGTCCGATTGTCCGTGACCTTTCGCCGCGTGCTGCCCGACCCGGTAGGTGTCTTCGAATCACCTGGCGTTTGGCTCGAGGGGGTGGCGAGCGATGTTCGAACCACCAGGCTGCGGCCAGCGATGTCGCTGGAGGCGGTGGTCGAGCTCCCGCTGGGCATGACGCTCGTTCGACCCCGTGTGGAGGATGGCCCGACGACGACGGCCGTGTGGCGGAATGACGTCGTCGCGGCCACCACCGAGCCGATCCTTGCGACGGGCCAGGACGCCGCACGGATCACGGTGCGGCGTCGGCCACCGAAGGTGCGGGGAACCCAGGAGCTTGCGGTGCAGTTTGAGGCAGCCGCCGTGAGCCTGCGGCTGCGATGCCAGATGGATGCGACGCCCCTGCCGCTCGTCGAGATACCGGTTGAGTTGCCGCCTGCCGCGGTCATCGATCGAGTGACTCTCGTTCGAGAGGATGCTCTCCTCGGCATGACGATGCCACCAGAGGGGATCGATACTGCGTGGTCTCGGGTGGCAGCAGATCGGATCGTCGTGATGATCCAGCGGCCGCAAGCCGGGCGTTTTCGGTTGGAGCTCGATGCGCGAGTGCCTATCCCTCCGCCTTCGCGTGGCCGCGTGCCGCTGGCCCGCGTCGTCTCGACCGGCGAATTACCGCTCTCGCTGACATGCGGTGCCACGGCCCCTCTGTCAGTAACCCTCATCGGCCCGCAGGGCGCGGTTGTTCCCTACTTGGCGGACCGCCTCGATGTGGTCACGGGCGAGCCGGCGCCTCCCTATGAGCTCATGCGAGAACCGGGACCGCCGGAGTGGTCTCCGACACCATCCGGACCTGCCGAAGTCAAAGATGACCGCGCTGCCGTGGATCTCACGATGATAGACCTCGCGATCGATCGTCGTGGCCGCTGCCGAGGGCTCGTGCGGTTTGATCTGGTCGCTGCCGAGCCCGTGATCACGCTTCGGCTGCCGCCTGGATTGCGGCTGTTCGATGTCCGTGTGGATGGCCGCGAGGTCACGGCGACGCCCCGCGCGGGCGATCGCTGGGACGTGCGCCTTCATGATGTGGGATGGCCGCGGACCGTGGTGGCGGTGATCTCGGGCGCTGTGGGAAGTCGGCTTGTTGATGGCGAACCGATCCGGCTCGATCCGCCACGCATCGAGGGCCTCGACGAAGGGCTGGTCCTCTGGTCGCTCGAGACACCGGCAGGGTTTAGCGTGCGGGTCTCGGAGCCGAGCCGCGTGCTCGACGGGCCGGAGTGGCGCGCGATACAAGGCGAGCGACGGACGCGGCAAGAAGAATCATTCGCCACCGCGATGGCGTCCGGGACCGGAGATGATCTTGACCGACTCCGGGGATTCGCGGCGGCCCGTCGCGACGGAACGTTGCCGACCGGAGAGCGAGATTGGTATGCAGCATGGCGGCGGCCACGGGGA
>CAYZHH010000273.1:0-2114 GCA_964478275.1 uncultured Candidatus Kuenenia sp.
GCCGACGCCGGGACGGCGGCGCCGGCGCGAAAGCAGCATGCCCGTAGCGAACGTCCGGCGATGCGGCACGGGCAACCCCGAGCCACGGCGAGCGCTGCCTCAAGCCTCGCAAGGCGGAACCGCTCTCGCTGCTACATCGAGCGGAGGGCGGCGAGCGTGCGCTCCATGTCGGCTGGCAGTGGAGCCTCAAAGCGCATGCGAGTGCCGGTCACGGGGTGATCGAGCTCGAGCGCGGCGGCGTGGAGGGCATGACGCGTAATGAGCGGCGGACCCGGCGGGAGGCCAAAGAGTGCGGGGGGAATCATGCCACGTCCGCTGTAAAGCACATCGCCGAGTACGGGCGTGCCAAGCGCGGCGAGATGAACCCGAATTTGGTGGGTGCGACCTGTGCGCGGCGCCACCCGCACGAGCGCGGCGCCCCGAAAACGCTCGAGTACTTCGTACCGCGTCACGGCATTGCGACTCGTCGAATGATCCCGGCGGACGGCCATTTTTTCACGCTGGTAGGGATGAATGCCGATCGGAAGATCGATCTCGTCGGAATCGAACTGCGGCTCGCCCTGCGTGATTGCGAGATAGGTCTTCGTTACGGTTCGCTGCTCGAACTGCTGGGCCAGGGCGTGATGGGCCGCCTCGTTGCGGGCGACGACGATCACGCCGCTGGTTTCACGGTCGAGCCGATGCACGATGCCCGGTCGCGTCGGGCCGCCGGCCGTGGAGAGCCCATCCCCGCTTTCGTGTTCCTTCTCGAGATGCCACTTGAGGGCGCCGGCGAGCGTGCCCTTCCAGTTTCCCTTGGCCGGATGCACCACCATGCCCGCCGCCTTGTTCACGACGGCGATAGCGTCGTCGATATGGAGAAACTCGAGGTGGATCTCTTCGGCTGCGGGGCCGGCGCGGGGTGGCTTAGGCACCGTGAAGGCCACCAGCGAGCCAGACTTCAGGCGAACCGATGATCGCGCCACCACGCCATCGATCCGAACTCCACCGGCCTCGATGGCCTTCGCCAGAAACGAACGGCTCGACTCAGGAAACAACCGAGCAAGAAACACGTCGAGCCTTACCCCAGCATCATCGTCACCGACCGCGAGCGGGACAATTTCACCCGGCAGGCGTGGCGGCTGGAGGCTTGTCGGCGGAGGGTTCGCCTGCTCGCTCGTCAGCGGCTGGTTTGGTGGGAGTGGCAGGCTCGGCTGGCTTGTCATCGGATGGCTCGGCGGACGGTGCGGCGGGGGCTGCGGGCGGCGTCTCGAACCATTTGTACCACCGCTGCGTGGCCGGGAGGGCCAGAGCGGTCAGCCGTCCCTTCGCGATCGCTGCGAAGGGGCTCGCAGGATACTCCGCGGCGAGTGCCTTGTAGCCTCGAAGAGCCTCCTTGAGCTGCCCCTGGCTTTCTCGTGTGCGAGCCAGTCCGAAAACGCCGCGTTCGGCGGCGAGGGCAGTGGGGCGTTGGGCGTTGACCGATGTGTAGAGATCGGCGGCAGCCGCCAGCCGCTTCTCGGCCTGGGCACGATCTGTGACCAGAAGGCGATTGCCGTCGGCGAGCGCGGCGTCGGCCATGACAAGCTCAGCCCACCAGCCGGCCGGTGCACCACGGTAGCGGGCAGCAACTTCTTCGAGCCGCCCCGGCTCACCGTCACTCAGGGCCCCGAGACATGCCTCCCAGCCAGCGGCCCGTTCAGCCGCCTGCTGCGATCGCACCAGCACCATTCCGGCAAACACGGCAAACACCACGGCAATGGCCAGGAGGATGATGCCGACATGGGGCCGGACCCGGTCCACGACGGCCATCGTGCTGACGGCAAGCTCGTTGTCTCTGAGCTCGCCGAGAGCGGCCCGGCCTTCCAATGCCATCAGATGTTCTCCTGGTCGAAACGTGCTCCACGGGCAGACAACCCGCAGAGAAACCGCACAATAGAGGGCTCGTGCTCGCAAGCGTCAAGGCGAGCCCGTCACCATCCGAACGACCTTCCTCGATGCTGCTACATTCGGCCGTCACGATGGCTCGCTCCTCCCACGATCTCCCCGAATTCCTGTGACTTCCCCCTCCGAATCGACTGTCACGCCCCGCCCCGCCGCGTGGTCTTAACACGCTCTATTTTTGTGCTGCCGCG
>CAYZHH010000273.1:2124-3025 GCA_964478275.1 uncultured Candidatus Kuenenia sp.
GGTGCTCAACGCCGCCCAGTCGGACGCCGTTCTCGCGCCGCCGGGGCCGCTGCTCGTGCTTGCCGGCGCGGGCACTGGCAAGACGCGGGTGGTGATTGCCCGGATCGCCCACCTCGTCCGCCAAGGAGCACGGCCCTCGCGGATCCTGGCCGTCACGTTCACCAACAAAGCAGCCCGCGAAATGCTCACGCGTGCCACGGGCTTGCTGGGCGGCTCCGGACCTCGAAAGCGCAAACAGGGCCAAGCCCCTGAGCGGCCCGAGATCTCCACCATCCACTCGCTGTGTGTCCGCATCCTGCGGCGGCATGCAGCCCGGCTCGGCTACCCCGAGCGGTTTGCGATCATCGACCGCGGCGAGCAGGAGTCGGCCGCCCGCGCGGCCCTCAAGGCCATCAAGGTCGCCGACACCGTGCTCTCGCCCGGCGACCTCGTAGACCGGGTGAGCCGCTGGAAGAGCCGGGGTATGCGGCCCGGCGATGCCCTCGAGACCGTGTCGGCCGATGCCGACGACACCTGGACGCTCGCCGCCGCGGGATACCGTCGCTACCAGGAGGGTCTCAAGACGGCTGGCGCGGTCGACTTCGATGACCTTCTCCTTCTCGTCGATGAGCTCTTTGCCACAGACGAGGAAATCCGTCGAGCTGAAGCAGGCCGCTTCGATCACGTGCTCGTCGACGAGTATCAGGACACGAGCGGCATCCAAGAGCGGATCCTCACGGCCCTGGCCCGCGACCACAAAAGCATCTGCGTCGTGGGTGACGACGACCAGTCGATCTACGCCTGGCGGGGTGCCGAGATCAGCCACATCCTCGAATTCGCCCGCCGCTGGCCGGGGGCCCGCATCGTCAAGCTCGAGGAGAACTACCGCAGCTCGGGCCACATCCTCGCGGCCGCCAACGCC
>CAYZHH010000273.1:3035-5046 GCA_964478275.1 uncultured Candidatus Kuenenia sp.
TCAGCTCGCACTTCGCCAACTACAAGGAGAGCTGGGCGGCCAACCAGCTCATCGAACACAACGGCCGCCGCCACGGAAAGACACTCGTCGCAGTCGGCGCTGCGGGCGTGCCGCCGTCGATCGTTCAGGCGCAGGACGAGATGGACGAGGCGCGGCGGATCGTGAGCGATATCGAGAGCCTCTTCGGCGAGCGGCAGTGCGATCCGGGCGACGCCGTGATCCTCGTCCGCACTGGCGAGCAAACCCGCGCGTACGAGCAGGAACTGCGGCGGCGACAGGTGCCGTATGAGCTTGTCGGCAGTAAATCCTTCTTCGACCGCCGTGAGGTCAAAGACGTGATGGCGCTCTTGCGACTGCTCGTCGATCCCGATGACGACCTCGCACTCGCCCGCGTGGCCAACGTGCCACCCCGCGGGATCTCCGCGGCGACCATCCAAGCCGCTCGGGCAGGCGCGTCCGAAGCGGGCACGAGTATGTGGCGCGAGATGGTCTCGATGCGGGATCGCGGCAAGCTGTCGTCGGCCGCAACCGGTGGCATCACGGCCCTCGAACGCCTCCTCAGCCACGGCGGCCTCTCGGCGCCGACATCCGGCGAGCCCCGCGGCGCGGCGCTCCTTCGAAAACTCCTCGAGGACGTGGGCTACCGGCAGTACCTCGTCAAGGAATACGCCGACGACCCGGCCGAGGCCGATACCCGCTGGGCATGCTGCGAGGAGATTGCCACGGCGCTCGATGAGCATGAGCGGGCCCGTCGTGCTTCAGGCGATCTTGGCGGCGTGATCCGCAGCTTCCTCGATGATTTCGTGCTTCAGGTCGAGGACAAGGAGGATCGCTTCAAAGACGACAAGCCAAAGGGCAACGTCTTGCGGCTCATGACGCTCCACGCCGCCAAGGGGCTCGAATTTGACTGCGTCTGGATGGTGGGCATGGAGGAAAACATCCTGCCCCACCACCGCTCCATCGGGGATGGCATTCAGGCGGTCGATGAGGAGCGGCGGCTTTGCTATGTGGGTGTTACGCGAGCCCGTCGGAGGCTTGTCCTTTCGCTCTGCCTCACCCGCACCAAATGGGGCAAACCAAAACCCTGTCGCCCAAGCCGGTTCCTCTACGAGATGACAGGCCAGGCCGAGAAATTTCAGGAACGTGAGGCCGAGGCCAAGCAGCCCGTCCCTCCCGGTCGTGGCAAGCGGCCCGGCCGCCGCCGGTAGCGCGCAGTCGACCTCGGGATTACTTGCCGATGCAGTGGCGGGCGAAGATGCGGTCGAGGAGCTCGGTGTCGACCGAGGCTCCGGTCACATCCGCCAGGGCATCGGTCGCGCGGCGGAGGTGGCTCGCCACGACTGACTCATCGACGAATCCACCGGACACAGCGTCGTTCACGGCGAGCCTGGCATCGTCGAGGGCCGTGCGGGCACCATCGCAGCCCACCGCCAGCCGCACGGTTGCCGGCGATCGGTCTCGAGCGAGGCCATCGACGGCGTGGAGGATCGCCGCCTCGAGCTCAGCAATGCCCGCGCCCGTGTGGCTGCTCGTGGCGATCGCATCGGCGCGAGACGCCACTTCAGGGGCAAGGTCACACCGCGTCACGACGGTGATACTGGCTGATGGACCATCATGCACCGCCGTTGCCGTCGCATCGCGGCACGCGATGACAACATCCGCTCGCGCGATCGCGTCGCGTGCCCGTGCCAGCGCCTCTGCTGCGATGCTGATGCTCCCTGGTACGTCACGAGCCTCATCGAGGCCGGCCACATCCACAAGCCGATAGCGTGGGCCAGTAGCATCACCGAGCCTGGCCTCGAGCCAGTCCCGCGTGGTGCCCATTTCGTCGGCAACGAGCGCGGCATCGTAACCCACCATCACATTAAAGAGGCTGCTCTTGCCGATGTTGGGCGGCCCGGCGAGCACGACCATCGGGAGATCGGCTGCGGCGGCATCACGGCCGGCCACCTGCTCCGATACCGCGGCGATGGCGGCATCGCAGGCCGCGATCCGGTCGGCCACCCGCTGC
>CAYZHH010000274.1:0-3486 GCA_964478275.1 uncultured Candidatus Kuenenia sp.
CCACGGCCGCAATAATTTCATTGCCGTGGCTGGGACCACGGCCGCAATCAGTGCGCGCGCCAAGATTCGAACTTGGGACCTCTACCTTATCAGGGTAGCGCTCTAACCAACTGAGCTACGCGCGCGGAGGATTCGGCTCCGAAACGACCCAGTAGTGTAGGCAGCGGCTGGGGCGGCTTCAAAGGGGCGCCCGGCTCCGTCGTGCGAAACACCGCCCGATGGGTCGGCGAAGATCGTCGATGAGGGATTTCTCGGCAGCGATCGGCGCTGGCGCCCTGCGGCATTCTGGCTAAGTTGAGCGGCTTCTCTGCCAGTGCCTTCTGCCGACCAGGAGTCTGCGTTCATGCCCGCCGTCTCGTTTTCGCCGTTCGTTTCCTCACGCCGTATCTGCCACCCGGCCCTCGGATTCGCGATCCTTGCTGTCGCCACCACGGCCGCGGCCGCCCCGCCGACCGTCGCGGATGCCCTCGCGCTCGCGCCGCGACAGAAGGACGTCGATTTCGATCGCCCGCAGGCGAGCGAGCTCGAGGGAGCCACGATCAAGCAGGAGAAACTCGACGGCGTTGACGCGCTCGTCGTGCGCCGGCCCGATGGCCGCATTCTCCGCGCCTTCGCCGACACGAACGGAGACCGTGTCGTCGACCGATGGAGCTTCTTCAAGGATGGCGTCGAAGTGTTCCGCGAGATGGCCACCAACCCCAAAGAGACGAAGGCCAACGAGGCGCGCTGGCTCAACGCCGGTGGCAGTCGATGGGGGATCGATCGCGATGGCGACGGCACGATCGACACCTGGAAATCGATCTCGGCCGAAGAGGCCACCGCCGAAATCATCCACGCGTTGCGAGACCGAGACCCAACCATCTTCGCCCGCCTGCTCCCGACGCGAGATGACCTCGCTGCCGCCGGGTTCACCGGGGATCTGCTTGCCGAGCTGACCGATCGAGCCACGGCGGCGCGTGAACAATTCTCGAAGCTGGCCACGACGCAGAAGAAGATCGGCGTGAAGGCTGCTTGGGCGAGCATGCTCGTGCCGCAGGCCCCGGGCGTTCTTCCTGCGGGCTCACCCGGCGTCGAGAAGGACGTAACAGCCTACGACAATGTCGTCGTCCTGGCCGAGGATGGGGCCGCCGGATCGCAGGTCGTTGTTGGCTCCCTCGTTCGCTGTGGCAATGCCTGGCGGCCGATCGATGCGGCGCAGATTGCCGGCGATGATGGCCGCCTCGCCGAAATGCCAGCGTTCTTCACGCCATCGCTCGGAACGACCGGAGCGGGCCCAACGTTTTCGGTAGAGGACGAGAAGATTCGGCCGCTCCTGGGGAAGCTGGCCGAGCTCGACACCGCAATGGCCTCGGCCGACCTGGCCGGTCGTCGCAAGCTGGCGCTCCAGCACGTTCCGCTACTCGAACAGGTCGTCGCCGGCACATCGGGGGCTGACCGAGGCTTTTGGAAGCGGCAGCTCGTGGAAACTGTTGCGGCCTACGTCCAGGAGGGGATCCTTCCAGATGGCCTTGTCCAGCTCAAGCGGCTCGCCGCGGAGGCCGGAGACGACGAGGAGCTTGCGGCCTTCATTGACTTCCGTGTCATCCAGGCCCGCTACGCTGCTGGCATGGACGATCCGGGGGCCAACTTCGAGAAGCTTCAAGAAGCTTGGTTTGCTGACCTGACCACGTTTGTCGAGGCTCACGCCAAGGCCCCGGAAGCGTCCGAGGCGATGCTTCAGCTCGCATTCCGCGACGAGTTCAGCGGTCGGGATGAGGATGCGATCACTCGCTACACAGCGATCAGCGATGCCTTCCCGGGGACGCCGAATGCCCGCAAGGCAGCCGGGGCGGTCCGCCGTCTCGCGTGCGTCGGCAAACCGCTCCCGATCGAGGGCCGCGCGATCGATGGGAGGACGGTGTCACTCGCCAAACTCCGGGGAGGACCGGTGCTCGTCCACTTCTGGTCCACCGACTGCGAGCCCTGCAAAGTGGACCTCGCCCAGATCCGGGAGCTCCAGGCCAAGTACGGTCCGCAGAAGTTTGCCTGCGTGGGCGTCGCGCTCGACATGAATCGCGAGCGGCTCGTGGCGTTCCTCCGCGAGAAGCCCCTCGCGTGGCCTCAGCTCTACGAAGATGGTGGGCTCGACAGCCGCCTCGCCGAGTCGCTCGGCATCATGGCGTTGCCGACCATGATTCTCCTCGATGCTGATGGCAACGTGGTCGACCGCAACGTGTCGATCACCGAACTCGAGCGAAAGCTCACCGCTCTCCTCGACGGGAAGTAAGGCAGAATGGGCAGGTCGCGCAGCGGCGTTTGCCTTTGCCGTCAACGCTGTGGTTCGTTACACCCCCGGCACGGCTCGTTCAACTTTCTTCTTCTGCTGGAGATTCCTCGCCCATGCTGCCGTTGGCTGTCGCTGTGAGTCCCGTTTTTTGTGCGTTGGGCGCCATGCAGGTGCTGGGCGTGGTGGCCGCTGGCGTCGCGAGGCTCACTGAGGGCACGCGCCACGAGACGGGGGGGCAGCTGCTCTGCCTCGGTGCCCTGGCCATTATGGGATGCATCTGCGGGGTTGCGATTCAGTACGGCCCGGATACCGCCGCCGCCTGCGCCGGCACCCTCGCCGTCATGACACTCATCACGGTCGCCGACTTTTCCCGGCAGCGCTGACACCGGGCGTGGCCAGACAGCCTGGCTTGCCTCGCCTGCCGTCATGTCCACGATTCCCGGAAGAACCGGAAAAAAACTCCCCTCCCGCACGACCGTCGGCCGATGAGACGAGTGGATCGGCGCCGCCAGAGGCCGGATCGGCGGCATGCCGCTCCACTGGCAGCCCCGCCTGGATGGGCCCGCCCGGACGGCCCGGATCGAATCACGCGATCGAACTCAAGGAGTGACGCATGTCCATTTCGAGAACCGCCTTTGTGCTGGCCGTCGTGGCCTCCGCCTGCCTGGCGACGCCGACATTGGCTGAGGATCTCGCGACGACCGTCGCCAACCAGCTTCGTGATTCGGGGGCCCTCAGTGGCTACCGTGTGAACGTGAAGAGTAAGTCTGGCACCGTCTGGCTCGAGGGCCGGGTGACTGATCAGAAGCAGCTTGCCGCGGCCGTCGGAATTGCCGAGTCAACGCCCGGTGTTGAGCGGGTCGTGAATCGACTCTCGATCGATGCCGTTAGTGAGCAGCCGTCAGGGGCCAGCTTCGGGCTGCCATCGTCGACGTGGGGAGTTGCGGGCATGCAGGCCCCAGCCCAGCCCGCCACGATCGCGCCGCCAGCCTCAGCATCGCCGTCCACCAATCCGTTCAGCGCCGTCACGGGCCTGTTTTTTGCAGGCGGGAGCAAGGCAGCCGAGACGCCGAGCCAGATCCAACTCACGCAGGGAATGCAGCCGGTCGGTCGGATGAGCCCAGCCGCAGCCGGCAATGCCCGCCCGATGATGGGTCAACCTGGTCCGATGATGGGTCAACCTGGTCCGATGATGGGTCAACCTGGTCCGATGATGGGTC
>CAYZHH010000274.1:3586-5037 GCA_964478275.1 uncultured Candidatus Kuenenia sp.
AACCTGGCCAGATGGGACAGATGGGACAGATGAGGCAACCTGGACCGATGATGGGTCAACCTGGCCAGATGGGCCCGATGAGGCAACCAGGGCCGATGGGCCAGAGGACTGCCATGCAGACGAGTGGCGTCCAAGGCGGCCAAATGATGATGCCAGGCCCTGGCTATGACGGGCCGGCCATGGACGGCCAAATGGTCCCGGGCACGATGCAGTACTCCGAGGGCTATGCCCCGGCCATGCAGGGTAACGGCGGGTATGCGGGCGGTCCTATGCCGATGGCCGGAGCGGGCGTTGGTATGCCACCGGTCCCAATGCGGGCCGATGGCCCCAACATGCCCAACTACGCCTGGCCCAGCTACGCCGCCTATCCCAACTACGCCGGCCTTCAGTATCCCACGCAGTACTCGCCGACTGCCTGGCCATACATCGGCCCGTTCTACCCCTACCCGCAGGTGCCGCTCGGCTGGCGGCGGGTGTCGCTCGAGTGGGACGACGGATGGTGGTACATCGACTTCGACGATCGCCACACGCACAGCCACCACCGCTAAGCGTCGACACGCCACACGCCATTCACCGCCCTCCCGGCAGTCCCGGGAGGGCGGTTTCGTTTTGGTCGCGAGCCCATCGCCGGCACAACCGGAAATATCCGCAAGTTCTGCCACTGCAGGGGTCGATACAACCGGTAGATTCGCTTTCTATCTCGTCGAGGAGTGGAGTCATGACGTCTCGCACGCGGTTTCTGGTGACGGCCCTTGTGCTCACCGTGGCCACCTCCTCGCAGAGCGGCTGCTTCTGGCTTGCGTCGCAGGGCCCGAATCTCGGCCCGCTCGCCATCCCGATTCCAGTGCCAACGTATGTCCAGAAGTCGAAGGAAGACCAGTTCTGGAACTACGAACGCTATGAGCGAGCACCGGTCCTCGGGCCGATTCTGCCCGGGAGCCCGTGTGAGGCCCTCGATGAACCCAGTGATGACGAAGTGATGCGGGCTCTCGAGAAGGCTCGGCAGGTTCAGGGCAACTGGCCGTTCCTCTTCGAGATTCAGCGAAATAATGTCCGAATCACGAAGGCCAAAATCTCTGACTACATCGATCCGCCGCGGCACCTGCCGCTCGTCGGCCCGGTGCAGGTGCACCACGCCCACTACAAGTGCACCGTCTACTTCCAGGAAGTGAAGCGGGTCGGCTGGCCTGTGCCTCATACCCTCGTGGACGAAGACGTTCAGGAAGTGCTCTACATCGACCACGATCACATGCACATGGTGGGCGACGTCGACACGGGTGCTGATTCGAATTACTGACTTCACGGTTTCGCGGCCATCCATGGCCGCGAAACCTTGCCCGGCCTCCGCCGGGAAGTGGGCGACGCATCCAGCGTCGCAGCATGTCGGTCGATTCACTCAACCGATGTGTGCATCCATGGCCGCGAAACCTTGCCCGGCCTCCGCCGGGAAG
>CAYZHH010000275.1:0-5026 GCA_964478275.1 uncultured Candidatus Kuenenia sp.
GAGGCTCGAGAGTGGCTTGGGGCTTCCAGCGAGGATCGGCACGCCCGCGCGGGCCGCCAGGTCGCGAGCCGCGGTCTTGTCGCCGAGCGTGCGGAGCAGCTCAGCCCGCGGGCCCACGAATGTAATGTCTGCGGCCGCACAGGCTGCTGCGAACTCAGGGTTCTCAGAGAGAAACCCATAGCCAGGGTGGATCGCGTCGACGCCACGGTCCTTCGCAATCGCGACGATCGCGTTGATATCGAGGTACGAGCGAATCGGCTCGCCGGGCTTGCCCACGAGGTAGGCCTCGTCGGCCTTGAAGCGGTGCAGGGCAAACCGGTCTTCGTGGGCGTAGATCGCCACGGTGCGGATGCCGAGCTCGTGGGCCGAGCGGAAGACGCGGATGGCGATCTCGCTGCGGTTGGCAACAAGCAGTTTTGTGATCGGACGCATGGCCTACCTGGCAAGGGAACGGGACAGGCCGAGTATCGTACCGCCCCTGTGGCCTTTTCGCCCCCAAGCGGCGCACCATCATCCCCGAGAACACACGCGCAAAGTCGCGAAGGCGAACGATCCGAAGGAGCCGCTTGCGGCCGCATGTCACCGCCGGCGAACCCATGCGGCTTGCGGCCGCCATCCTGCATTCGCCGTGCCGAACACCATTGCCATCCATGGCCTTCGCTCACTGCATGCGGCCTACGCTGGCTATCCCGCCGCCGCTTCGCCATCCTGGCTTCGCTGGCCTACAACGCCGGCTCTACGGCACCGGCAACCCCTCGCGGTGCAAAATGCCAATGCCGTGGCCTGACTAGCTCCTCGACTCTCGGCCGCCCGGGGTGGGCATAGCGTCCAACGACCCCTGAGAGCAGTTGCGATTTGGAAGGGCGTCCCTTTATCGCGCCGGCAGCGTGACGCGCTCGTCGGCGTAGCTGGGCCTCAGGTAGTGGGGCACGAGGGTGAAAGGGTCGTCGAAGGCACCGGCGGCGGCTCTCGCGAGGCCGATCTCGGCGGCCGCCGTCGCGTTGGGAAACCAGGCCTCCGGCGGAGCGATCGTGTGACCGGCGGCGGCGACACGGTCTTGGAGCGTGGCGAGGGCAGGGCCGGAGACATGCGCTCCGGGCGGAAGGTCGGCGATCCAGGCGTCGGCTGCAAGCAGTCGCGGCGGGCTGATCTGCCAGGGGCCTTGGCCAGCGGTCGGCGTGGCCGTCGCCGCGTAGACCTCGGCTCGGCCGGCGTCGAAGGCGATTTCGATGGTCGTGGGGGCGGTTCCCGCGAGGCGGTCGGCTGCCAGGGCGGTTTCTTGGGCGATTGCCTCAAAACCGCAGACGCCGACGAGCCGCGAGGCGTTTGCCCAGGCGATGCCCTTGGCTGCCGCGATGCCGACCCGCAGGCCGGTGAACGACCCTGGCCCCCGGACAACCACCACAAGCTGGGTATCGGACAGCCCCCAGCCCGCCTCCGCGGCCGCTTCCTCGAGGGCCGCCGCGATCCTTCGGGCGTGTTCGCCGCTCTCGCCCAGCGGCCGGGTGGCGAGGGCGGTCCCGTCGCGGGCGACCACGCTTCCGGCGGTGTGGCTCGTGTCGATGGCGATGGTTCTCATCGTGTGGCTCGCGGTTGAGCGGGAGTTATCCTTGACCGTGAACGGCATCGGTCGTAGCCTGCAAATCTATTCTGAATCAAGTCGATGCCTGGAAGACCGCCCTGGGGCGGCCCGCCGGCCCAAGTGGGGACGACGGTTCGGAAGCGCCAGAGCGAACCGGGGATTTTCGTGAAGCGGGCCATTATCAGCGATATCCACGGCAACCTCGAGGCGCTCCACGCCGTCCTTGAGGATATTGACCGTCAATGGGTGGACGAAATCGTTTGCCTTGGCGATGTCGTGGGCTACGGGCCCAATCCCTGCGAGTGCGTCAAGCTCATTCGCGATCGATGCAGCATCGTGATCCTTGGCAACCACGACCAGGGCGCTCTCTTCGATCCCGACGGTTTCAACTCGGGCGCCGAACGGGCCATCCGTTGGACCCGCCGCCAGATCGAAATGCACGACCGGTTGCCACGCAACTCGGCCGAACAGCTCTACGACTTCCTCGGCGAGCTCGCCCGTAACCACGCCGATGGTGAGACCCTGTTTGTCCACGGCTCGGCCCGACGGCCGCTCGATGAGTACGTCTTTCCTGAAGATATCTATAACCCGCTCAAGCTCGAGCACATCTTCGAGCTCGTGCCCCGGCACTGCTTCCAGGGACACACCCACATCCCGGGCGTGTTCACGACGTCGCCCGAGTTCATTTCCCCGGGCGTCCCGCACGGTGAGACCGAGGTGGCCATCGAACTCCCGGGCGGCAAGGCCATGATCAATGTTGGGTCGGTGGGGCAGCCCCGCGACGAAGACCCGCGAAGCTCCTACGTGCTCGTCGAAGACGATCGGCGGGTCCGATTCCGAAGAATTTCTTACCCCATCGAGACCACGCGCCGGAAGATCCACGCGATCCCCGATCTCGACAACTTCCTCGGCGATCGGCTCCTCGTGGGGCGATAACGCCTGACCAGGAGCGGCCTGCCGCCAGGCGGGTATACTCCCGCCTCCCTCCTGGAATTGATTGTGGAACGTCGCTACGTCGTCTTCTTCGCCATCGCGCTGGCGATTGTCGTCTCCAGCCAGATGCTTCAGGCGTGGCTGTTCCCCGCGCCGCCAGCCGCTGTGGCTGAGAAGGAGCCTGCTGGCCCGGATGCCCAACCGGTCGCCGAGAAGAAGGAAGCAAAAGCCCCAACCGAGGCCGAGGGCACCACCGAAACGGCTGAGGACTCGCCGGCTGAGGACTCGCCGGCTGAGGACTCGCCGGCTGAGGACGCCGCGGCCCGCACGCGGTTCACGCTCGGATCGCTCGACCCATCGGACCCTGCCCGGATGCTCGTCACGCTCACAAGCCGCGGGGCGGCCGTCGAGCGGATCGAGCTCTCGGACGATCGCTTCCATGACCAAGAGGATCGCTCGGGCTACCTCGGCCACCTCGCGGCCGAAACGGTCCCCGAAGGCTGCCGAGTGACCGTCGTCGGCCCTGGCACGCCTGCTGGCATCGCGGGCATGCGACCCGGCGACGTGATCGTGCAGGTAGCCGGCGCGGCCACGGCCGATCCGCTGGCACTGGCCGACGTGCTCTCCGAGACGAGGCCCGGCAAACGGGTCGTGATCGCCGCGCTTCGCGGTGACACCAAGGTCTCGCTCGAGGCGGTGCTCGGCCGACGGCCTCTCGAAGTCGTGCGTCCCGAGTTCCGTGGGAGGCCGGTGATCGATCCTGACACCCAGCCACACGATCCGATGTCGTTCCTCGTTTCGGTCGAGGCACGCGACGGCCGTCGCCGCGGTGAGCCACTCGACGAGATTGCAGGCCAAGATCTTGCCGCCATCGACTGGCATGCCACGCTCGCCGCCGACGGCCGCAGCGTGCGGTTCATACGAACGCTCCCGGGCGGGCTGGTGGCCAGCAAGGAGTATCGGCTCGCGAATGCAACGGATGGTCCGGGCTACTCGGTCGAGCTCGTTGTGGGACTCGAATCGCCCGAGAACGACACCGTCGTGACGTATGCGATCGACGGCCCCACAGGCTTGCCCACCGAGGGCTGGTGGTACACGCAGCGGGTGTGGCATGATTTTTGGGGCTCGCTGGCCGTTCGCGACGTCGCGCTTCGCTTCGTCGGAAGTGAGAGCACTCTCATCAGCGGCCTGAAGACGCTCGACGGCACGCTCGAACGTCCTGCGATCACCGTCATGCCGGAGAAGCCGCTCGCCTTTGCCGGGGTAGACGCGCTCTACTTCGCCTCCGCGATCATTCCCGCCATCGGCGACGACGCGCCAGCGCTGGCCGAGGTGCGGTCGATCGCCGTCGGCAAACCAGTCGAGCCGGCCCGCAAGAAGCTCGTCAATGTCACGGCTCGGATCGTTTCGGAAAACCTCGAAGTGGGACCGGCCCGCCCGGTCCACCACCGCTACACGATCTTCGCCGGCCCTAAAAAGCCCGACCTTCTGCGGCAGTTTGGGGCGCCGCGCGCGAGTATGGACGACCTCGTCTACTACGGCTGGTTCGGCTGGGTGGCCAGGCCCATGATCGCGCTGTTGCATGGGCTCCATGCGGTCATAGGGAACTACGGCATTGCGATCATCCTCCTGACGGTTCTCGTCCGCGGGGCGATGTTCCCGATCAGCCGGAAGCAGGCCATCTCGTCGCAAAAGATGCAGGCCCTTCAGCCCGAGATGAAGGTCATCAATGAGAAATACAAGAACGACTCGGAGAAGCGCGGTCGGGCCGTGCAGGAGCTGTGGCGGAAGCACGGCGTGAACCCTGCCGCCGGCTGTCTCCCGGTGTTCATCCAGATCCCCATCTTCATGGGGCTCTACCGGGCCCTCGCCACCGATGTGGAGCTCCGCGAGGCGCCCCTCTTTACAACGGCTATTCGCTGGTGCTCGAACCTCGCCGCTCCCGACATGCTCTGGGATTGGACAGGGTATCTGCCAGGGTTCTTGACGGCTCCCGAGGGCTGGCTTGGACCGTTCCTGAATGTGTTACCGCTTGTCACGATCGGCCTGTTCCTCTGGCAACAAAAACTTTTCATGCCGCCGGCGATGGACGAACAGCAGCGGATGCAGCAGCAGGTCATGAACTACATGATGTGGTTCATGGCAGTGATGTTTTTCAAGGTGCCCTCCGGGCTCTGCCTCTACTTCATCGCCTCGAGCCTGTGGGGTATTGCCGAGCGGCTCCTCTGGCTGCCGAAGCCGGGATCCGTGGTGACGGCGGGAGGCCTTCGCGTCGTTGACGCCACGTCCCAGCCCACGGCTGTCGCGAATGCCGCCCGCGAGCGCCGCCAGGCCCGCAAGCGTCAGCGGTAGTCCCGTTCGCAGTCACTATGTTCTCCACGACTGACCTCATCGTGGCCGCCGCCACCCGTGAGGGCTCGGGGGCACGGGCAATCGTCCGGCTCGCGGGCGACGGGCTCGATCGTGTGCTCGCGGGGCTTGTTGACTCCGCTCCTCGTCCGCGGCCCGGCG
>CAYZHH010000276.1:0-4984 GCA_964478275.1 uncultured Candidatus Kuenenia sp.
GTCATCGGCATCGACAGGCTCGACCTCGTCGATGACGAAGAGCGCGAGTTCCCCACGCATCTGCGCGTCCATCAAGGTCTGGTATTCCTTCAGCGTGAGGTCGTCGTGATCGTCGTCCTCGCTGGACAAAAACTCAAACCCGACGCGGGCCTTGGGATCCCAGCCGTCGATATGGAAAACCACCCCATACTCGGAAAATGGGACATTCCGTACGATGGCATAGCCACGACGCCGGAAGACGCGGGCCAGGAGCTCGCAGGCTTTGGTTTCGGAAAACTGGTCGGCGGACGGCATGATGACGGTCTCGGGGGCGGCTGGACGAACACTTTTTGGAAGGATACCCGAACCCACGGCTCTCGTGGCACTCCAAAAGGCCTGTTGCACGACGCGTGCGAGGCGGACGCCTTGTGTCTAGAATGTGGAAGGACCGCGGCTTCGTGGTTTCCCGGGGGCACTCGACGAGTGGTAGGACGACCCATGTTCCTTCTGGCATCGAGCCATCGAGCTTCCAGCCGCTTTATGGGGCTCCGTTCGCCGAAGTGGGTTTCGGACTGCTTTCATCCATCGCGCCTCGATGAACGAACGGGTCGGCGAGGCTTCACTCTTGTGGAATTGATGGTCATCATCGCCATCATCTCGCTCTTGGCTGCGCTGCTTATCCCTACCCTTCAGACTACCCGAGAGGCCGCCCGACGGACGCAGTGTGCCAACAACCTCAAGCAGGTCACGATGGCGATCCTCAACATCACTGAGGCCTCGAGAGCCTTTCCCTCGGGCACGACCCTCTTGAACGTGACGGGCACCCTCTTGGACGTGACGACCGCAAACGCTACGTGGTGCCGTGCTGGCACCACTGATGGGTACACACCGTGGACGGTCATCATTCTGCCGTTCCTCGAGCAGCAGGATCTTTTCGACGGATTGACCCTCGACATGAGTCTTGCAGGACGGTTCATGGACGATACTTTCGTCGTCCCTCCCTCGAACGGAGACGCCCAAAACATCGTTCCCCTGTCGGTGTTGCACTGCCCGTCGTCCCGCTACACGTCCGCGGTTCGCAATAACTATTTCGGCGTGCAGGGAGGTGGAGTTGCGGCATGCACCAACAACCCTCCCGGTACGGGGACGCAACGGTTTTTCATGAATGGCGTGCTCCACGCGAACAGCCGTGTGGGCTTCGCGAGCCTCCGCGATGGTGCATCGCACGTGCTGATGGTCGGCGAAACCCGCTGGTGCAGCCACCAGACGGCGCTGGGCGAACAATTCAACTGGCTTCTGTCGGGCAAGAGCGGGGCAGACGCCATTCCGATTCAGGTGGCGGGCATGGAGCAGGCCATCAATGCCCAGGTTTCGGAAGCCGGCAGCCGACTTCTGAACTGGGCCACTCGTGGCTTTGGCAGCGACCATGTCCGCGGGTGCTTTTTTTCGGTCTGCGACGGATCGATTCGATTCTTTGCGGATTCCGCCGATCTCGCGACCATGCAGCTCCTGGCTGGCCGCAACGACGGCGGCCTCATCCAGAGTGCACTGACCCCGTAAGCACTCGGATACGCACCCGAATCGCCATGGGTGCATCGGTCGCACGCAGCGGCTCGGAGCATTGGGGTGACGCGCATGTTTCCGGCCGGATACGGCCTTGAGCGTGGTTCGCTCCGTCGGCTACTGTCCCGCTCCCATTCCTGGAGCCGCCCACGCATGCCATTCGCACGACTTGGTCCCCGCTCGTTCACCATGCAGTTGGTGAGACTCGGGATTTCTGCCGCGATACTCGGCGTGCTGGCTGCCGCCGTGGCCTGCCCTGTCGGCCTGGCTCAAGACGCCCTCCCTCAATCACCGACGGGCACGGTCGAGGGGCACCCGGCCCTTGCACGATCGCCCCGGAACGCGACGACAGCCGAAGGACACCAGGGCGACGCGGTCAATGTGGCGCTCGTCGGCTCCGACGAAGATCTCCACCGAACGCTCGCAGTCGCTGGGTGGTATCCAGCGGATCCGATTACCCTGGAAACGTCGCTGCGAATCGCGGCCGACTGCGTTTTGGAAAAGCCCTATCCTCATGCGCCGGTGAGCGATCTCTATTTGTGGGGACGCAAGCAGGACGCCGCGTTCGAGCAGCCCGTCGGCAAGAGCCCTACTCAGCGGCATCATGTGCGATTCTGGCGATCGCGCGACCTGGACCGACAGGGCAGACCGCTCTGGCTCGGAGCAGCAACATTCGACGAGCGTGTGGAAATCAGCCGCACAACTGGGGGCTTCACGCATAAGATTGGCCCTGACATCGACAAGGAGCGCAACAAGATCTTGGTCGATTCCATTTCGGCACGCGCGCTGGATGGCTACTACTGGGTCGATCAGTTTCTCCCGGAGCCCGAGGGCAAGAACGGTGGTGGGGATCCCTACTTCACTGACCGGCGGCTGGCCGTCGGGGTCATCGACCTCCGTCGATAGCGGTGTGAGGCGAGCTTCGCGCTGCCGCCCAAGCCCGCGCGTGCGGCTCTTCTTTCCGACATGTGCAACCACTCACACAAAAACCTTCGATGGGAACAGCCGTGACGACATCCCGAGGCGATGACGATGCAGGCGAGGATTGGGAGGATGACACCGACTCCTCCGACGACGATTCCAGCGACGAGCCCACGATCCCCTGCCCCTGGTGCCGCCGCGCCATCTTCGAGGATTCGCCGAGGTGCCCCTACTGCGAGCGATATCTCTCCGAGGAGGACCGCTCTCGGCCAAGCCGACCCGCCTGGGTCATCGCGACGGCCCTGGTATGCCTTGCGGCGGCGCTGTGGTGGATCCTGCGCGGGTTTTGATGACGGCCAGTGGGTTCCACGCGCACCCGGCCATTCCTACTGCGCCATTTCTGCCCGCGCGGCCCGCAAGTGCCGGGCGTCTGCCTGGCCGAAGGCATCGAACCCGTCGTGTTCCGAGTCCAGCACCGACAGGTCCGCCTTCACTCCCTCGACGGCTTGCTGATACTGTTGTTTCGCGCTCTCCCCCCAGCCCGTGCGCAGCCAGCGACAGCCGGAAGCCGGCCCGGCCAGCATGATTGCCAAAGCAACGGCAGCGTGGCGTGAACTGGACATGGCGGCGCATCGTCTCCGGAGGTGGTGGGCGAGACTGTAGGATCAGCCACGCGTGACGGTCAACGGCGGATCACAAGGGCAATCGCATGAACGAGTGGGTGGCCTTCGCCATCGTGGCAGTGATCTGCGGGCTCCTCGCCGGGCTCATGCGAATGGCCGGCGCCGACGTGCCTGGGCCGCCTGATGCCTCGACGGATCGGAACAATCCACGCCCCGGAGGAACTTTATCGTGAACGATGTGCCCTGGATGGAGTGGTATCAGAGCCTGGCCAAGCCCTCGTGGACGCCCGCGCCGGGAACCATCGGGTTCATCTGGCAGGTTCTCTATCCCGTCATCCTCGGCACCTTTGGCTTTGTATTCGTGCAGGCTGCCCGTAAAAAAATCCCCTGGCTCGTCGCCGTGCCCTTTGCCGTCAATCTCGTGGCCAATCTCGCCTTCACGCCAATCCAGTTCGGGCTGCGGAATCTCCCGCTGGCCGCCGTCGACATCCTCGTCGTCTGGGGAACGATCCTCTGGATGATGCTCGCGATCTGGCGGCATTCCCCGTGGGTGGCTTTGGCCCAGGTTCCGTACTTCGTCTGGGTCTCGATCGCCACGGTGCTGCAACTCTCGATCACGTGGATGAATCGGTAGCCCCGCGCGACGCATTCATTTAACGCTTGGTCACCGGGTACACCCTGTCGGAGCGGCTGAGATTCGCGAAGGCGGGCTGGCAACGCCGGAACAGGAATGTCCGCCGGCAGGAATTGATTCGCTATTCAGCCGAGATCGCGGCGAGGAGGTCGATGCGTACGGCGCGGCGGGCCGGTAGCCACGCGGCCAGGGCTGTGACCGCGATGGCGGCGACGACGTTGCCGGCCACGATTCCCGGCCTGAGCCGCACCTCCAGCGGATGGCCGAGCAGCGGCTGGCTGGCCCACTGGATGAACAGGGCCGTGAACACGCCAGCGACGAGACCGACGATGGCCGCGGCCGTGCCCAGCAGCACGCTCTCCAGAACCACCAGCCGCACCACCTGGGATTTCCGCATCCCGATCGAGCGGAGCAGCCCCAGGGTCCGTGTCTTCTCCAGCACGCTCATGGTCACGGTGTTGGCCACGCCGAGACTGCCGACCACGAATCCCAAGCCGAGGATCGCCCACAATGAGCCGACCACGCCCCCCACGATCGTGTCGATCACGCGGCGCACCTCCCCGAACGACCGCAGCAGCATGGAGTGTTCGCGGGCGATGCGGCCAAGCGGCTCGCGAAGCTCCTCGGCCCTCCCGGGCCGGGCCGTGACGAGCAGGATGTCGGCCGACTCCATGCCGAGCAGCCTCCCGGCGGCGTCACGCCTGATGTGCAGGGACGCGCCGCCCGAGGTGTAGTCGACGACGAAGGCTGCGACCCGCAGCCGTGTGATTCTGCCGAAGACCTCGACGGCGACCTCGTCACCGGGCTTCAATCCGGCCCGCTGCGCGAGCACGGTACCCGCCACCGTCTCACCGCGTGCGAGCGCCGCCCGCACCTCGCCCTCCGTCGCGCCCACGGGCTCCAGCGGCAACGGCTGCCCGTCGGGGATGTCGCGGGCCACGATCACGCCCACCGTGTCCCCGACCCTCGCCGTCGCGATGCCGACGCCCTGCACCTCGGCAACGGCTTCCAGGCCGCGGACCTCGTCCTCGAGCCGCCGTGAGTCGCTGGTGCGCTCCTCCCGGGCCACGGATAGCGCGCCGGCGTTGGTGAGCACCCAGTCTGCCCGTAGCATCTTGCCGTACCACGACAGCACGTCATCGACGCTGCCACGGATCGCGTGCCCGAGCCCGATGCCATTGCTGACGGCGACCACCAGCACGCCGGCGGTGAGGGCGGTGCGGATCGGCTGGCGGGCAATCTGCTCCACGGCCAGTCGCCCCTC
>CAYZHH010000277.1:0-4960 GCA_964478275.1 uncultured Candidatus Kuenenia sp.
CCACGGATCCACGCCCAGCCCCGCCCCGGCTGGTCGCAGAACGCGTAGGCCGCGCCTCGGCTTGTCACATTGGGGTCTTGAAACCCATCGCGCGGACGATGCACCAGCCGTTGAGGCCTTCGAAGATCGCGAAGCCGCCGCCGGCCAGCGCGGCGAGCCCGGCCCAGAGGGCCCAGGTGGGGAGCGCCTCGATCGCCCAGGCCGCGACGAGCACGGCCCCCACGGCTTCGACGATGCCGCCGGTGATGATCCGGGCCATACGGCCCCGCTGGTCAATGTTGCATTGCATGGGTCAGCGTCCAATACGGGATGAGATTTCGGAACCCGTGTATATGGTAGCGGACCGCTGCCGCAGGAAGCGGCGGTCGCCCACGGACAGCTAGAAAAGTTCGTGGACCGCTTCGCCGCCGTCAACAAGCTTGATCGGGCGGCCCGACGAGGCCATGTTTTCGATCGTCGGGTCGATCCCCATGCTCTTGCAGAACGTCGCGAAAAGATCGGGCACCGTCACGGGCCGGTCGGCCACCTCGACACCGGCCTTGTCGGTACGCCCCACGACCGCGCCGCCCGCCACGCCGCCGCCGGCAAGCACCGCATTAAAACTTCGTGGGAAATGATCGCGGCCACCCCGGGGGTTCACCTGGGGCGTCCGTCCAAACTCGCCCATCCAGATGACGAGCGTGTCGTCGAGCATGCCTCGGCGCTCGAGATCGCGGATGAGTGCGGCGTAGGGCCGATCGACTTCGCCGGCCAGGTCCTTCACCTTCTCAAAATTGTCCTGGTGCGTGTCCCATCCGTTCGACACCACCTCCACACATGAGACGCCATGCTCAATGAGCCGTCGCGCGAGCAGGCAGCCCGAGGCAAACGAGCCCTCGCCATACTCGGCACGGACCGCTTCGGGCTCAGCGTCAACGTCAAAGGCAGCCATCGACGGGCTCAGGATCATTGTCGTAGCTCGCCGGTAGAGGCCGGCATGATCGGCCGCCTCCTGGGGCAGGCTCTTGGCAAAACCTGAGCCCAACTGCTCCATGAGGCCGAGCCGACGCATATGACGGTCGGCAGGCACCGGCGGCACCGTGTTGTCAGGGCTTGCCGTGGCGTCGCGCAGATCGAAGGGATCCCATTGGCGTCCCAAGAGCCCGCCGCCCGAGTCGCCGCGGTCGCGGCCTCCGATGCGCACGATGGGCGGGAGGTCGCCCGTCTCGCCAGCGTCTCGGGTCGCAAGCTGGCTTGCGACAATCGAGCCGAGCGCGGGATGGCGAGCGCTGGGGTTGGGGAGATAGCCGGTGTGCAAGAGATAGCTCGCCCGCGGGTGGCTGCCTTCCTTGCTCGTCATGGAGCGAATCACCGCGAGATGGTCGGCGACGGATGCGGCCTGCGGCCAATACTCGGCGAACTGCATGCCCGGCACCGACGTCGCAATCGCCTTCGTGCCACCGCTGTTCTTATGGTTTTCGAGCGGGCTGAATGTCTCGAACTGGGACGGCCCACCCGACATCCAGAGAAGAATGCACGCCTTGCCTCGCTTCTTGAGATCGGCGGCATGAAGCGAGACCGCCTCGGCGAACGGCGGTATGCATGCGGCAGCGCCTGCCGCGGAGATGAGCCGAAGGAGATCGCGTCGGGATGGCATGGGAGTTGGCATCGATGGCCTCGCCACTATTTGCGGTAGATGAATTCCGCGCTATTGATCAGCGCCCAGAAGATGTCCTCAAACGCCTCGGCCCGATCGCCTGTGGCTCGGACATGCGCGAGGCAGACCGCAATCTCGGCGGGCGTCGCATGACGGGCGAGCGTCCGCACGTGAAGCTCGTCGGCCACCGCACGGTCGTCGGTCTCTTCGCGGAGCACGCGGCCGAGGAGCGTGGGACGATTACCGTCGAGAGCCCGGGCGAGCGCCTTGCCGTTCATGAGCAAAAGGGCCTGCGGAATGGAGCCTGCGATCTCGTCGCGCGGGAGCCCCGGGTCATAGCCAAAGACCTGGTTAAAGGCCCCGCGGGGTGTGCTGGTCAGTTTGCGAGCGCCGCCCTGCTGCTTCCCAAACCGAGCCGTGATCGCCTCTTCGTCGATGCCAAGCGCGAGCATCACCTGGGAGAAAAGCTGGTCGGCGCGAAGTCGCTGAGGGCAACTCGTGCCCCCGATCTCCCGCGATGCATCGGTTCGCGGACGAGCCTTCGCCTGATACGCATGCGTGGCCATCACAGCACGAAAGAGAGCCTTGAGGTCGTGGTCCGCCGTGACAAACTTGCGGCATAGCTCGTCGAGTTGCTCAGGGAACCGCGGCTCGCGATCGGGGCCGAGGTCGTCGATGCCGTCATAAAAACCGTCGCCGACAAGCTCGGTCCAGACACGATTGACGATGGCCCGGGCGAACCACGGGTTGTCTTCGGACGTGATCAGGCGGGCCACGGTCTCTCGGCGTTCTTGGTCGGACGTTCCCAGGGGCAGCGTGTGCCCGGTGAGAAAGAACTTTGGCTGCATGACCGTGCCGGGCTTCGCGGGGTCGTCGATGTCGGGCATCTCATGCTCGAGATCGCCGCGACGGGGGTTGTCGGCCTTCATGCCACGGCCTCGGCGACCGAGATCGCGGGAGACCACCTCGAACTGGTTGGGGCCGTCGCTACTGGTCCGTTTGATCTCGACCCGCGGAAAGAAGGCGGCGAGCTCATGAAACTGATTCCGCTTCCAGCGGTCAGTGAAGTGGTCGTGGCACTGGGCACACTGGATCTGGATGCCTGTGAAGACCCGCGAGACCTCCGCGGTGATGTCGGAGGTTTCGCCCATCTGCGCCATGATGATGGCCGTTTCGCCATGCTCCGTCGGAGCGCCCAGGGCGGTGATCATCTCGCGGGCGATGTCGTCCCAGCGGGCGACCGGCTGGGCAAGGTGGCCACTCAAGAAGGTTTCGAGAGACCTGGCCATGAGGATCACGCGGTCATCGCTCCGGCGATAGAAAATGACGTCGCGGAAGTAGCGAGACCAGTTGGTGGCCCAGGCGGGATCGGCGAGGAGCCGGTTGACGAGATCGGTCCGCTTCGAGGAAGAACGTGACGCAACAAAGGCGTCGAGCTCGTCGGGTGTGGGCTGGCGACCGATGAGGTCGAGCGTGGCCCGGCGGAGGAACGTGGCATCGTCGCAGCGCGGCGGCGGGGTCGGGCTGGCAGCCCCCGCGACGAGGGGGACGGCAGTCGCGAGGACTACCGCCAAAAGCACATGCCGGATAAGAAGGTTGGCAGCCATACCCCATTGAACGCCCGTGACCCCGGCAAGGTTGCGACCGGCCAACGTGAGGCCGAAATCAATAGAAGCCCGCTGGCGCCAGCCGGTGGGGTCGTGGAACGTTCGGCGAAAAATCCGATTCGATCTCGCCCCGCCGCCGGCTTCCTCACGAAGCAATCCAGCCGCTGGCCAGCAGGGTCGCGAGGAGCCCCGCGAGGGCGAGGCGGTACACCACGAAGGGCCAGAGGGTGTGGCTCGTGAGAATCTTGAGAAGCCAGTGGATCGAGGCATAGCCCGCAATGCCCGCTACCAATGTGCCCACCAGCGCGGCGGTGATGTCGTCGCCGGTGGCGAGGATTTCATGGCGGGCCTTCCATGCTTCGAGGAGGCCCGCCGCCCCCACGGCGGGCAGCGAGAGCAGAAATGAAAACCTGGCAGCGGTGCGACGATCGAGGCCGGTGATCATCCCGGCCGAGATCGTGGTGCCGCTGCGGGACGAGCCGGGGATGAGAGCGAGCACCTGCGCGAGCCCCATTGCGAGAGCGTCGAAGAGCCGCACGCCTTCGATGCCGTCGCGGCCCGCGTCGCGTTGGTGCGCCCGTCGGAGGCACACGACCTCCGCCAGTGCCATGAGTATGGTTCCGCCAACGAGCGCCGTCGTGATGACTGCGAGATCGCGGGCGCCACCTCGGATGAAGTCTCGTGCCGCCAGGCCTACGACCACGATGGGCACCGTGCCGAGGATGATCATGATCGAGGCCCGCGACTCCATGGTGCCCCACGGGCGGCCCGACACGACGCCGGCAACAAAACCTTTGATGAGCGCCACGACGTCGTTTCGCATCGCCAGGAGCACCGCCGCGAGCGTGCCGAGCTGGATGAGCGCCGAGTAAGCCGCACCGGGATCCTTCCAGCCGAGAAGCTCAGGCACGATTCGCAGATGTGCCGTGCTCGAGATGGGGAGAAACTCAGTGAGCCCCTGCACGAGGCCCAGAACGACAGCTTCGATGAGCGACATAGAGGCCGAGTGTACGCTGCGGCTGCTGGGGAAGGGGCTGGCGTCGCCCTTTTGGTAAGGCCCGCTCGGGCTCGCCACACCGTCTTGAGCCGGGACTCCCGATGAGTGGAGTCGCTCGCCATAAAAGCCCCTCGCGGCAGCGAGGGGACGGCGGGTTGTTGGGCTGACCCGCATGCCATCACGCTCGACTCTCCGATGCATTCAACATGTCGTTATCATTCCGTTTCGGGTTAGCCGAAATTGTTGTGACTTGCTTCCGAGTACGCGGATGTTCCAGATCAGTGATCGTGTGTCGGCGGTCGTTCGCGCGGTGGTGGGCTCGCTTTGTCTTTGGATAGACGGGCTTCGCTTACAAACAACGCCGGCTCCGTGGCCCGCTCGGGCTCGCCACACCGTCTTGAGCTGGGACTTCCGATGAGTGGAGTCGCTCGCCATAAAAGCCCCTCGCGGCAGCGAGGGGACGGCGGGTTGTTGGGCTGACCCACATGCCATCACGCTTGACTCTCCGATGCGTTTAACATGTCGTTATCATTCCGTTTCGGGTTGGGCGAAATTGTTGTGACTTGCTTCGGAGTACGCGGATGTTCCAGATCAGTGGTCGTGTGTCGGCGGTCGTTCGCGCGGTGGTGGGCTCGCTTTTTCTTTGGATAGACGGGCTTCGCTTGCAAACAACGCCGGCCCCGTGGCACGGGCGGCCCCGAGCTGATTCATTCGTCTGCT
>CAYZHH010000278.1:0-4949 GCA_964478275.1 uncultured Candidatus Kuenenia sp.
GTTGGAGTTGGAGTTGGAGTTGGAGTTGGAGTTGGAGTTGGAGTTGGAGTTGGAGCTGGAGTTGGAGTTGGAGTTGGAGCTGGAGTTGGAGCTGGAGTTGGAGCTGGAGCTGGAGCTGGAGTTGGGGTTGGAGTTGGGGTTGGAGTCGCACCTACGATCACGAGATTCCGCAGGATGGCATTCGTTCCACCCGGACCGGCCGTAAACCCGAAACTCGTCGAGGCGCCCGGCGCGAGCGACGCGTTCCAGAAGGCGCCCTTCACCGTGTAGGTGGAGCCGTGATGACTCACAATCTCACCATTCCAGATGCCGGAGATTTCGCCGCTGAAGTCGAACGACACCCGCCAGTCGGTGAGCTTGCTCGTGCCCGTGTTCTTCACGGCCACGTCACCGGTAAATCCCGAGCCCCAATCAGCTGTCACCTGGAATGACACCGTGCCCGCCTGCGAAACCGGCGGCACGACTGGCGGCGGCGGGGTCGGTGTGGGTGGGGGTGTGGTGCTCGGCGGTGGAGCGGTCGCGAGCACACTCGCAATGTATGCGGTGGCCGACGGATCCTTGCACGTAAAGTTGGCCTGGCTCAGTGCTCCGAGGCGTACGCCCGACAGCCGATACGACTGCTGCATCGAGGGGATTGCGAGCACCGCACTGCCGGCCTCCTCAGTGAGTCGAAGGTCACTCCCGTTAAACCAGTCGAGCGCGAGCCGGTCGGAGGAAGGGTTGAAGTTCGTGATCGTCCGGTTCTCGTTCCAGGCCCACGTGATCGCGTGCGTCTGCGGCGTGGTGGCCATCGACAGCATCGCTGCGGGCTCTGGTGATCCGTCGGTCGTTGGCGTCGCGAGCGATCCGATCGTCGCCGAGAGCATTGAACGCGTCTCGAGCGATTCCGGTGCGAAGTCGCTCTTGTCTCGACGCAGCACACGGGCGAGTCGCCGTGCCTGGGTGCGACGGATCTGGCGGCTTGGAAAGCTGCTGACGAGAAGGCGAAGAACGTCGCGAGCGTTCATGGATTCACTCCGAGATCGATGTGGTGCAGTCCCCGTATGCACTCATACCGAACCCGTACGCAGTCCGCGAGCATTGGGTCGTCATGGGATCACGGAGTTCATGGAGCGTTCATGAACGTCACGCGGCCGGTGGGAATCGGAGCGTGAACGTGGCCCCATCCCCCGGTGTGGGCGTGTAACCGATATCGCCGCCGTGACTCCGCATGATGAGTCGCGACATCGCCAGCCCCACGCCATGCCCGCCAACGGGCTTGCCGCTGTGAAACCTCTCAAAGAGTTGCGACAGATCGGACTCGGCGACGCCCGACCCGTGATCCACGATCGAAACGCAGATGGCCGAGTCATCGCGTGTCGTCACGATCCTGACCACGCCACCGGGTGGGCTGTGATCGATTGCGTTCGCCAGAAGATTCGTGAACACCTCCTCGAGCAGCGCCGGATCGCCCTTCACAACAGCGGTGATCGGCGGTGGCTCGATCGTGATGCCAAGGCCCGCAGCCCGCCGCTCCACTCGTTCCATCGCGGCATCCACGATCGGTTCGAGATCGATTGGCCGAAGCCTTGCGGGATCGAGTGCAGCGGATCGCGAATAGGCCAGCAACACCTCGCAGATCTGCTCGATCCGTCGCCCGAGCACGCCGACCCGCCCGAGAGCCGCCGCGCGGCCCGATTCCTCACGGCCCGGATCCTCAGCCATCTCCGCTTCCAAGAGTATCGCGTGGACCGGGTTCATCAACTGATGGGCCACGTCGGCATTGAATCGCGACTGCGACACGCGGATCGCTTCGAGCCGGTCGAGCATGTCATTGATCGTGGCGGTCATCTCGCGAAACTCCGAGTCGGTACGACTCACGTCGATCCGTTCATCGAAGTGGCCACCACGAATTCGGTGAGCCATCGCCGTCACCGCAGCCAGCGGCACGAGCACCCTGGAGAACAAGATCCACGCCACGCCGAGAACGATCGGTACCCAAAGAAAGAAGGTGGCTATCTCGAAGATCGCAATGCGTCGGGCGGCGTTCACGAATCCCTCACGCGCCGCGCCGACGAGGAGGATCGTGTCATGGCTTCCTGGGGTAGCGGCTAGGCGGTAGCGGCCGTCGTCGGTCGTCCAAATCATGCCGCATCGACCAAGCCATTCGGTATCCCACCCAAACCTGTCAGGCAGCTTCATGCCATCGACAAGACTGCCGTCCCGCCGCCAGATGCCGGCGAACCATGGCAGCTTGCCAGGATCAACCGTTGGCCTTCCAAGCCACGGTGCCGCCTGGCTCGATCCATCCAGGACGACGGGCTCGGGAAGCAGCCAGGCGTACCCGTGCAGTTCATGATGAAGCCTTGCGTCGGTCTCAAACTGCTCGAGAGCCTCGAGCCCGCCGAGCCGAGACCACAGGATCTCGTCGAGGTCGCGCGAGAGGGCGACAACGGTGGTTTGGAAATAGGAAAGCCGAATGACGACCGCCCCAAACACAAAGAGGAGGCCAAACCAGATGGCGAACCTTCTTCGCAGCGACGGCGTGCGCCAAGACGTCAGACTACGGGCCATCGATGATGAACCCCTGGCCACGGCGGGTGGTGATCAGATCGTGGCCAAGTTTCTTCCGCAACCGGAGCACGATGACGTCGATCACGTTGCTGACCGTGTCGGCGGGCGGATCCTCGCCGGGATGGAGAATGGCTTCGAGCGTCGCACGGGTGACGATGCGGCCGCGGTTCCGTGCGAGGCAGCCGAGCACCATGAACTCCTGCGCCGTCAGCGGCACGCGGACGCCATCCCGAGTGGCCGACCGCGACGGAAAGTCAACGCCGACGTCGCCCATGGTCACGGCTTCTGGATCCTCCCCCTCGCTCCGACGAAGCACGGCACGGATGCGAGCCGCAAGTTCCCGCACCGTGAAGGGCTTGACGAGATAATCATCGGCTCCCATATCGAGTGCTGCGACACGGTCATCCTCCTCCCGCTTTGCCGAGATGACGATCACGGGAACGCGGCTCACCTCCCGCAGACGTCCGAGCACCTGCTCCCCCTCGAGCCCAGGGAGCCGGAGGTCCAAGAGGACGACATCAGGGGTCCCGCGGATCGCCGCCTCCAGGCCGGAAAGCCCGTCACCGGCTTCGAGGATTTCCCAGCCGAACGCTCGGAGGCCCTGCGCGACGGCACGGCGCGCCGACTCTTCGTCGTCGACCACGAGCACCCGCATCGGCGGGCTGGTCGCTGCATCCGAGATTCCGCGAGTGCCCATCCAAGTCGTATCCTGCGGCGAGGGTCATGTCAGGGTTTGATAGTGTAGTCCGGCAAGGCCTCAGGCCTGCGAGACGGTTCATCGCTCCCGTAGAGACTTCCATCATGGTCAATACACACGGTCGGCTCCCCAGTCAGAAGCAGAAGGTTTCGGTGGCCGAAGCGATGGGGAGGTTTCCAGCATCGCAGAATGAAACCTTTATGCGCCGCGCGATTGCCAATGCCCGGCGGGCCGGCGTGATCGAGCAATCAGGCGGCGCCTTTGGCGCGGTGGTGGTGGACGGCTACGGCACCGTACTCGCGGACGGCTGGAACCAGGTAATCGCCCGCAACGATCCCACGTGGCACGGCGAGATGCATGCGATCCGCGAAGCCTGCGCGAGAATCGCGAGCCCCAAGCTCCACGGCTGCATCCTCTATACATCTGCAGCCCCCTGCCCCATGTGCCTGGCGACTTCCTACTGGGCCCAGATCGATGCCGTGATCTCGGCCTCGACCGTCGATGACGCCAAGCAGTATGGCAACTTCGATGACTCCTTCATCTATGCTCAGTTCGCCGCCGACCGCGGCGATCGATTGATCGCGGAGGCGCACGAGTTTCTCCGAGACGAAGCGGTCGAGGTGTGGCGGGAGTACGCCCGCCGAACCGATGCGGTTCAGTACTGAGAGCATGGCTACCTCGCGATACTGGCGGCCAGCAGCATCGTCGAGGCATGAATGTCAACGATGCACTCGATGTCCTCGCAGTAGCCTCCGCCGCAGACAATCGCCAGCGGCACGCCGGCCGCCCGGCACACGTCGAGGACAAGCCGATCTCGCGCGAGGAGCCCAGGTTTCGTGAGCTTCAGCCGGCCGAGGCGATCGCCCTCGTAGGGATCAGCTCCCGCGATGAAGAAGACGACGTCTGGCCTGCCGCGCTCGAACGAGTCCGCCACGGCTGGCCCGAGCGCCTCGAGATAGGCGTCGTCGCCCGTGCCGTCCTCGAGGGGAACATCGAGCGAGCCCGGCCACTTCCGCAGTGGGAAGTTGCGGCCCCCGTGGATCGACATCGTGAACACGCTCTCGTCGCCCGAAAAAATCTCGGCCGTGCCGTTGCCCTGATGAACATCGCAGTCGAGGATCACGACGCGGCGCACGTGACCTCGGGCCTGCATCTCGCGGGCCGCCACGGCCGTGTCGTTGAAGACACAAAAGCCCTCGCCCCAGTTGGTGCCAGCGTGGTGTGTGCCGCCAGCCAGGCTCGCAGCCACGCCGTCGGTGAGGGCCGCGGCGGCAGCATCGACCGCGGCCCCAGTGCTCCGCAGCGATCGCTCCACGAGCGCCGGGCTCCAGGGAAACCCGATCCGGCGAATCTCATCGGCTGCGAGCGTACCTGCGAGCACCCGCCCCACATACGCCCGGTCATGCACCCGCAGCAGCTCCTCGTCGGTCGCCGCATGCGGCTCGATAAACTCAAGCAGCGCACCCGCTGCGGCATGGCCCTCGAGCCGTCGCCGGAGCGCCGCATATTTTGATACTGGAAACCGATGCCCTTCCGGCAGGGGCAGCGGGTAGCGGTCAGAAGGAAAGAGACGCATCGGGCTGGGCCGCTCGTCAGGCGATGAACTTTCGACGCCTGACCGCGATGCCACCAACGGTCACCGCCACGGCGATGAGTACCCACGTGCCCGGCTCGGGCACGATGGCCACGATCTGGTCTG
>CAYZHH010000279.1:0-4885 GCA_964478275.1 uncultured Candidatus Kuenenia sp.
GGGAATTGTTCCTCGAGCTGGGTGCCGACGACGACCTGGCCGACTTTCCGTTTGTCTATGCCTCGAGCCGCCAGGGCTTCGCGAGCCACGACCCAGCCGTGCGCGAAGGCTCGATGGCACCGCTCATGGACCTCGTTCTCGAGAAGATCCCTGGGCCTGCCGTTGACCCGGACGCCCCGCTGCGGATGCTTGTAACGACGCTCGACTGGTCGGACTACGTTGGGCGGATCGCCATCGGCCGGATCGAGTCGGGGCTGCTTCGGAAGTCCGCGGGCATCGTGCGGTCGACAGCGGACGGTGGGCTCGTGCCCGCAAAGGCCGTCACGGTGCAGGTGTTTGACAAGCTCGGCCGTGTGGATGTCGAGGAGGTGACCGCGGGCGATATTGCCGCCGTCAGCGGCATCGAGGATGTCGAGATCGGCGACACGATCTGCGACCCGGCCGATCCCCGGCCCCTGCCACGGATTGCCGTCGATGAGCCCACGCTCTCGATGGTCTTTGGGATCAACACGTCCCCTTTGGTGGGACGTTCTGGAAAATTCCTCACCACGCGGCACCTTCGCGACCGTCTGGCCAAGGAGCTCGAGAAGAACGTCGCGCTCCGCGTCGAGCCGATCGCCGGCACCGAGCAGTTCGCCGTCGCAGGCCGCGGGCTGCTCCATCTCTCGGTACTCATCGAGACGATGCGGCGGGAGGGTTTTGAGATTTCGGTCGGGAAGCCGAAGGTGATTCTTCGGAAGGAAGGGACGGCCACGCTCGAGCCCTTCGAGACGCTCGTTGTCGAGGTGCCGCACGACAAGTTCGGTCCGGTGATGGAGCTCGTCGGAGCCCGCCGCGGCCAACTGGGCCACATGGGGAACCGCGGTGAATTCGCCCATGCCGTGTTCTCGATTCCGGCTCGCGGCCTCATCGGCCTACGGACGCGGGTGCTCAACGCCACGCAGGGGACGGCGATCATGCATCACCGCTTCGAGGCCTGGCGGGAGATGGAAGCGGACGTGCCCGGTCGGGCCAACGGCGTGCTCATCTCGATGCTGCCTGGCAAGGCCGTGGCCTTCGGGCTCGACGGCCTGCAGGAACGGGCCGATCTCTTTGTCGACCCGGGCGACGAGGTCTACGAGGGGATGATCGTGGGCGAGAACGCCCGCGGCGACGACATGACGGTCAACCCGACGAAAGAAAAGAAGCTCACCAACATGCGGGCCAGCGGCAGCGACCGAAACATCTTGCTGAAGCCGCCGCGCCGGATGTCGCTCGAAGAGGCCCTCGAATACATCGAGGACGACGAGCTCGTGGAGGTAACCCCAGCCGCGATCCGCCTGCGGAAAATCCTGCTCTCGGAGCATGAACGGCGAAAGCAGTCTCGGGCAAAGGCGTAATGCGGTGAAGTGCACTCGCGGTTGGCAATCGGCCTCCATCGGATAAAAGCCCCCGGCAATAGCCGGGGGGCTGCGGGTGGAAGGTCACCCCATGTGCCATCATGTACGGGCTCGCCCAACAACCCGCCGCCCCCTCGCTGCCGCGAGGGGCTTCTATGACACTCATTGCGCCGGGCCGCTTCACGTAACTCAGACGCGGGCAAGCGGAGCATGCGATTGCGACCTGCCAGCGGCCTCTTGCTGGCCCTTGTCATTCAAGGCTTGCGGTGACGGCTGCCCAGTCGATGGCGAGAGGCTTTGGATTGACGACGGCAGTGGTCGCGGCCAGCCGGCGGATCTCCACGATCCGCGCCGCCGTGTCGGGATGGGTCGAGAGAATCGCAGGGATTCCACGGGGCTCACGAGCCTGAAGCCGTTCAAAAAAGGCGGCCATTGCCGCTGGCTGGAGGCCGGCTCTGGCCATGAGCGCGAGGCCCTCAAAGTCGGCGGCTCGCTCCTGGTCGCGGCTGTAGGCGAGCCGGTCGAGTTCGCCAGCCCCGGCCACCAGGCCCGCGATGTCGCCTCCGCCAAGCATCAGGGAGATCACCGCGGCGTTGCCCAGCCGACTGATGACCTGCCGAAGCCCGTCACGATGAAGCACATGGCAGATCTCGTGAGCCATGACGCCTGCCACCTCGTCGGCAGAACCCGCCGTGGCGAGCAGCCCGGAATAGACCACGATCTTCCCGCCTGGTAGCGCGACAGCGTTGACGATGTCGCTCTCGACAAGGCGGACGTCGAACTCATAGCCAGGATCGCGCTCGATCGCCGCCGTCAGCCGTGCCGTGATGGACCGCACCGCCTCGGCCGCCGGCCCGGCGACGATCTCCTGCTCGCCGGCCAGGAGATGCGCGAGGGCCGCGTCGCCAACGAGCTTTTCGCTGGCCCGCGGCAGCACCGCCACCGCGATTTCGGGCCCCGCCCGCGTGAAGAGCAGCCAGGCTGCCGTCACCGAAATCACCAGGGCAACCAAGCCGGCCACGAGGCCGCGAAGGTGGCGGCTGGCATGCTTTCGTCGTTGGGTTTCAAAGCCCAGAAGCGTGTCGCGAGCCTCGCCCCATGCCCGCGTTGCCACGGCTGCAATGGCCGCAGGGTCTCGCAGGGCCAATCGAGCGACGTCGCTTCTCACGGCATCGCACGATAGGAATACCCAGTCGTGATCGTCGCCACCGATCGCTCCCGCCAGCGATCCGTATGGCCAGCGGATGGCCGCACCTCCGGCGGGCTCGATCACGATGTTCCCAGTCTCAAGCACGATCCGGCAGGGCCGCGACGGGCCCGCGTCGGCGGCGAAGCACACGGCCTGGAATGACTCGCTCATCCACACATCCCCAGAGGCTGCGGTCAGCCACGCTTCGGGAGGTAGCGACCCAGCCAGCCGGCGAAGGCGGCCGGGTTGCGCGTCTGGACATAGATCCGGCCTGGGCCGGTGAACCGACAGACAAAACCTTCGCCCGAGGTGAAGCTCGAGACCCAGCCCGCTGCGGCCTTGGTGATCTTGTACGTGATCGTCGATTCCCACGCCACGAGGTGGTAGTTGTCGACAACGTATTCCTGACCGGGCGCGAGGTCGAAAGTCATGAGACCACCGAACGTGTTGAGCACGAGGGTTCCAGAGCCGCTCACGCGGCTGACGAAGAAGCCCTCGCCGCTGAAGAGGCCCTTCGTAAGGTTCTGCGTCTTGGTGGTCACCTCGACCGAGTGGTGCGCGGCGAGGAAGGAGCCCTTCTGGAGAAAGTACTCCGTGCCGGTGAGCTCGAGCATCTCGATGCCACCGATCGTCGAGGGCGCCAGGAGTGCTTCACCGGCCGAACCGGCCGCCGAGATCGTGAGATAGAAGAAGGTCTCACCTCGGAGGAGCGACCGCGAGAGGGCGCCCATCACGCCTCCGCGCATGGAGCTCTCGACGGTGAGCCCAGGCGTCATGGTCATCATGGCGCCGGCGTCTGCGTAGAGCGAAGCCCCCGCCGGAATTCGTGCCCGCACGACCGGCGCGTCGCCGACCTCGACGATCTCGAACGTGACGTCCTCCATCGGTGTTCTCCTCTGAAACGGGGCCGCCGATCTTCTCGCTCTCCCGTCCGTCATGGCTCGGGAGTGTAGCACCGCCGAGGGACTGGCAAGGCGGTAGCACGGGGGCCAGGGGAGGCTGGGACGGCCCAGGAACCGAGTGTGAGGCCCCCACGTGTGGACGCAAAGCCGTCCAGCCGATACTGTAAGGGCTCGTTGCACGAGGGCGCGGCCTCGCCGAGGTCGTGGCCCCGGGGCGGCGTTGTCCAACCACTGTCCACATAGAGCACTTTCGGAGACTGCATGGTCAAGCTGACAGTTCGGGAACGGGAGAGCATCCAAGAGGCGGTTCGCCGTTTCCGGAAGCTCGTGGAGCGGAGTGGCATCAAGAAGGAGATGCGGAAGCGGGAGTTCTTTGAGAAGCCCAGCGAGACCAATCGCCGCGCTCGCCTCCGCGCCGAGCGACGCACGAAGCGAAACCGCCTCCTTGGCGTGACGGCCTAGGTCCAATCCAGGGCGACATCGAGCCATGGGGCGTTGTGGGTCGGCCAGCCGGTGCTGACACGATCCACTCCGGTGCCTGCGATGGCGGCGACGGTCTCCGGCCGGATGCCGCCCGAGGCCTCGAGAACGACGCTCGATGCCGTGCGGTCGCGAAGGGCGACGCAGGCAGCCAGTTCGTCGAGGCCCATGTTGTCGAGGAGCGCGATGTCGGGCCGCGCCTCGAGGACCGGCCCGAGCTGCATGATCGAATCGACTTCGATCTCCACGACCATCAAGGCTGCGCGCTCGGTCGGAAACGCCTTGCCAAGAAAGTCTCGCGCTCGTCGCACCGCCTCGGCAGGCTCGATGCCGAGCGTGGCGAGCGCCGCAAGGTGATTGTCTTTGATAAGGATCGCATCGTAGAGACCGAGGCGATGGTTCCAGCCACCGCCGATGCGGGTGGCGTACTTGTCGAGCAACCGCCAGCCCGGCACGGTCTTCCGCGTGTCGTATACACGGCAGCCGGTGCCAGCCACGGCGTCGACAAGCTGCCGCGTGGCCGTAGCGATGCCGGAGAGCCGGCCCATGAGATTGAGCACGACCCGTTCGGCCGAGAGGACGCTCCGCGTGAGGCCGGCGAGCGTCGCCACCGGCTGCCCGGCGTTGACCACCATGCCATCCGAGACGAGCGGCTCGAGGGCCAGATCGGGATCGACCGCCTTCGCCACGATCATCGCCGCCGGCAGCCCCGCGATGACCCCCGGCTTGCGGGCCACGATCGAGAGGCTGCTGATCGCGTCGGCGGGCACGAGGCACACGCTCGTCCAATCGCACTCGTGGCCCAGATCTTCGACGAGCCAAGCCTGAGCCCGCGCGGCGACATGCCGCGCCAGGTGGTCGTCCCAGGTGAGCTGGCGAAACCCCGGGCCGGAGCTTGAATCGCGGTCGGCCGGGAGGATCGCAGACATGGCAGG
>CAYZHH010000280.1:0-4875 GCA_964478275.1 uncultured Candidatus Kuenenia sp.
TTCCCGCGACCGGCCCACGCCAATGACCTTCTCTGCAAGGCCGCGAGCAAGAAGAGCCCGGCCAATCGATCCACCGACGAGGCCAACGCCCACGATCGCGACGGTCGGCCAGGGAGCGTTCATGAAATGACGGGGGAGCGTGACGATGACTGCTCGCGGGTTCTAACAAATAGACGCATCGCGTAAAACGGACGGCTGTGATTCCGGCTCTGCGAGCCCGGATGGCCGTAGCGAACGTCCCGCTCCGCGGCATGGGCAACCCCTCGCTGGATGCGTTCTGAGAGGTTGTCGGACGATACAATGATTTGATCGAAGAGGACTGCTTTGAAGATGACGGGCACAAATCGTTACCGCGTTGTTCGATGGGTGATCGCCGTCGCGGCGCTTGTGCTTTTGCATCCCGCTTCGTCCCGCGGCGTCGAGCCGGCAGCAGAAACGCCGGCGGAGCGGATGGCTGCGATGGGGTTCATCCGATACCGCGGGGCATGGCGGACGGCGCAAGAGATCGAGCTCATGGAGCGGGATGAGGCGTCGCACCGTGCCTCCAGGCAATGGTTCGGCCGTCTCGAGCGGCTTCGGCGATCACTCGACAAGGCCTCTGCTACGCGGGCTGCCGAGGAGATCCGCGAGATATCAGATCCGTTCGCAGTGGCAGCCCTTGCGTCGGCGGTGACCACCGAGCCCGTATTCCAAGTGCGGAGCTGGTATCTCGAATCGCTCGCCCGGATTCGCACCCCCGACGCCCTCATGGTGCTCGTCGCCACGGCCCTCGACCATGTCGATCGCGAGACACGCATTGCGGCGACGGAGCAACTCGTGCGGATCGGCCCGCACCAGGCTGTACCAATCCTTGCGTCAGCCCTCACGAGCGCCGACAACGCTCAGGTCAACCGCGCCGCCGAGGCCCTCGGGCGGCTCGGCGATCGGTCGGCGATCGTGCCGCTCATCGCCGCACTCGAGACGAATCATATGGTGATGACGGCCGGGCCTGCCGAGGGCTCGACGAGCGCGACGTTTACGCCCGCGGGAGGCGGCCTCTTCATGGGGGGCGGACCGAAGAAAAAAATCGTGAGTGTCCGAAACGACCGCGTGCTCGAGGCGCTGGTGGCGCTCACCGCCGCGAACTTCGAGTGGGATGCGGCGGCCTGGCAGGCCTGGCTCATCAACGAGCGGGCGTTGCCCGCAGACTTCGATCCTCGTCGCGGCTGATTGGCGACAAGACGTCAGGCGGCGCGGCCGGGCGGTGCGGTCGATGCTCGCCGCCGTGGGAACCACTCGGCGTCGAGCATGAGGAGCGCCACACGGTTTTCGAGGTTGGGGCGGAACACCACGAGGAGAAGCACCGGCAGCCACCAGGCCATGAAGAGGCCGCCGTTGTGGGCCTTCCAGAACTGGGTCCCGAGAAGGACCGCCGCCGTGCAGCTCATGAGCGTGCCGAGGTTCTTGGGCGATGGCCAGATCGCGAGCGTCGCCATCATGGCGATAAACGCCGCGAGCACGGGCAGGCGGAAAACGCCGTCGCTCGAGGGCAGTGCCCAGAACCCTTCGAGCGATACGTCGCTTGGGAAAATCCAACCGAACATCTGCCGCAACTGCCCGAGAAACACCGCCGTGTCGGGCGACGTGAGCCAGAGCGCCGCTACGAGTGCCAGAAGGGCTGTGCCCACGCCGGCCGCGAACCGTCGCACGCCGCGCTCCCAATAGAAGCTGCACCAGAGCGGCAGGAGAAACACCGGATAGTAGATCGTGCCAATCGCGAGGCCGAGGAGCGATCCGGCGACGAACGGACGGCGGTAGGCGACCACGGCCCAGAGGACGAGAGCCCCGGGCAGGACGTGGTCTACGCTGCTATTCATCCAGGCGGTGTAGGGAAGCAGCAAGTAGAGGACCGCGGCAGCGATCCCAAGCTTCACGCTCTCGAAGTGCTTCCAGCCAATGACGACCATCCCGGCCACGATCGCAAGCTGAGACAGGATTGCCATCACCCTGGCGGTCGTCTCATAAATGGCTCGGCGGGCCGCTTCATCGGGTCCAGGGTCGGCGTTGGCGAGAAAACGCTGGGTCGAAACTTGCGGCAGGAGAAAGAGCAGCGGGTAGCCAGGACCATACCGCGCGAGCTGGTCGGCATCCCGCTGGGCTGATCCATCACGCTGCGCAGCCGGGTCGCGTAGGCGTGCGGCGGCCGCAACGCTTTCGACATCCTGCTTCTGGGGCTTCGAGTTGACGATGTTCGCGAGCAGAAAGACCAAGAGCGAGCTGCCCAAGAACACGAGGCCGCCGGTTGTGAGGTTGGGCTCCAGGAGCGGCCTGCGCACCATCATCGAATCGAAGAGCATCCGCACGAGGAACGCTCCCGAGACCGCGAAGATCCAGGCGAAGCCGAGGGTGCGGGCTGCGATTTTGACCGACTCCGTCTCCCCTACGTACTCGAGGGCCACCAGCCCCGGCGCCAAAAGGACGAGCCCGAGGAGGTCGAGGTTGCGGACGCTCCACACGCGGTTGAACTTGAAGAACAGCGCAATCGACAGCAGCGACGCCAGGTAGAACCAGGTCGTGAGCCGGACCGGATAATATTGAAAGAGGATTTCGCTCATGCCGCCGGTGGCGGAAACGGTTGGACAACCAACCCCGTAGCGTACGCTCCCATCATGGCCTGACGCAAAAGCTATCGCGCCAGCGGCCAGAGGAGTGGCACCAGGGCGATCGTCGCTGCCATGATGAGCAGGTTCAAGGGCCCACCGTAGCGGACGTAGTCGGTGAACTTGTACCCGCCCGGCCCATAGATCATGAGGTTGGTCTGGTAGCCCATGGGGGTGCCGAAGCCGCAGCTTGCCGCCACCGTGATCGCCATGACGAAGGGCAGAGGGTGGACGCCGAGCTGCTCGGCCGTCTGCCACACGATCGGGAAGCTGAGCACGGCGGCGGCATTGTTGCTCATGAGCTCAGTCGTGATCATCGTGACCACGTACATTGCCGCGAGCACAAGCAGCGGATTGTTGCCCGCCGTGGCGATCGCGCCCTCAGCGATCCAATTGGCGAGCCCTGTCCTCTGCATCGCTGACGCCAGTCCAAAGCTCGCCGCGATCAGGAGCAATGACTCCCACTCGATCGACCGGCGAGCCTCGGTCGATGACAGGCATCGCGTGGCCACCATGAGGCCCGCTGCCGCCATGGCCGCTGTCACCATCGGCAGGAGGTTCATGGCCACCGCGAGCACCATTCCGCCGAGCACCGTGCAGGCGATCCAGGCCTTGTCGTGCCGCGGTGGGGACGCACCGGCAACCTCGCTCACGAGGTAGAAGTGACGACTGGTTCGCTGCCGCTGAAGGAACGCCGGCCCAGCCTCGAGGAGGAGCGTGTCGCCGGGCTCGAGCGTGATGTCGCCGATCTTGGTCCGAAGCCGCTCACCGTCACGAGCAACCGCGATCACGACAGCGCCGTAGGTGGAGCGAAAATTCCCTTCGCGGATGGTGCGGCCTACGAGTGGGCAGGTGCTCGAGACGACGGCCTCAACGAGCTGCCGTTCGCTCCGCGGGTCATCGAGCTTGAAGACCTGGTCGGTAGCGGGCCTGAGGCCGCGAACCTTCTGAAGCTCGACCACCGAGTCGATCACGCCGACGAACACGAGCCGATCCCCCGCTTCCAGCCTTTCGGTGGGCGAGACCGCCGCAATCACGTGCCCGGCGCGGTCGATTTCCATGAGAAACAGGCCGTCGAGGTGCCGCAGGCCTGCCGCCTCGATCGTGCGGCCCACGAGGCTGCTGCCAGTTTCGACGACCATCTCGAGGGAATACTGACGGGGGTCGTCACTCCGGCTCATCGGTGGCCGACGATCCTTTAAAAGAAAGCGGCTCGCCGTCAGGCCGTAGACGATGCCGATGGCAAAGAGGGGAAGTCCAAGCCAGGTGATGTCGAACATCCCGAGCGGCCCAGTGAACTCATGGCGGCCCCAGGCTTCCGGGATCCCGGTCCATGTAATGTCGAGCACTCCCCAAGGCCGGTCGATGCCTTCCGCGAGGCGAGCCTTGACGAGGCCAGCCACGATGACGTTGGTGCTCGTGCCGATGAGGGTGCAGATACCGCCAAGGACGACCGCGCAGTTCATGGGCATGAGAAGCTTCGACACGCTCAGTCGATTCTTCCGGGCCCATTCGCGGATGGCTGGCACGAGGAGGGCCACAACGGGCGTGTTGTTCATGAAGGCCGAGGCGATGCCAGGGCCGACCATCGTGCGAAACTGGGCCGTGGCCAGCGACTTTGGCCGGCCAAGGGCCCGCTCGACGATGACGGCAAGTGCGCCGGTCCGCTCCACGCCGGCGGCCACGATGAACAGGGCGGCCACGCCGATCATGCCCTCGTTGGCCATCCCGAGAAGGGCTTCGTCGGGGGTCAGGACGCCCGCGAGCATGAGGACAACGAGGCCCGCGACCATGACCATGTCCGGGGCACGCTGAATGAACATCATGCCCAGGAGCGTGCCGATGACGACCATTGCCGTCAGCGTCGCCTGCCAGTTTGCCACGAGGGCCTCGAGCATCATTTCGGCTCTCCATGTTCAGGCGGCACAGTGCCGCGAAGCGTGAACTTTCCCGGCATGGGCCGCGGGATGCAAGGGCAATGGTGGGTTTTATGGCTGTTTGGTCCGCAAGGCTCGGGGTTGGCCGTGCCCCTCCGCCGGCTGAATTACGGCCGGCGTGGCATCCATGCCCACGGCGGCCCTGCCGAGCCTCTGCTCGGCGCTCGCACCTCCGGGCTCCCGTTTTTCGTACGCGTTGCGTTATGGTGCGCCTGAGCAGACGTCAATTCGCTTCGCTCAGCCTCCTACGCCGGCTCCATGGCACGGCCAACCCCGAGCCGGTCTCCGCGCTGGTAGCC
>CAYZHH010000281.1:0-4872 GCA_964478275.1 uncultured Candidatus Kuenenia sp.
GTGAGAAACCGCGGATCGGGGCCGCCGGCCGCGATCACCTCACCCAGTTTCGGCACGATCTCGGGGCCGGTCTTGAGCTCGATGAAGAGCCGCTTGCCGACCGGCACGGTGGCGAGCACTTCGGACAAGGTCGGCATGCGCTCGCCGGCGAAGCTCGGCGCCTTCCAGCGGCCAACGTCAAGTGTGCGAAGCGCAGCCAGCGGCGTTTGGGCCACGACTCGGTTCACCCCCGTCACACGCTTCGTGTCGGCGTCGTGGATGCAGACGATCTGGCCGTCACCCGTGAGCTGAAAGTCGGCCTCGATGGCGTCGGCTCCCTGCTCCCAGGCGAGCCGGAAGGCGGCCAGCGTGTTCTCCGGCGCGTCGTGCGAGGCTCCGCGATGGGCCGTGATCAACTGGCCGAAGGCCGACGAATCGATCATGCCTGTCATGGCCAGCACGATGACGAAAAGAGGGACTCGAGCAAACACGACACCTCCTTGGCGGTATCGCGAAGGCTACCAGACCACCGCTGCGTGTGCGACATGAGGCGAGGCCGCGACCGCCCATCGATCGCCAACGCTCACCGCGGCAAGGTCATCCCATCATGGCCGCCGCACTCCGACTCTCCGCCTCGCGGAGAACGGTTGCAAACGGCGCATCCTCAAGCCTCGCAAAGAGTGGGTCGCGTGTGAGCTTGGCCTGCGTAAGCCACGGCGTGGAGATACCGCAGAGCAGGCGGGCGACGGCGCGGGGATCGCTGAGGATTTCGGGATGCGACCGGCGAAGCGGTTCGAGCTGTCCCCAAATGCCATCGTCGATCGGTACCTCCGGACGGGCTGCCAGCTTTGCAGGCTTGCGGCCGCTCAAGCACCACGAGCAGTGGCCGCACGGCTCGCAGTGGTCGCCAAAGTACGCCCCCAGCGCAGCCACCTGGCAGCCATCGAGCTCCACGAGGTCCACCACCTGCTGCAGCCGCTGCACCTCGCTGGCCTCGCGATTGAGGGTGCGATCGTGCAGTTTCTTTGCGAGGGCGGCCAGATCCTGGGGCTGCTCGAGCACGCGGTAGCGGTGCCGAACGCCCGCGGCCTCGACGATCAGCATCTGCTTCTCGCCCAGGTAATCGAGCGCGGCAATGATGCGTTCCCGCGACGTGCTCAGATTGCGCGCCGCGACATCCACGTCCACGTCGAACCACACCTTGGCCTTATCCGCCTGCTTGAACAACGCCGTGAGAAATTCGCGGCGATCGCCCTGGAAGGTTGCCAGAATGTCCTTCGAAGGAATGAGCGGCCTGAATCGATAGGTGGCGTAGAACGGCGTGCCCCCCTCGAGATGGCCGAGCAGTTCAAGGTAGGTCAGCAGCGTGCGGGCCACGAGCATGCGCAGGTCGTGCGTGCTCGCGAGGGTGTGATGGCTGAGGTCGAACGACACACCCTGACTGAACACGTCGCGAATCATGGCGTGCACCGCATCGAGTGTGGGCGTGTCGCCGTATGCAAAGTTCTCCAGGGCGCCGAGGTCGTCGGGGCAGGCGAACGTTTCGCAGATGGCAGGCTCGCCGTCGCGGCCGGCGCGGCCGATCTCCTGCGAGTAGCTCTCCAGGCTCTTGGGCAGGTTGTAGTGGTACACGGAGCGGATGTCGGCCTTGTCGATGCCCATGCCGAAGGCGATGGTCGCGACCACCACGCCGCAGTCAGACTGGATGAAACGGTCTTGCACCTCGGTGCGTTTCTCGGGTTTCATCCCCGCGTGATAGGCGTGGGCGTCGAAGCCCGCCGCCGCGAGATCACGCGCGACGCGTTCCGCCGTCTTCTGGAGCGTGACGTACACGATCGCGGGTCCTGGCTCGCGCTGGCGAAGGCGGGCGAGCAGTTGGGCATCACGCTCACGCCGCTCGACCGGCGTGAGCAGCAGCGTCAAATTGGGCCGGTAAAAGCCCGTGCGAATGGCGCATTCCGGAGCGATGTCGAACACCTGGCGAATGTCGCGGAGCACCTTGTCTGTGGCGGTGGCAGTGAGCGCCAACACGCGTTCGGCCTTCGCGTCTCGGGCGAAGCCGGCCAGCTTGAGGTAGTCGGGGCGAAAATTGTGGCCCCACTCCGAAATGCAATGGGCTTCGTCGATGGCGAAGAGCGACACCCTCAACTGACCGAGTACCTGTCGGAAACGTTCGTTTGCAAACCGCTCGGGCGCCACGTAGAGAAGGCGCACCTCGCCGCGGCGGATGCGGTCCATCGCGTCGCGGTAGCCGTCGGCGTCGAGTGTGGAGTCGAGCCGGATCGCGGCAATGCCCCGCGCCGCCAGTGCGTCAATCTGGTCCTTCATCAGCGCGATGAGTGGCGAAACCACCAGCGTCACGCCCGGCAGCGCCATCGCTGGCAGCTGATAGCACACGCTTTTGCCCCCACCCGTCGGAAACACCGCCGCGGCTGAACGCCCCGCCAGCAGATGGTCGATGACCGCTTGCTGCCCGGGTTTGAACACATCGAAACCGAAGTGCTGCTTAAGCAAGGCGGCCGAATCAACGGCAGCGACGCTCGTCATGGGTTCCCACTCTTGCAGATGGTGCGTCCAATCATCCTCAGATACGGCATGCACTCGATGATCTCTTCGACGTGTCTGGATCCGTCTCGATTCGTGACCCGGATTCTCGTTCCAACCACGTCGGCTGTCTTTGGTTGCGAACTCAGCCCTCCTGGTCCCAGGTGGGCGTGCGTCATTGGAAGCGGGTATACGTCGAGAATTGCCCGTGCTTATCTAAGACCTCGATCGTATGTTCATCGATCACGTTGAAGTTCGCGTCGTCGGCCAATGTTGTCGGGCTCAATGTCTCGACTTCCACAGAGCTCCTGGGGCTACAAAACCAGATCGTGTATTGTCCGTCACGATGCTTGTCGATGGCGAGCCCGAAATCATCGTCGGACTCCAGCTTCCAAAATCCGACAGATGGATATTCGTCGTCGTAGCTCAGGTGCTGAGCGACGTTGAAGCTGTTCATCGAGGAGTCGATGCCCGAACCGGACTCGCAACCGACGACCGAGCAGCACGCCGCGATCAATACGACGTGCCCGAACACGACGTGCCCGAACGTGACGAGTGGGACTTTCACCAAGCGACTTGAGCAACTCACGGCAATGTCCCTACGGCGTGACGATTCAGAAGCCCGTAGTTCACGATCACAGAACGAGCAAATCAGGCATGGCTCGTGAAAACCTCATTGAACTCATTGTACCGCACCTCACGACGGAGTCGCAGGGCAGCGCCGCCGAGGAATTCTCCCTCCACCTGGCGCCGGCAACGACTGCCTGGGGATTGATTCCCACCTGGCCCGCGGCGACGGAGTGACCGTCTTAGTCGTCGCTCTCGTCAGTCTCTTCTTCGTACTCGTCTGACTCGTCCTCGTCCTCGTACTCGTCTGACTCGCCGTCGTCCGCTTCGTCGTCGGCAGCCTCTTCATCGGCGTCGTCTGCGATAGCCTCGCCGGTGTGGGGCTGGATCTTGAGTTTTCTTGGCGCGGGATCAGGCGGCAGCGGCTTGCTGCCAGTGCGGGCAGCCCACTCTTCCATCGTGAGGAGCACCTCGCGGGCTTGGCTGCCCTTGTACTCACCCACGATACCGTCCTCCGCCATGAAGTCGATGAGTCGGGCACCTCGGCCGTAGCCGACGCCGAGCGCACGTTGCAGCAGCGACACGCTGCCTCGACCCTCACGAATCACGACCTCGACGGCCGCCTCATACAGCTCATCGCGATCCTGCGGGCTGACCCCGGCCTTGGCGGCTGCGTCGGCTGCACCAGCCGGCTGGAGGTTCACGAGCTCTGCGGCATACTGCGGCTCCGTCGTGCCGATCGCCGCCATCACACGGCCAATCTCGTCGTCGCTCACAAACGTGCCCTGGCCACGCAGGATCTGGCTCGTGCCCGGCGACAGGAACAGCATGTCGCCATTGCCGAGCAGCCGCTCGGCCCCCATCTCGTCGAGCACCACGCGGCTATCCGTACGGCTGGCTACCTGGAACGCGATCCGCGCCGGCAGGTTGCTCTTGATGAGGCCTGTAATGACATCCACCGTCGGCTTCTGCGTGGCGAGGATGAGATGGATACCCACGGCCCGACTCTTCTGCGCAAGACGGATGATGTGGGCCTCGATCTCCTTGCCCGCGGTCATCATCATGTCCGCAATCTCGTCGGCGATCATCACGATGAAGGGCATCGTGGTCGGGATGGCCGCCGCTTCTTCGTCGCTCGCCGGGTTGAGTCGCCGCACCAGCTCGTCGCGGCCAAGTGCGTTGTACTGTGTGAGGTGACGGACGCCGACCTTCGCAAGCAACGTGTACCGCTGCTCCATCTTCTCGACCGCCCAGGCCAGGATCGCCTCGGCCTTCTTCATGTCGGTGACCACCGGATGCATGAGATGAGGCAGCGACTTGTAGGGCGTGAGCTCGACCATCTTGGGGTCGATCATGAGCATGCGGACTTCATCCGGGCGCCGGGTCATGAGCATCGACACGATGATCGAGTTCAAGCAGACCGATTTTCCTGTTCCTGTGCGACCAGCGATCAAGAGATGGGGCATGCTCGCCATGTCCACCACCATCGGATTGCCTGCCACGTCCTTGCCGAGAAAGATCGGAATCTTCATCGAGCGGCTCTTGGACTGCGTCTCCTCGATCACCTCCCGGAGGCGGACCATCTGACGGGTTGTGTTGGGCACCTCAACGCCCACTGAGTTCTTGCCGGGGATCGGTGCCACGATCCGGACGCTCGGCACGCGAAGCGCGATGGCAAGGTCGTCGGCAAGGTTCGTGATCTTCGCGAGCCGCAGGCCGGCCTCGAGCTCGATCTCGTACTGCGAGATCACCGGGCCGGTCTCAACCTCGACCACCTTGACC
>CAYZHH010000282.1:0-4849 GCA_964478275.1 uncultured Candidatus Kuenenia sp.
AGTCCGGAAGTCGTGGGCTACCGCATGCCTGGCTACCCCTTCGCAGCCTGCGATTGAGCGGCCCGTTTCTGCACGTCGATCTCGAGCGTCCCAAACGCCTGCTCGTGCCGGGTCACCGCATGGCCAAGTGCAAAGGCCAGCCGCTTGGCCGTGTAAAAATTCACGATGATCCGCTGGGTGAGCTGGATGGTCTCGGGTGCCGTGCCACCCACCTGCTTGTTGAGCCCGAAGTCCACGATCAGCTCTTCGGGCGTGCCCGTCACTCGACAGAAGTTTGCGTAGGTGCCGGTGATGTGCGACTCATCGACGGGAACTTGAACGGGCTCGGGGCGAGCATTCTGTTCGTCAGCCATGGAATCCTCCGAGGGAAAGGGTAGGCTAACCCCTCACCGCGAAAATTCCAGTTTCGACGGGAGCAAGACAGGTCATTCGAGTGTTGCAGCGAGCGCGTTAGTGATGCGTCTCGATCGCGGTGTTTGCTTGTTTCGCATGGAAAAACGCGATGGTTGCTCGGGTTTTGCCACGCGTTAGGATGGCCCTGGGGCCGTAGCTCAGTTGGTTAGAGCATCGGACTTTTAATCCGTTGGTCCTGGGTTCGAGTCCCAGCGGCCCCACATTGACATTTGTACAGGTGTTGACCGCTCCCGAGAGAAACCACGTTTTCCTCGGGAGCGGCTTCGTTTTCCCCCTCATCTTGCGAATTGTTGCGGGATGTTGACGGCGGTCGAAAATGGCGGCCCGGGGCGGTTGAAAAGTGCAGCGCGGGAAGCTCTCTCCCTTCGCCTCAAGGATGTGGCAGCGGTGGGTGAGCCGGTCGAGGGCCGATCTCGTGCAGGCGATGATGACCGCGCCGTCGTGCAGGTCTCGCCTGACGAGCTGCCCGTGATCGACATTCACGCACGGTAACCGCGGAATCGCCTGGCACACGCCCAGGCATCGGCTCCCCTCTGCGTCCGGCCTCAATAGGCCGTCATCGACAAGCGATTGTCGTGGGCCTCACTGGGAGACCGCCCCATCGCCATCCCCCTTCGCCCCGGGCTGGCTATGGTTCAGAGTCCTGCGTCAATCTTCACGCTGATGCAAAAGTGCCTTTGGCCGTCCTGTTCTTAACTCTCACATCAGCGGAACTTGGGATTCCACTTGAACTGTGAGCTAAGACACTCCGCCAGACGTGAGTTGCACCAGCCAACTCACCTTCACCTTCAAGGAACCGTTCCATGTACTTCACTCTGGCTTCGACAACCTCCATCGCTCTGAACGCAGGGCTTTCAGTGGAGGGTGTCACAATGTATCTCTTCTGGATTAGCACCGTGGCGATGGGCGCGGGTACCGCGTTCTTCTGGCTGATGGCCGGCAGCGTGCCGCGACCGTATCGCTCCGTCATGGTCGTCGCGGGAATCATCACCGCTGTCGCGTGTTACCACTACTTCCGCATGTCGGACATCTACACCGGGCAGGTAGCGAGCATGTACAACGCCGTCGGCGAGCGGATCGCGGGCAAAGCGATCGCGCAGTTTCCCGTGGCCTACCGTTACATCGACTGGCTGATCACGGTGCCGCTATTGGTGCTCGAGATCCCGCTGATGCTCAACCTCGGCACAAGGTCCAAGGGGCTGTTCCGCTCGCTTGTTGGAGCGGCGGTCGTTATGCTCGTCCTTGCTTGGATCGCCGAGGTTTCGATCATCGGCTCGCAGGCTTGGTGGGGGTTCTATATCGCCTCGTGCCTGGCATGGGCGTACATCGTCTTTGTGCTTTACACCAAGCTGAATCAGCAGATGGCCACGCAGCCACCGTCGATCGTGAAGTCTCTCGAGGCGCTCCGCCTGTTCATCCTCGTGGGCTGGACGATCTACCCGGTCGGCTTCCTGATGGCGCTTGTCGGTCCCTCGGGCGAGTCCCTCCGAGAGATTTGCTACAACATCGCCGACGTGATCAACAAGGTTGGCTTCGGTCTGGTTTGCTATGCCGGCATCAGCGCCCTTGCCCAGCACAGCACGACGGAGGGCGGTCGCCTGGTCGAACCCCACAACGCTTGACAACGAGCGTGAGTACCTGATGCCGACGACCTGGGATTCGATTTCTGACGCCGCTGACCCCCGTGGATTCGAGCTGTCCTCGCTGCTTCGAGTCCACGGGAGGTACACGGCCGTTCTCGTACTGTTCGCCGTCGCCTGCGCGTGCATGATCTTCACGCCATCCGCGACATCGGGTGCCTGGCTCTGGGTCGCGGCCGTGTTCATCGTGGGCCTGCCCCACGGTGCGTACGACCTGGCGGCGATCCGGCGGACCTCGCCAACCTGGCGAATCTCCGCCCTGCGATTCTCGGCCTACTCGCTCGTGCTGCTCGCCTGCATCGGCTTCTTTCTTGCGCTTCCGGCGGCAGCGGTCGTGGCCTTTCTCCTTCTTGCCGCGCATCACTTCGGCATCAGCGACTCGGTTTGGACCCGCGGTCGCGTGAACCTTGCGTGGAGCGACCACCTCGTGGGCCTCGGGCGCGGGCTCGTCGTTCTCTTTGGCCCGTTCGCGTTCCAACCATCGGCCTCGCTGGCCCCGTTCGCATCGATTGTTCGGCTCGTCCACCCCATGCCCGATCCCCAGCCCGCGGCCATCGCGTCACTCGCGACCATCCTGGTTCTCATCGGGTTTGCACTCGTGTTGGCCGCATCGATGCGCACACGTCGCAGAGGACGGACCGAGGAATGGGCGACTCTCGCGGCCGTCGTAACCTTGAGCGCCCTGGCGCCACCGCTGGTGGCGATCGGATCGTACTTCCTCGTCATCCACTCCCTAGGACATTGCCTCCGCGCATTGACTCCGGGGCGGCCGGTTCATGCTCGGCACTTTTCCAACGCGGTGCGAGTCCATCGAGAATCCCTCCCGCTGCTCGTGCCGTCGGTGCTCATCGTGCTCATTCTCGCCGCGCTCGTGTCCGACGCGAGCGCACAAGCCATTGCCACGTCCTTCCTCATCTTCTGCGTGGTCGCCACGCTCCCCCACCACCTGCTCTGGATGACTTCGAGTCGCTGGACTGACCTTCCCCCCTGAATCAGGTACAGCCGGGCGTCCGCTCGGCGACGTCCTGGGCGCGACGTTCGCCTGGGCGACAGGCTCGCGGTGAAGAGCTTCTGATGAAGACCACCCCAAGGGCCCGCGTGAGACCCGGTCTGCGCTCGGCCCGAAAAACGGTACTCCCACGGCGGTTCTCGGGGAGTACGAAGCCGTCTGAGGCGGCGCACGACAGCCGCAAGCCGCATCCGCTATGCTCAGCACCCAACGAGCATCCAGCAGACCGTTGCGAAAGGGCCGTTGACCCTCCTATTCTTGGAATATCGATCATGGTTCGCGCCCGCACGAAGTTTGTCTTGCAACTGAAGAGCCGCCGCTGCCCGAAATGCAATGCGCAAATCAACAACCAACGGAAACGGTGTACCCGTTGCTCGAAGGTGTTGACCAAGCCAAAGAAATAGCTCTCAAGAAATAGCTCTCATTGAGGCCGTTTCCCAACCATCCCAACCAGAGGCTGGATGGTCTCGCGCAGCCAAATATTCCCGATGTCGTACTGGGTTGCGGTGCGAGTCGAGGATCTGGACTTCGCAGCGGCCCATCAGGTCAATGCCGCTGGTGCCGCGATCTTCTCCTGGATCGCTGCGCACGGCGGACGTTTTTAATTCCTCGTGGTCATCGCGTCGCCACACCACGAAATCCCCGAAGTCCACACCAGCCCGAGCCAACGAAGGTCCTCAATCGCGGCGGCTGTGTATTCAGGCCAGCACCGCGAGCTATCGAGGTCTTCGATCCGCATCGCAAGGCCGGCAGGTCCGGCTCGCTCGGTAGCGAGTGCAAACGTTCGCGAGCTGCGTCACACGAGCCACCACTCACCCGTGGCGAGGACATACGCGCCGAGGGCGAGATTCGTGGCGGCATGGCAGAGGATGCAGTCGATCGGCTTGCGGGTCGCGGCCGCGATCCCACTGACGATCGCAAACCAGCCGACAGCCGCGACGGCTTCCGCAGGGTGGCTAGACACGGCGTAGACCATGCAGGCGGCAGCCGATGCGAGCGTGAGCGTGCCGAAGGGCACCCGCCAAAACTGCTCTGCGATCGCGTACCTCATCAGGAAGCCGCGCACAAAGAGCTCTTCGGCAATCGGTACCATCACGACCAGCCCGATCGTTCGGATGCCAAGAAAGCCCCAGGCCATCGAGGGCGTCGAACCGAGGTTGGCTGCATCGAAGGGGTCGTACCCGCTCCGCTCTCCCATGCCGAACGTCCAGCCGGCATCCCGCTGAAGCGTTGCGAGAATCACCCACGGGATCACGAGGGCGAGGCCCAGGATCGGAGTCCACCACGTCGGTTGCCCGAGCCAGGTTCTCAGGTTCGGCAACACCCGCGCGAGGACGAGCCCGGCTGCGAGGACGCGGACGCCGTAGATCACAGGGTACGCGGCCAGAGGGATGCCGAGGGAGCCAGCCAGGCCGCCGCCGGAAGCCGTCGGCTCGAGAAACCCGACGCCGAGAAAGACAACGAGCGGTGCCACGCAGGTGAGCCATGGTTCGGACGGCCCGTCATCTGGGGCGTTCGCAGCGAGATAGGACGGCTTCGTCATACAAGCCCCTCGCGATAGCGAGGGGACGGCGGGTTGTTGGGCAAGACCGTTGGCAACGGATCAGGGGTAGAGGGGTCGAGGGGTCGAGGGGTCGCACGCAGCCCCCCGGCTGTCACCGGGGGCTTTTATGGGGCAGCTACGGTGGCCGCCTGTCACGTTTTCTGGGCTCCGAGTATATTCCCGAGTCTCGCCAGCTGTTCTGCCCCCCTTTCTGGCGGATGTCCCCCGTGGCCCATCCTAACT
>CAYZHH010000283.1:0-4843 GCA_964478275.1 uncultured Candidatus Kuenenia sp.
CCGCAAGCCGAAGCCGACGCCGGGACGGCGGCGCCGGCGCGAAAGCAGCATGCCCGTAGCGAACGTCTGGCGATGCGGCACGGGCCACCTCGGCTCCGCGCCCCGCGCAAGGCGCTACGATCTTGATGGCGTTCCATCGCGTGGCGCGAGCCGACCCAGGCCCGTCGGTTCTGCGGTGGCCTTTGCCAGCGACTCAGCTCGCATCGCCAGGCGTTCGCCCTCCGCAAGGTACCGGCCGAGTCCGTCGGCTGCGGATGCGAAGTCGGCCAAGAACGGATCGACGAGGCCAGCTTCAGGCAGCCGCGAGACGAGCACCACGATGTCGCGATCGAGCCCGACCCGCACCAGGGCGAGCACCATCCAGCGGAGCACGAGTCCCCAGAGGATCACCCATACGATCGCCTCTTGAAGGAACCCAATGCCCGACACCGGCTGCCCTTGCCAGAGGTTGCCGTAGAAAAAGCTCCAGCCCGCACGCACGAGGACAAACACGACGAGCGACGAGAAAAGCACCTCGAAGGTCCAGTGCACAACCGGGCTCCCAAGCCGACCGCGACGGCTCGCCACGAGCCGATCGATGCCAGATGCGAGCCACACACCGGTTCGCCCCACCACATCATCGATCGTGGCGGGAAGGCTCGCAGGCGAAAGCCGGCTCCTTCCCACGAGCGGCTCGCCGATAGCTGCACGCCCCGCGAGCCCACCGAGGACACTCCGCGACTGCTCGACCTCGGCCGCAGGCAGGCCAAGCTCCTCGACCGACTGCCACCCGCCACGGCCCGACGCCAGCTCTGGCGATTGCCCCGCGAGCAGCCTTCCCACCACACCGCCGGATGGCCGCATCCTGTGCCAGAGCGAGCCAATCGCGGCAATGACATGAAGGAACGTTGCGAACGGTCCGCCGTGCCAGCGGTCGAGCACCTCGTCGGCAATGAGCCGCTGCCATGCCGACCGCCCTGCCACGAGCCGTGCGGTCACGCCTCGCGCGAGGATGCCCTCGAGCCTCGCCCGTTCCCGTACCACGCCCTCGTCGAGTGCGACCACCGGCGCCGCGAAGTCGGCCATCTGGCTCTGAGCCTGCCGCGTGAACCAATCCGCCAAGTTGAGCGATCCGGTGCGGCGCACACGCCGCGCCGCCCGGCCCACGAGCTCGCCATCAATCGCTGCAAGGAGATCGCGAAAGCCAGGCTCGGGCTCGAGTCCGGCGGCTGCACGCGCCGCGGCATCCACGGCGTCGAGCCGAAAGATCCGCGGCACGACAAAACCCTGACGCTCGAGCTCTTGGCGCCAGTCGGCGCGGATGTCGGGATCACGGGAAGCATGGGTCTGCACGAAAATGAGTGGCCGACCCGGTGCGAAGGACGCAACCTCGCGGGCCACGATCCACGAGCGGTATTTCTGGACCGTGGCGACGAGGAGGAGCACGTCACAGGCCGGAAACACCTGCTCCAGGAGGTCGCGGTTTCGATTGGCGGCGCTTGGCCGCCGGTCCGTCGGATCGGGAACCTCATCCGCTTGCGTATCGGGATCGGGGCAATCGATGAGCACGATGTTGGCCACCGCCGGTGAGGCACTTCGCACGACCCTCGCCTGCATATCGGCCACAGGCAGCCATGAGAGGTCGACGTCGGCCGCGGTCACCACGACGGGGCTGACGGTCGTGGGACGGGCCATGTCACCGGCGGCCGTCACCTCGGCCCCGGCCAGCGCATTGACGAGCGTGCTCTTGCCGGTGCCCGTGCCACCGATGACGCCGACGACGAGCACCCGTGAGAGCTCTCGTCTCGCACGATCGAGACGCGGCGCGATCGCCTCCCACTCGGCTGCCACGCGTCGGGCTGGCGGCCAGTCGGGCTGCGAGCCGGCCCACCGCGAGAGTCCCTCGACGAGCGTGTCGAAGGCAGCGAAGTCGGGGCCATCGACCGCAGGCCGCGGGTGCTCATCGAGTGCTTCATTCATGATCCACCACACTCCCGACCGCATGTGACCAACAGGTGCTGTGCACGGGCCAGCTCCGGCCGCTCTGCCGCGCGGGACAGTCGCGTCAGCTCTTCCACGGTATCTCCGAGCACGACATCGTGGAGCGTTGCGACAAGCACACGGCTCCGCTCGGCAGACCAGCCAGCGAACAGCCGCTCGATGAGAGGTTTGACGCCCGCGACCGCAAGGCCGAGGGCCCCCTCCCCCACCAGCGGCGCCGCCGCCCACACAGCGTAGTCGCCCACCTGGTGGACGAGCACCGACAGCCCACCGGCGGCGCCCGCGGCTGCCGGCACCGCAGCCGCACCGGCGCCGAGCAGCGTGAGCGTGACCACGGGCCGAGCCACGGCGCCGACGTTCAAGCCGCTCACGATGAACTTCACGAGCGACGGATTCTCCTTCGCGAAACGGTCGAGCTCACCCCGCACGAAGCTGCGGTAGTCATCCGATACGAGCGGCAACGCCGCATGCCGCCGCTCGAGGTCGGCATACCAGCCGCTACGATCCGGCGCGACCAGCCTCGGCCCCACGAGCGAGCCGAGCCTCGCATCCCGGTGACAGGCATCTTCCAGCCGTTCGATGAAGTCACCGAGGGCTGCCTTGAGCGCCTCAAGCTCCACCGCGGCGAAGTCTTCTCGCTTGTCGCTTGCCGACTTCATCAGGCCGAGGCTGCGGGCTGTCCAGGTGATGCCCGTGCCGGCCGCACGGTAGACGCGGCTCACCGCCAAATCAAAACCCGACCGCCGCGGCTCGAGCCAGTCCCAGATCTCCTTCCACACGATCTCGCGGGGCGCCGCGGGCAACTCCATGCGGACCTGTCCTTCTTGTTGCAAAACGCCGAGCGATCGACGCCATTCGGCAGCCTTGCCAGCGATCGTGTCGAGCCACGCTGCCAGGCCATGCTTCGGGTCGAGCACGACAGCGAGAGCCCCTGCCATCGCCCGTCGCTTGAGGGCATCGAAGTCGCTGCCGGCAAGCCGTTCGGCGAGCGATACGTCTCGGCCATCGGGGCCAAGCTCGGGCACCGGATGGATTTCGATGCGGCCCGCCTCGGCCGCTGCGAAGTCATGCGCTGCCGCGTAGACCGCCGCGGGTGACACGCCTGTCTCCGCAGTGAACGTGGCAAGCCATCCCCCGAGCCGCTCCCTCTGCCGTGGCCAGTCGATCATGTTGAAGATCACAATCACCGTCTTCTGGGCAGCGGCAGCCGACGCGAAGAACTCCCGCACGGCGGCGTCGTTGTATTTTTGTTGAGTAAGGACAGCGACAAGGACGTCGGCCGAGTCGCGCACAAGCTCCGCTCGTCGCCAGTTCGCGCGGAGTGTGCCGTCGATGTCGGGAGTGTCGAGGATCACCAGCCGCGCTGGCTGCTGGCCAGTCGCATCCTCGCGCCAGATGAGGACGTCTTCGCGATTGCTGTCGAGCGGGTCTTCATCGCTCTTCCAGGCAACAAGCTCAAAGCCTGGAAAGAGCCCTGTCAGCCCACCACGAGCCGCCATGCCCTGCGGCAAACTTGCCACAGGGTGAATCGTGCGAGCAGCCTCTGGCAGCGAACGGCTGATCTCCGCGCCGACGAACGTGTTGGTGATCAGACTTTTACCGGTATTCGTCCCGCCGCAGACGGCCACCACCAGCACCGGCTCGCGCGCCACTTGCGAACGGAGCTTCCCGAAGAGGGCTCCATGCCAATCGGCGCTGGCCTCCGAGACCAGCCCCAACTCGGCCGCCAGCGGCTCGAGCCCCGCCACCAAATCGCACAACTCGGCCACAGCATGAGCCCACGTGGCAAACGTGGCGTCCACAACGGTCGCTTCTGCATCGCTCGTCATCCAGGCGCTCCCGTCGCGTCTCACGCTTCTTGTGCTGCGGGCGGGCGTGGCGCGCGCGGTGATTGCCGCGATGCCATGGACGCCATAGACTGCACTGCCTCGGGCAGGTCAACGCCATGCCCAGAGGGGATAAGCGTAGTCTGCTCTCCCGCCTTTTTCCCCGCAAACATCGCCCCTCGAGCAGCCCCTTCCGATGACCGAACGGCGACCTGTGTTTCCCGGCGTGATCGAGATGAATCACCAGGCGGGCTGGCGGATCGGCTGCAACGTCTACCTCGTCTACGACGACCGCAACTGGGTGCTCATCGACATCGGCTACGAGGAGAGCGTTGACGAGATCGTCGAGCTCATCCGGCAGATGGATTTTCCCCTGTCGCAGTGCCGTGGTCTGATCGCCACGCACGCCGACGTAGACCACATTCAGGGGCTCGCGAAAGCCAAGACGATCCTCAAGGCTCCGGTGCTCGCACATCCGCTGGCGGTGGAGCCGCTTGAGTCAGGGGACCGCATCAAGACCTTCGCCGAAATTGCCGCGCAGAATGTCCATATGGCGATGCCGATCGTGAAGGTGGACAGCACGATCGCCGATGGTGATATCATCGAAGTGGGGACGCGGAAGCTCGAGGTGTGGCACACCCCGGGTCACACCGACAGCCAGCTCGCCTTCCGTATGGGGGAGCTGCTCTTCTCCGGCGACAACATCTATCGCGATGGGTCGGTGGGCGCGATCGATGCCCACCACGGCAGCGATATCACTGCCTTCATTGGCTCGCTCGAACGGATCGCCGCAAGCGACGTCACCTGGCTCCTGCCAAGCCACGGCCCCATCTTCCGTAAAGACGATGCCATGCTCGCTCGCACAATCGAGCGGCTTACGGGCTATCTCACGCTCGCCGACTTCGGCACGTGCGCTTCACACTGGCCGCTCATTGACGAGTGGGACCGCGAGCTCGCCGAAGGCCGCCTCCCGACGGGCTGACGCGGCTACTTCGCGCGCCGCAGGCGATGGATAGCAATCGTGTTCGGCACGCCTG
>CAYZHH010000284.1:0-4809 GCA_964478275.1 uncultured Candidatus Kuenenia sp.
GTTTGCGAGTGTGCGACCCGATCCGCGGACCGCGCGGCAGTTTGAGCACGACGATGACATCTGCCTCTACATCCTGGAATACGATTCGGGCCTTCGGGCGAGCGGGTGGGATGATGTGTGGGCGGGGCCGGCCCGCGAAGGGGCTGCCGCCGACATGGGCATTCGCTGGCGGGTCGAAGGCACGCTCGGCCTGGCCCGCGGCACCATCGGCTGGCCCGACTACCCGCGTCGCACTCCGAGCACGCTCGACTACTCGACGGTGGCCGATGCAGGCCAGTGGCACGAGCCACGGTGGTCGGAGGTCTGGTTCCCCGACGCGTTTTCAGGCCCGATGGCCGATCTCCTGATCGCCCTGGAAACGGGCACCGAGCCCACGATGAGCGGCCGTGATAACCTTCACACCATGGCCTTGGTGGATGCCTGCTATCGCTCCGCCCACACCCATCGTGCTGTCGATCCTGAAGAATGCGCCTGACGATACCTGCCAATCACCGGAGTTGATCATGAAAGCCCACGCCGTCGCTCTGTTTCTTGCCGTCATCGCGTGTGCCACTGGCGCGACGGCCGCGGAGCGAGTCATCAAAGACATGCAGGACATGGATTGTTACGTCTATACCCCCGACGCCATCGATCCTGCGAAGACCTACCAGCTCGTCGTCGGGGTGCATGGGTTCAAAGGCAACGGCAAGGGGGCCGGCGGGATGCAGAAGTGGGCCGAGCGTGGCGACGTCATCGTCATTGGGCCATCGTTCGTGTCCGATGGCCCCGGTGCCTACCAGGACGGAAACGGCCCGAGCGCAGAGAAGCTCGTCAGGCTCGTCGAAGCCTTGAAGAAGGAGTACAAGCTCCGCGACCAGATGTTTCTCCACGGGTTTTCCGGTGGTTCCCAGTTCGCGCATCGCTTCGCGATGAACGCTCCTGCGTACGTGTGCGGTGTGTCGGCGCACAGTGGCGGATCATGGGCGACCGACGGCTACGGCAGGATCAATCCCATGGCGCGGCAGATTCCGTTTGCGGTCTCCTGCGGTGCCGACGACACCAAGAAGTCGTTCGATCAGGCTCCGTTTACCCGGCTCGAGTGGTTCCGGCGATTCAACGCGGAGATTCAGGGCACCGGCTTTTGCCATATTGCTAAGGAGTGGCCCGGCGTCGGTCACAAGATGTCACCAGACGCGTGGGAGCTCACCAAGCAATGCTTTCAGATTTCTACCGGCCTGCCCGGCTCTTCGGCCACCGAAGAGATCACCGTCAGCGATGACTGGAAGAACCGTGTGATCCCGCGTGTCAAGCCGATGCCCAAGGCCAAGGCCAAACCCAAGGCCAAGGCCAAGGCCCGCACGCCGAAGCCGGAGCCGGAGCCGAAGACATAACGCTGTGCCGTTGTCGCCGGTGATGTGGGGGAGGAGCACGCTCGATGCGGTCGCTGTCGCGAGCTGAGGTGCGGGAAGTCGATCGCGTGGCGATCGAGGCGTATGGCGTGCCGGGTGTCGTGCTCATGGAGAACGCCGGGGCAGGCGCGGCACGGCTTCTCGAAGCCGCGGGCATCGACGGGCCGGTGGCGATCGTGTGTGGCAAGGGCAACAACGGCGGCGACGGTTTTGTGATTGCCCGTCATCTCGATGTGGCGGGGCGCGAGGTACACCTTCTGCTTGCGTGCTTGCCGCCGGACGTCCGTGGCGATGCAGCCGTCAATCTCGCAGTGGCCGAGCGGTCGGGTTTGGCGATCACGTGTCTTGCCGAGGGTGACCAGGCGGCCTGGGAGCAGGCGCTTTCCGGCACGCGCTGGATCGTGGACGCCCTTCTGGGCACTGGCGCCGTCGGCGCTCCGAGTGGCGTTGTGGCCACGGCGATTGACGCGATCAACGCCGTGCGTCGCCGCCGCGACGTTCGGGTCTTGGCGGTTGATCTCCCGTCGGGGCTCGACTGCGACACCGGAGCGACGCCTGGTGCCTGCGTGCGTGCCGACATCACCGCGACGTTCGTCGCACCCAAGCGAGGGTTTGACATCCCCGGCGTCTCAGCCTTCACCGGGCCCGTTCACGTCATCGGGATCGGCGCCCCGCGGGCCGCGGTGTGCTCGGCCGAGAGAGCATGTCCACCATCGCCCGACCCATCGATGAGCCACTGAGGAATTGGCTTAGGTTCGACGAAAGCACGCCAGCTCCACGAGTGCTTCACCTACAAACGGGGGCAACGATGATCAGATCGTCTGGCCGTATGATCGCCATCGCGTGTTTGGCGCTCGCCGGCAATGGCTTCGCGGCCGACAAGCCCGAGCGGCCGAAGCCCAACATCATCTTCCTGCTCGCCGATGACCTCGGCGGCGGCGACCTGCATTGCTATGGGCACCCGTACTCGCGCACGCCGAACATTGATTCCCTCGCGCGCGACGGCACGCGATTCACACAGTTCTACGCCACCGGTTCCACCTGCTGCCCGACCCGCACGGGGCTGATGACCGCGAGATTCCCGGCGACCTACCCGACCTACCCGGCGGACGGCGGCTTCGCGAATCGCGTCACCATTACCGAGCTTCTGAAAACGCAGGGCTACGCCACAGGGCATTTCGGCAAATGGCACATCGGGCCTGTGCAGGTGCCTGGCACCTACGGGATCGATGCCATCGGCAAGGCCGATGAAAAATCGGTGAAGAAGAAAACGAAGGAAGATGCTCGCGGACGCGACGCGCACATGTACGACGAAGCCATCACGTTCATCGAGCGGCACGCTGGCGGACCGTTTTACGTCAACGTGTGGGGGCACATCTCGCACAATCCCGTCAACCCAACCGATGCCTTGGTGAAGCGATGGAACGGGCTGAGGGTGAAGGATGGCGATTTCCCGGCACCGATGCTGGCGAAACTCAACGACGTACAGAAAGCGGGTGGCGACGTGGACGACGCCATGCGGCGCTATCTGGCCGACGTCGAATCGCTCGACGACAGCGTCGGCCGGCTGCTCACACGGCTCGATCAACTCGGCCTGCGCGACAACACCATCGTGGTCTTCAGTAGTGACCAAGGGGCTGACATGAGTAAGGCATCCCTCGGCGGCCTGCGTTTCAATCAAATGGGCTTCAACGGCCCGTTTCGCGATGGGAAGCACAGCCATTGGGAGGGAGGCGTGCGCGTGCCCTGGATCGTGCGCTGGCCGGGCCACGTGCCCGCGGGACACACCGACGAGAAATCCGTCATCAGCGGTGTGGACTGGCTACCGACGCTGTGTTCCATCGCTGGCGTGAAGATCGACACGAACGACTTCGACGGCGAGGACGCCTCCGCAGCGTGGTTCGGGAAAGGCCCTCACGTTCGCACCAAGCCCATCTTCTGGAAAGCCAGCTCGCCCGGCAGCGAGGCCCTCGTTCGCGACGGCCGGTGGAAGTTGCGTCTCCCCACGCGCAAGAAGAATGGCGTCGTCGAACTGTACGACATCCTCGCCGATCCCGCCGAGTCCACGAATGTCGCCGCCCAGCATCCCGAGATCGTCACCAATCTCTCCGGGAAGCTGGAGGCCTGGGTCGCCACGCTCCCCAAGGACTATCTCAAATCCAAAGACAAGGACGATTGAGATGACCTACGGGATTCGAGCCTCGTGCATTCGCGGCGGCTCGCGGCCACGCTCGCCGAGGCAGCTGCGTCAGCGGCTCTCCTCGGCGAGTGTGCGGGCGACTTCGGTGATGGGTGATGTGGTTGACGACTTCTCTGAAGTGACCACCGTGCGAGCAGCGGCATCCGTCGATTCCATTCGTCGGCCCGCCTTGGTGAGCTCAACCACCGGATCAAGCGCCCGCACCGCCCGGGCCACTGCCGGCTCGAGGAGCATGATGTCGACGACAAACCGCTGGAGCTGACCGACTGTGCCAGCCGCAGTCGCAAGCGAGTCGGCAAGGTCACCCAACCGCACGAGCGTGGCGTCGGCGATGTGAAGATCTGCCGTGCCCGCCACCAGCCGGTCCTTGAGCGTCACGAGACGATTCAGCCGATCCGCAGCCGTCGTCACATCGCCCGCACCGTCGGCCAGCGACGTGGCAAGGGCTGTCAACTGCTCTGCCGCAGGCGCGGCATCGGCGAGCGCCGCAAAGCCGGCTTCCAAGTCACCGTGAATGATGTCGACCGTGTCGAGCGATGTCGCAATCGCGTCGGCGGCATCACCCGTAGCGAGCGCCCGCACGGCGAGCTCGTCGAACCGAGTGATCGCCTGCTGCGCGTTGTCGATCACCGTCGCACGGGCGGCGATGCTCCGGTGGAAAGCCTCGATGCGATCGACCGTTGCCACGGCGTTCGCAAGCACCTTATTTTGGGCAACGAGTCGATCACCCATATGCTCAAATCGCTCGAGCGTCGCCTCGGCAGACGCGAGCCGGCCCGCCTGCTGCTCGAGCCGCTCGAGGAGCGTGGTGGCCCGCGCCACACCATCCCGCGTGGCATTGAGTGCCTGAACTGACGCCGCCAGGCGCGAGACATTTACTTCGAGCGAGGCAAACTGATGCTGCGCTGGCCGAAGGATGCCCACGTAGGCGACTGACATCGCAACCGCCCCGCCAAGCAGCGCCGATTTCCAGTCGATTCGCACGAGGGGAACACCGGCCCCACCCAGGGCCCCGGAAGGATTGCCGTATGGCATCGCTACAACCTCCATGAGTCAGTCGAGGAACATGAAGCGTGACCCGGGACGCTCCTCAGGCCCCGCGATCGTCACGCCTTCCCTGAATCGGCGATTCTTCGGGACCGGTGCAGGCCGCCAAAAAATAGGCCGCTCGGCGGGGCTACGCGGGTCGTGCGGGGGTGGCTGCAACTGCTTTACGCGAAG
>CAYZHH010000285.1:0-4785 GCA_964478275.1 uncultured Candidatus Kuenenia sp.
GCCTTGCTGATCGCCTCGATCACTTTGCCCGACGAGACGCGGCTGGCGAGCCCCTTGGCGTCAGTCGGGAACGTGGGAATGGCCGCATTCAAACCAGCCGGCAGCTTCCCGCCAAGAAAATCGCCCAGCTCCGTCGCCGCCGCTGCATCGGCTTTCCGATAGCTCTCGAGCGAACCCTCCCAGGCCTTTCGGGCCAGGTCACCACGACGGCCGAGCGTCGCGGTGATCCGCGCCGGCACCTCCGGCGGAACGAGAAAATTCGCATCGACTGGCCAGCCGTAGGACTCCTTCGCGCCCTTGATCTCGTCGGGGCCCAGCTGCGCACCGTGCGAGGAGTGCGAACCAGCCTTCGTGGGCGCGCCGTAGCCGATGATACTCTTGACGATGACGAGCGTGGGCTTCTTTGATTCAGCCTTAAATGCCTCCAGCGCTCGCCGCAGAGCCGCCACATCATTGGCATCGGCGACCCGCTCGACCCGCCAGCCAAGCCCCTCAAAACGCTTCCCTACATCCTCACTAAACGCGAGATCCGTCTCGCCCTCGATCGTGATGCAATTGTCATCGTAGATCCAGCAAAGGTTGTCCAGGCCCAGATGGCCTGCCAAGGACGCGGCCTCGGACGTCACGCCTTCCATGAGGTCGCCGTCGCTGCACAACACGTACGTGTCGAAATCGAAGAGGACATGGCCGGGGCGGTTGTAGTGAGCCGCGAGCCACTTTGAGGCCATCGCCATGCCGACGGAGTTGCCACAGCCCTGGCCGAGCGGGCCGGTCGTCGTTTCGAGCGCTGCGACGAGGTGGTGCTCAGGGTGCCCGGCGCACACGCTATCGAGTTGGCGGAATCGCTTGATGCTCTCGAGCGAGATCGCCAGGTCGTCGTGATCCGGCTCGCCGGGCCGCCCCTTGCGGACGCCCGCCAGGTGCAAGAGCGAGTAAATGAGCATCGAGGCGTGACCACACGAAAGCACAAACCGGTCGCGGTTGGGCCAGAGAGGATCGACCGGGTCGTACCTGAGAAAATCTTTCCAGACGGTGTATGCCACCGGGGCGAGCGCCATGGGAGTGCCGGGATGGCCGCTCTTGGCAGCCTCGACGGCATCCATCGAGAGGGTGCGGATCGTGTCGATGGCGAGGCGGTCGATGTCGGTGGCGGGCATGCTTACTCCTTCGGGACGTGTGAACCGCGGCGAGTGTAGTGGACGGCTCCAGGCCTCCTCAATCCGCCCCGCGTATCACCACGTGAAAGTCGCATGGAGGGCTCGGGTTTGCCCGTGCCATGTCGCCGGACGTTCGCTACGGGCATCTCCAGTCGCGCCGGCGCCACCGTCCCGGCGTCGGCTTCGGCTTGCGGTCGCCGTGCGAAGCCCGGCTCCCATGGGTCAGCCCTCCGCTCACTCCATGCGGCCATCCCCGCAAGCCCGGCTCTATGGCTCGGGGCAACTGGTTGGCCGCGGCGCAGGCCATCCATGGCCCTGCTTCGCTTGCCGGTCCTCCGACCGGAAGCAACTCGGCCGTCCGGGCCTCGCCCAATAAAAGCCCCTCACGACGAGTGAGGGGGCTGCGGATTGAATGCCGTCCCACTTCCCAGCAACGCCCGCGAATCAATCCGGCTCCCATCAAGGCGTCATGGAGGGCGTCGTCTTCATGTATTCCTTGTACTCCGCGTCGAGCTCGGGGTAGGAGCGGCGACAGAGGCGGGCGAGGGTGTTGGGGTCGGCGGTGCCGGAATAGACGCGGGCGAGATACTCCACGAAAGACTCGCGGTATCGGCCATTGCTTGCATTCATGAAGAAGTCGGCGAGGCCGCCGCACTGATCGTAGAGATTTGCGATTCCGTCGGCCGCTTGAAAATCCTCGCGACCAAGTGCCGTGAGGCCGGCGAGCGGCATGAAGAAGGTGTCGTTCGTGAGGAGTGCCCGCGCGGCTGGCCCGCGGCCGGCGCTGCGGCCACCGATGGCCCAGCCAAACGGCGTCTCCTCGATCGACTCGGCGTAAAGTGCGGCCGCCTCGACGGCCCAGAAGCCGCAGCGGCCACCGGGATCGGCCTTCAGCTTCACGAAGTCGGGACGTGATTCGGCGAAGAGCTGGTGAAAGCCCTCGTGCCACACGGTGGTGTTCGGTGGCGTGGCAGGATCCGCAAAGAACCAGATCGTGGCCGTGGGCTGCCAGTAGAGGCCGTCGGCAACGGTGATGTCAGGCTCGAGGCTCAAGAGCTCGGCCAGGAACTGCCTGCGGCTGCCGCAGAGGATCGCGGAGTGCGGCGTCTGCGGCGTGATGCGGCCGCGTCCCGCCAGCCGTTTCTCGAGGTGGGCTGGCTCTGCGGTAAATGCTCCGAAAACCTGGAGCCATACGAGCCGTGCCGCTTCGAGGCTCGACGCGACTTCTCCAGTGGCCTTCGGCGGAGCCGTCGAGACGATCTCCCAGTGATCGGCGTTGAACTGCCTGCCATGTTTTATGTCGCGAAGATTCGCATCGTCATCCGCAGCCGGGATCCAGCGGCCACGGAGATACCGCTCGCCTGCGAGATAGCGATTGAGCTTATCTTTGGGTATCCAGCCAAAGTCTGGGTCAAACTCCTCGTTCTTTTCTTGCCGACGAGCCACCTCCGGCCACTCCCATCGGTCGCCACGGCGCACCTGGCCGACGGCGGCGCGGGCTTGCTCAAGCGAGGGGTCTTCGCGGAGCGTGAGAAAGAGCAGCCGGACTGCTTCGCACGAGGCCTGGGCCACGGGCGGCTGAACGCGGTCGGGCTGGGCCAGTTCCGTCCGCGTCGGCTTGTGGGCGTGGGCCCGCGAGGCAAAGAGCGAGTGTTCGTAGGTCCCAGCGGCGCGGGCCTGCCGTGCCGCCACAAAATCGTTCCAGATCGCGCGCTCGGTGTCGGTATCGACGAAGGCCGGCGTCTCGAGACCGGCGGGAATCTCGAATGCTAACTGCCGCCCCTCAGCCGGTGGCAGCTTCCAGGCCGTGATGATCGCGGCGAGATCGTCAAGCTTCTCGATCGTGCAGCGGCGGAGGAGATCGGTCTCCGCCGCTGCATATTCCTCATCGAGCTTTGCAAGCGACTTCGCAGGCTCACCCCGCGGAGCTGCGGCGGCGCTCACCGTGAACACCACGGCGACGCTGACCAGCAGCGCCACCCAGCCAAGCCGCGTCGTCGATTGCGTCGTTCTTGTCATGACTCAGCAAAGGCTGCATCGAACTGGACGTTACTCGGCGCGAAGTCGAGGTTCTTGACGAATCTCGCAGCCTCGGCGGCTCCGTGTTCACGATCCATGCCACAGTCTTCCCATTCGACAGAGAGCGGCCCTTCGTAGCCGGCCTGATTGAGAGCCCGGATGATCTCCTCAAAATCGACGCCACCGCGGCCGGGGGAGCGGAAATCCCAGCCCCGTCGCGGATCACCAAAATTCAAATGGCTGCCGAGGATGCTGGTGCGGCCGTTGAGCGTCACGATCGCATCCTTGATATGGACGTGATAGATCCGGTCGGAGAAGGTGCGAATAAACTCGACCGAGTTGACGCCCTGCCAGTGGAGGTGGCTCGGGTCGAAGTTGAAGCCAAACTCTTCACGACGGCCGAGGGCACGCAGCGCCCGCTCCGCCGTAACGATGTCGAAGGCGATCTCGGTGGGATGCACCTCGAGCGCGAAACGCACGCCGCACTCGGCAAAGACATCGAGAATCGGATGCCACCGGTCGGCAAACTCGGCGAACCCGGCCTCGATCATCGACTCGGGAACCGGCGGAAACGAGTAGAGGTAGGGCCAGATTGACGAGCCAGTAAATCCGTTGACGACCGACACGCCGAGCTTCTGGGCAGCCCTGGCCGTGTTCTTCATTTCTTCCGCAGCACGGGCGTTGACTCCATCGGGGTCACCGTCGCCCCACACGTGCGGTGGAAGGATCGCCTTATGCCGCTCGTCGATACGGTCGCAGACAGCCTGGCCAACGAGGTGGCTCGAAATGGCGTAGCAAGAAAGGTCGTGCCGTTCGAGCTGATCCCGCTTGGCGGCGCAGTAGCCGCTCTCCGCCATCGCCCTTGCAACATCAAAATGATCGCCCCAACAGGCGAGCTCGAGCCCCTGGTAGCCAAACTCACGGGCCTTGCGGGTGAGATCGTCCAGCGGCATGTCGGCCCACTGGCCGGTGAAAAGTGTGACGGGACGGGGCATGAGAGTGAAAACTCCTGATCGGATGGACGCGGCCGGGACCCCCCCGAATCGCGAGCCTAAGTTTGCCAGATTTATGGCCCACTTGGAACCGGCCAAAGCTTCCCAGCTTGCCTTCGTTTCCTCCCTTCCACGCCGCGAAATTGGGTCGGGGAAACGGGCGAAGTGGGGGGCAGCAACTGCCGATAGTCCCACCATGCTCTACAGCCTCGCCGCCAACATCGCCCTTGCCCATTACCCGAAGACCGCGGGGTCTGCGATCTCGGAATGGTTCCGGCGAAGTTTTGCCGACGCCCGGTATTTGCGGCCGGGCCATCCCCATGTGAACGTGCGGCGGAGCCTAGCATGGCTCTCGGGTGGCCGGAGTCTGCCCACGATCGATCGCCTGCGGTATGTCGCGAGGCTGTCGAACTGGCGGCTTCCGATCGAGCCAGAGGCATCGCTTCCCACTCGCATCCGCATCCTCGGCGTCGTGCGCGACCCGCTCGACATGCTTGCCTCGCTTTTCGGATACTGGCGTCGGGGCGAAACGAATCCGGATCCGCGTAACACGCTTGTGACGGCAGCCTGGGAAGGACGCTTCGAAGACTTCGTGGGGCTGGCCATCGGTGGACGGC
>CAYZHH010000286.1:0-4752 GCA_964478275.1 uncultured Candidatus Kuenenia sp.
GGCCGCCTACGAACGCAGTGATGTCTGCGCGGTGAGCGCCTGCAGCGCCATCGTCGAAAACGTCGTCGCCTTCGCCGTAGCCCAGGCACTCATCGACAAGTTCGGGGGCGACAGCCTCGCCGAAATGAAGGCTCGCTGGAGCCTGTATCACGACATGGCTCGCAGCCGCTGAGCCGACCGCCCGCACACACTCAGCCGAGGAACATGGATGTTCGTCGCTCGCTCTGCCAACCGTATCCGCCGCGCTCGCCTGGCCTTCCTGGCTGCGGGTCTCATTCCCACGGTTGTGCTCGTGGGATGGGCGGTGCACCTACGAAGCGACGCCCACCGAGCAACGGTCGAGCGACGCTGGCAGGAATCGCTTGGCCTACCAATCGCCGTAGGCCGCATCGAGCACCCTAGGCCCGGCGTGATCCGTGCCTACGACTGCGTGCTCCCTGCGGCGGGAAGCCGTCCGGCGGTCGCCGTTTCGGTGCTCGAGATCGAGTCGTCGGCCGATGAGGATCGGTTGCGGCTTCCGTGGATCGCCGGCGATACCGGCACAGCAGCCGTCGCCATCGAGCTTGCCGGCCGCTGGCTGACCGACGACCTCCGCTTCCGACGGGCATGCATCATCGACATTGCCCGCTTCTCCTGGGGCGATGCGGCGACACGCGACGGTGACGATCCCGGCACACCACTCCATCCGCTTCGCATCGAGTGCGTACGGCATGACGGCTCCCGGGCGATCCGTATTGTCAGGCGAGGTACCACCGACGACGAATTCCGGATTGTCCGTCACCCGCCTTCCTCGCCTGATGGCACCAACACCTACCAGATCGATGCCGTCCTCAGGACGCCGGTGCCGCTTGCAGTCGTGGCGCTGACAGCCGGTCGCCCGCCGAGCCTGGCCGTAGGCGGCCCACAGGCGACCGTGACCGGCTCGATCGAAGCGCGATGCACGGAGTCCGGCTGGCAGGGTGATGCTCGCGGCACACTCGTCGGGCTCGATCTCGCCACGGCCGCAGCAACGCTGGGAGATCGGGCGGCAGGGACCGCCACCGTAGAAATCAGCCGACTCGCGTGGAACGAAGGCCGATTGACCGACGCGCTCCTCGAGGCCGTGGCCGGTGAAGGATGGATCGATCGTCGCCTCTTCGATCGTATCGTGCTTGCCCTTGCCGCACGACCGGGCGCGGCCGCGGCGCGGGTGCCGCCCACTGAGCCGTTGGTGTTCGACGCAGCAGGGTGCATCGTCGCCATCGGCCCGCATGGCGTGCAGGTGCAGCCGTCGGCCCGCGTGCCGACGGGCCTTGCGACCACGCGCGGAGAGATTCTGCTCGCGGCGCCCGCGGGCCCGGTATCATCTGACCGTGTTGCATGGCTCTTTTCGTCCCCTGGGACCACATTCGGCCCCACGGCCGGCCCCGGAGCCTGGCTCATGTCCGTGCTGCCACCCCTCGTGCCTCAGCCTGCCCCAACCGAGGACGAACGACGATTCTGACGCAAATTTGACACAGCCCCGACCTGAAAATGACCGCCCACCCCTGCCCGAAATCTTGTCCTCGTGCGAAAGTAAGCCCACGGCCGATGCGGCCGTGAGACGAGGCCCCGCCGCCTACCAAGGAACCACACCATGACGCCCCCGCCTCCCAGCGCGCCTGTTCTTGACGAGCCACTTGATCCGGCTGCACCGGGTGCCTTGGATGCATTCGCCGCCCCCGTGGCCGAGACCGCGTCCGGTGATGACGGCCTGGCTGAATCCCGTCGTGAAGGGCCAGAAGCGAGCCATGATGGGCTGGATTGGCCCACCATCATCTGGATTGGCGGCGTCCATCTCGCCGCACTCGCTGCCCCGTTTTATTTCACGTGGTCGGGTCTCGCGATCTGCCTCGTCCTCTATTGGGTTACCGGCGGCCTGGGCGTGTGCCTCGGTTACCACCGCCTCCTGACGCATAGCAGCTTCCAGACCTTCGCACCTGTCCGCTTCATTTTCGCAATGCTCGGAGGTATTTCAGGCGAAGGCTCCGCGCTTCTCTGGGTTGCCAACCATCGCAAACACCATGTTTTCAGCGACCAAGATGGCGACCCGCATTCGCCGCGTGACGGGGGTATGTGGTCCCACATGCTCTGGCTCTTTCCCGGTCACTCCCGCGCCGACATCGACGCGCACACGAAACGCTGGGCGCCTGATCTCGCGCGAGACCGTGGCGTCTACTTCCTTCACGTGACGTTTCTGCTGTGGCATATCCTCATCGGCGTCGGGCTCTTGGCCTCGGGCTGGGGGCTCTACGGCCGCGATGTCGGGATCTCGTGGCTCATCTGGGGCCTCGCCCTTCGGATGGTGATCGTGTTCCATATCACCTGGTTTGTGAATTCGGCGAGCCATATTTGGGGCTACCGCAACTACGAGACCACCGATGATTCGCGGAACCTCTGGTGGGTGGGCCTCCTCGCCTTCGGGGAAGGCTGGCACAACAACCACCACGCGCACCAGCGGATGGCGGCACACGGCCACAAATGGTGGGAGTTCGATCCAACCTACTGGGTGATTGTTGGCCTCGAGCGGCTCGGGTTGGCGTGGAATGTCGTCCACACACCTCACGGAACTGGCGGGAATCGTAGCTCGCAAAAGGGCTTCGTGGCTCCTGCAGACAAGGCTTGAACCGCCTCGTCGATGCACCCAGTTGCAAATTTTGAGTCGATCAGTACACTCCCCCCATCCTTAGTTCCAACAATCAATGCCATCCGTCGTGGATGGAAATATCGGCTGATGTCGCTGACAAAAGAACGCAAGATCGAGTTGATCGGTACCCACCGGCGCGGAGACGCCGATACCGGGTCTGCCGAGATCCAAATTGCCCTCCTCACCGGGCGGATCACGCACCTCACCGACCATTTCAAGAAGCATTCGAAGGACTTCGCCAGTCGGCGAGGCCTCCTGATGATGGTGAGCCGTCGTCGTCGGCTTCTTGATTACCTCAAGCGGGTTGCCCCGCAGCGTTATCTCGACATCATCCAAAAGCTGAGCATCCGCAAATAGCGATGATGCCTGTCGCATTCGGCGACTGATGGCGTTGATTGGGTGGCTCTTCCGCGTCCGGGTCTCCGGCGGTCTCGCGGCGAGCATTCCTGGACGAGGTTGGTCGGGGCATCGTTGTTCCGTCCACACGCTCGAAGACCATGCCCGCGCTCGGGGGCGGCCGTTTGAACGGCAGCACAGCGATGGGCCGAAGGAAGAAAGAAACGAATCATGAAACAGCGCGTTGAACGACAGATCGGCGACCAGGTTCTTGCCATCGAGACTGGATTTTTGGCCAAGCAGGCGGCGGGCAGTGTGCTTGTCACCTTCGGCGACACGGTGGTTTTGGTGGCCTGCGCAACCGGCGCGCCTCGTCCCGGGATCGATTTCTTCCCCCTCACGTGCGACTACCGAGAGCGGGTCGCCGCCGCGGGCAAGTTCCCAGGTGGATTCCTCAAGCGGGAAGGCCGCCCAACACTCAAAGAAACGCTCACCAGTCGCATCATGGATCGGCCGATTCGGCCACTCTTTCCAGCGGGCTTTGTTGACGAGGTGCAGGTGCAGGCCAATGTCCTGGCCAGCGACCGGCAGAATGACCCCGACGTCCTCGCGATGAACGGCGCCTCCGCGGCGCTGAGCATCTCCCCCCTCCCCTTCGAGGGGCCGCTCGGCAGCGTGCGGCTGGCGCAGGTAGACGGCCGTTTCATTGCCTTTCCCACGATGGACCAGCTCGAGGAGAGCGATCTCGATCTCGTCGTCTCCGGCAGCAAGTCGGCGATCCTCATGATCGAGGGCTTTGCTCGCGAGATGCCGGAAGCCCGGATGCTCGAGGCCCTCGACGAGTGTCACCGGATCATTCGGATCCTCTGCGAGATGCAGGATGAGCTCGTCGCCAAGGCCGGCAAGCCCAAGAAGGAGTATGTGCTTGCCGACTACTCCGCTCTGACCGAACGGCTCACTCGCGAGTTTTACGCGGATCTCAAGGCGGCCTGTGCCACCCAGAGCAAGCAGGACCGCAATCAGACGGTCAAGTCGCTCAAAGAGCGGGCCAAGGCCGCGGTCGCCCCAACGGAGCCGGCCTTCGACTTCAAGCCAGGGGCCGCTGGCGGCATCGCCGATGCCGACTTCAACCACGTGTGGCACGACCTGCATGAGAAGGCCATTCGCGAGCTGATCCTCGAGGGCACACGGCCTGACGGCCGAGGTCATGCGGCGCTCCGAGCAATCCAGTGTGAGGTGGACGTCCTTCCGCGGGTCCACGGCTCGGCCGTATTCCAGCGGGGCGAGACTCAGGCGCTCGTCACGATCACGCTCGGCACCGGCAAGGACGAGCAGCGCGTCGATGGCCTCATCGAAGAGTACTCGAAGAAGTTCATGCTCGACTACTACTTCCCTTCGTTCTCGGTAGGTGAAGTGCGACCGATCCGCGGCCCCGGTCGCCGTGAGCTCGGTCACGGAGCGCTCGCCGAGCGGAGCGTGAAGCCGGTCCTCCCCGACCCGGACGTGTTCCCCTACACGATCCGCGTCATCTCCGACATCCTCGAGTCAAACGGCTCGAGTTCGATGGCGAGCGTCTGCGGTGCGACCCTTGGCCTCATGGCGGCAGGTGTGCCCATCAGCCACCCGGTGGCAGGCATTTCGGTCGGCCTGGTCAAGGAAAACGACAATCACTGGACGCTCCTCACCGACATCATTGGTGACGAGGACCACTACGGCGACATGGACTTCAAGATTGCCGGGTCGCAAAACGG
>CAYZHH010000287.1:0-3361 GCA_964478275.1 uncultured Candidatus Kuenenia sp.
AGCCATCTTTATATAAGGAACTTCGAACCCGACCGCTGGCCGAGCGGTGCGCCCGCAGGGTCTACGAAGGGCTGGCTCTACGCAGACTGTGACGACAGCCCGAGCAAATCCTTCCTGATGGATCATCACGACGACGCCGTGATCAAACCGTTCTTCGACCTCGCCTTCGCCAAGCGACCGGCCGAAGAGCTTTACGACCTCGCGACCGACCCCGGCCAGCTCGTGAACGTGGCCGCCGATCCGGCCCACGCGCAGGCGAAGGATGACCTCGCCGCGCGACTCACCGAGGCGCTCGGTACGACGGCCGATCCCCGCATGACGGGCCGGGGCGACGTGCTCGAGTCGTTTCCGTACCTCGGGCCGCCTGGCGTGATACCGGCGAAGCGAAATCCCGCCACTGAGCCATAAGGGGAAACCATGCCTCTCCACCGTTCTCGCCACCATGCCCACCGCCGGCCCCCTGCGACGCCTCCTGAGGATGGCTGCCGCCCCGACGGCCTGCTCCTGACAGCGCTTCCGCGCCACCACTTTCCCGATGCGAGTGGCCCTGGGCTAGAGATTCAGCAGGCGATCGCCGAAGAGCTGCTGCTCGACGGCAACGCCAAGCAGAATCTCGCCACCTTCTGCCAGACCTGGGAGTCGCCCGAGGTCCATGCGCTCATGGATCTCGCGATCGACAAGAACCTCATCGACAAGGACGAGTACCCGCAGACCTCCGAGATCGAAAGCCGCTGCGTGAGCATGCTCGGTGATCTGTGGAATGCGCCGGGCGAAGCCGTGGGCTGTTCCACGATCGGGTCGAGTGAGGCCGCGATGCTGGGCGGAATGGCCGCGAAGTGGCGCTGGCGTGAGCGGCGGCGGGCCGCCGGCAAGCCTACGGACCGTCCCAACATGGTCTGCGGGGCTGTGCAGGTCTGCTGGCACAAGTTTGCCAAGTATTGGGATATCGAGATCCGCGAGGTGGGTATGCGGCGAGGCCGAACATGCCTCCATCCCGACGACGTGCTCACGCGTGTCGACGAGAACACCATCTTCGTCGTGCCCACGCTGGGCGTCACGTTCCACGGGCTCTACGAGGACGTCCCCGCCATTGCCGCGGCCCTCGACGACCTCGAGCACCGGACCGGCATCGACGTGCCGATCCACGTCGATGCCGCGAGCGGTGGATTTCTCACGCCCTTCACGGACCCCGGCCGCGAGCCCTGGGATTTCCGTCTCGCCCGCGTGAAGAGCATCAACGCCTCGGGGCACAAGTTTGGCCTAGCTCCGCTGGGTGTGGGCTGGGTGCTGTGGCGGGAGCAGGCCGACCTTCCCGACGACCTCGTCTTCCATGTCCGCTACTTGGGTGGCGACATGCCCACCTTCCAGATCAACTTCTCGCGGCCCGCCGGGCAGGTGATCGCGCAGTACTACGACTTCGTGCGGCTCGGCCGCGCGGGCTACGCGCAGGTCCACGGCCAGGCCCACGAGGTGGCCCGTCAGTGTGCTCGCGGACTGGCTGCGCTCGGCTGCTTCGAGATCGTCCACGACGGTGACCCAACGAAGGGCATTCCTGCGGTTGTGTGGACCCTCGCGGCTGGGGGCGACCCCGGCTTCACGCTCTACGATCTCGCCGACCGCCTGCGGATGCGGGGCTGGCAGGTGCCGGCGTATCCGTTCACTGGCGAGCTGGCTGACACCGCCTTCCAGCGGATCCTTGTCCGCCGCGGCTTCAACCTCGAGATGGCCGACCTCCTCCTGCGAGACATCAAGGCGGCGGTCGAGTATCCCGCAGCCCACCCGGCTCCGCGCACGGCTGATCCGCCGCGGGGCTATTCCCACACGTAGGCCGGTTGCCAAACGGGGATCGCCTTGCGATGACCGCCCACGGGAATACATTCGCTGGCATGGGCCCTCTGTCCAAGCGCCGCCGTGCCCGTCCCGTCGCCACCCTCGTGCCGCCGGCGGTGCAGCCTCCGAGCCGCACAGACACGCTGGGGTTTGCTGGCGGCGCATGCCTGATCGTGGGCCTCGTGGCAGCGGTCTTCTGGCAGACCGGGTGGTTCACGATCCTCAAGTTCGATGACGACCAATACATCAATGTGCTGTCGCCCCAGGGGCTCTCGTGGGGGGGCTTGGCGCGGGCTTGGACGGAGCCGCAGGTCGGCCAATGGCACCCGCTGACGACGCTCTCATTGATGTTCGATGGCCAGGTGTTTGGCACCTGGTGGGGGGGCTACCACCTCCACAACGCGGTGCTCCATGCGGCAGCGTCGGTGGCGCTCTTTGCGGCCTTCATCCGGCTCACCGGGGCAACAGGCCGTAGCCTCGTGGCTGCGGCGGTGTTCGCGATTCATCCGCTCCGTGCGGAAAGCGTGGCCTGGATCACGGAGCGGAAGGACGTTCTCAGTGGACTCTTTCTGGCGACGACGCTCTGGAGCTATGCGTTCTATGTCGAGAAGCCGGCGTCTTGGCGGCGATATGCGTTGCTCATCGCGAGCTTCACCGCCGGGCTCTTGAGCAAAAGCATGCTGGTGACGGTGCCAGCGGGCCTCCTCATTCTCGACTGGTGGCCGCTGGGCCGCGTCGGCGACGGCCAAGGGAAAGAACGGTGGCGGCAGATGCGCGGCCTCGTCATCGAAAAGCTTCCGCTCTTCGCGCTCGCGGCTGGAGCGTCTGTGGTGACCGTCATCGTGCAAGACCCAGAGATCGTGCGACCCATCGACACGCTCCCGTTTGCCGTGCGGGCATCGTCGAGCGTGGTCGCGTATGCCACGTATGTGCTCCAGCTCTTCTGGCCTGTCGGGCTCGCGCCGCACTATCCCTACTCGTCAGTCGGCCCGACCAACATCCAGGTGCTCATGTCGGCGATCTTCGTGGCGGCGATCACGGCCGCAGCCTGGTTCTCTCGGAAGGCTTGGCCATCCTTGGCGGCCGGCTGGGCCTGGTATCTCGTGACGCTCCTGCCCGTGGTGGGGCTCGTCACCGGTGGCATCCAGTTGATCGCCGACCGCTACACGTACGTGTCCCAGATATGGCTCGTAGTGGCGATCGTCTGGGGGCTCGACGACGTGGCCACTCGCCTGAAAATTCCCAAGGGGTACACGCAGGCGGCGGCGATCGTGGGTCTCCTCGTGCTTTCCTGGGGCTGCTGGATGCAGACCCGCGTGTGGAAAGACAGTGAGACGCTCTGGCGCTACACGATCTCCGCGACGAAGGACAACGCCTACGCCCACTCGCTCCTGGCCGCCGCACTCATGGACAAGGGCGAGCCCGTCGAGGCCGCGGAGCAGAATCGCAAGGCGCTCTCAATCGAATCAGACAACATTCTGGCGCTTGCGAATCTCGCCACGCTGCTGGTGGATCGCGATGGCCCGGCCGA
>CAYZHH010000287.1:3371-4745 GCA_964478275.1 uncultured Candidatus Kuenenia sp.
CGGCTCTACGAGCGGGCCGTTGAGGTAAACCCGCGGTTCGCGCTCGGTTGGTTCAATCTCGGCGCCGCGTTCGCGAAGGTGGGCCGCACCGATGATGCGGAGCGAGCCTGGCGGAAGGCCGTGGAGATCGAGCCACGCATGGGCACCGCATGGACGCGGCTTGCGGGAATGCTTCTCGACCGAAAGGCGGTGGCGGAGGCGATTGCCGCTGCGGAATCGGCGGACGCGGCCGGCGGAGGATTCCAGGCAGCGTTTACGCTCGGCCGGGCACTCGACATGGCGGACCGCACCGACGAGGCAACTCGTGCGTATCGGAAGGCTGTCGCCGCGGAGCCCAGGTCAACCGTTGCCCTCAACAACCTCGGCAGCGTGCTCGAGCGCACAGGCCATCTCGAGGAGTCGGCGAGTGTGTTTCGCAAGGCGATCACCATCGAGCCGAGCTCGCCAGTGCTCGAGTTCAACCTGGGAGTCGTGCTTGCCAAGCAGGGGCTTCGGGAAGACGCAATCGTGGCGCTCACCAGCGCCCGCGCGCACTTCCGAGCGGCGAAGAACGAGACGATGGCCCAGGTTGTGACGAAGCAGCTCGAGGAGCTGGCTGGTGCGGCGCCGAAGACCGACCCGACTCCCTGAGCCCCCCGAATGCCCGGGGGTGGTAGTGTGCTTTCGCACTGCCGCAGGGGAACAATGGCATGACTCGCGCGACTCTTTCTTTCGTGATAGCCGGCTCACTCGTCCTCGCATGCGCCGGGCTTGCCGCCGGAACACCGGCCGATCGAATCATCCGCGGCGGGCCGATCGTGACGGTGAACCCGTCGCAGCCGGCTGCCGGCGCAGTTGCTATTTACCAATGGCCGCATCGGGGCGGTTGGCGCTGAAGCCGACGTCATGAAGCATGCCGGCCCCGACACGGTGAAGACCGATCTCGGTGGCCGTGCGCTCGTGCCCGGCTTCATCGACGGCCACAGTCATTTGTGTGCTGTTGTCGATGTGCAAGTGGAGGCGCTCTGTGCTTCACCTCCAGCGGGCCTCCTCTTCGAGACGGCCTTCCTCCCGATCTTTGTCAAGCTACCGCGGCCCAGACCCGACGAGTAGCTTGCCCTTCTGCGCACCGGCCAGGAGCTCGACGCCAGCCAGGGCATCACCACAGCCCAAGAAGGGGCCACGATGAAGGAGCAACTCGACCTGCTCCGCATTGGCGACGCGGCCCAGGCCGATTTCTTGAGTCCCATGAAGACCGCCCGCGGTATGGGGCTTCGGCCCACGAACCACACCGACTTCACTGTCGAGCCGGGCGCGATCAAAGACATCCACGTCGTCGAGACGATCAAAGAGGGCCGCACGGTCTGGGGCCGAAAGCTCGGCCCGATTGGAAGC
>CAYZHH010000288.1:0-4726 GCA_964478275.1 uncultured Candidatus Kuenenia sp.
GGCGCAATCGCCCGGTTGCACGCCAAGGCCCTTGCCGACATCCCCGGTGTTGAGCTGGTGGCAGCCACCTGCCGCACTGAGGAGAAGGGGCAGGCCTTTGCCAACGAGTTTGGCTGCGCATGGCATCCCGACGCCGCCACGATGCTTCGCCGCGGGAAGCCCGATTTTGTGACGGTGGCCACGCCCTCCGGCGCCCATCTCGATGCCGTGCTGGCAGCGATCCGCCGGGGCGTGCCCGTCATCTGCGAAAAGCCACTCGAGATCTCGCTCCAGCGGATCGACCGCATGATCGCTGCTGCCGAGAAGAAGGGCGTGCCGATCGGCGCGATCTTCCCCCAGCGGTTCAACCCGGTGATCCGCACGCTCCATGGTGCCGCCGCCGCGGGCCGCTTTGGTCCGCTCGCCGTCGCTGCAAGCTATGTGCCCTGGTGGCGCGACGATGCCTACTACGGCCCCGGCCGCTGGCAAGGCACGAAGGCCCTCGATGGTGGCGGATCGCTCATGAACCAGTCGATTCACGGCGTTGACGCGATCCAGTGGATCGCCGGCGCGACGATGCCCGACCTCGACCCCGCCGAGAACCCGGTAGAAAGCGTCGTGGCCATGACCGCCGTGCGGGCGCACGACCCGGAGCGCCTCGAAGTGGAGGATTCCTGTGTGGCGATCCTGCGGTTCAGGAACGGCGCACTCGGCCAACTTCTCGCCGCCACGAGCCTCTACCCTGGCAGCCTTCGCCGCATCCTTGTTGGTGGACGCGACGGCACGGCCGAAGTGCTCGAAGAGCAGCTCGTCACGTGGCAGTTTCGGACCGACGCTCCGGATGATGCGGCCACCCGCGAACGGCTCGGTGGCTCGAGCAGCACCTCGGGTGGCGCCGCCGATCCGATGGCCATCAACTACGCCTGCCACACCCGCAACTTCGAGGATTTTCTCTCGGCGATCCAAGAGGGGCGACGGCCACCGCTTGATGGCCTGGAGGGTCGCAAGGCGGTTGCGATCGTCGAAGCCTGCTACAAAAGCGCCCGCACGGGCCGGCCGGCCAAGGTCGAGAATCCTCGTCACAAGCGAACTACCGACGCATGAACTCCCCCTTTCGCTACGCGATCTGCAACGAAACCTTCGGCGAGTGGCCGCTCGCGAAGGCCTGCGATTTTGTCGCTTCATGCGGCTACGGCGGTATTGAACTCGCTCCCTTTACCCTGGCCGCGTCGCCGGACGATCTTTCGACGACGGCGCGGGGGGAGATCCGTCGTACGATCGCCCGCGCCGGTCTCGACTGCGTCGGTCTCCACTGGCTGCTCGCCAAGAGCGAGGGCCTTCATGTGGCTCATCCCGATACGACCGTGCGGGATCGCACCGTCGCGTATCTCGCCGATCTCGCTCGGCTCTGCCACGACCTCGGCGGGCGTGTCCTCGTCTTCGGATCTCCACGGCAGCGGAGTCTCCTTCCAGGTGTCACTCTCAAGCAGGCCCACGGCTTCATCCGCGAGGTCTTCAGCCGGCTTGTGCCGGTCCTCGAAGCCACCGACACGGTCGTCGCCCTCGAGCCCCTCTCGCCCGCCGAGACCGACGTGCTCACCACGGCCGCCGAGACCTGCACGCTCCTCGCGTCCATTGGCTCCCCGCACATCCGACTGCACCTCGACGTCAAAGCAATGGCCGCCGAGCCAACGTCCACGCCTGACATCATCCGGGCGAGTGCCCCCTGGCTCGAACACTTCCATGCCAACGACGAGAACCTCCAGGGCCCCGGTTTTGGCAGCGTCGATTTCCTGCCGATCTTCCAGGCCCTCGACGAGATTGGCTACGCCGGCTGGGTGAGCGTCGAGGTGTTTGACTTGGCTCCCGGCGCCGAACGTCTCGCCCGCGAGAGCATCGCCTCTATGCTTCGTATCGAAAACGATTTGGCCTAAGGCACACCGAGGAGACAGGCATGCGTTGGCAGGGCAGACGCGAGAGCACGAATGTCGAAGACCGACGCCGCGGCGGTCAGCAGGTAGCGGTCGGCGGCGGCATCATGACCCTTGTCGTGCTCCTCGCCGCGATCTTCTTCCCCGATCTCGTGCCGATCCTCAGGCTCTTCGACAATCCGCAGGGTGCGCCGCAGGTGGCCCCAGCGGAGCCGGTCGATGACGAGATGGGCGCATTCATTCGCACGGTCGTTGCCGACAACGAGGACACATGGTCACGGCTCTTTCCGAAAGCGTTTGGGAAGCGGTTCGTGCCGGCGCGGCTCGTCATGTTCACCGGCCGCGTACAGAGTGGCTGCGGCCTCGCGAGCGCCGGCATGGGCCCCTTCTATTGCCCGACCGACGAGACCGTCTACATCGACCCAACCTTCTACGAGGAGCTCCGGCGGCGTTTTGGGGCGTCGGGCGAGTTTGCCCACGCGTATGTAATCGCCCACGAGTTTGGTCACCACATCCAGAACCAGCTCGGCATCAGCCAGAAGGTGCAGGGGCTCCAGCGACGGCTCTCGCCCGAGGAATACAACCGGGTGTCGGTGCGGCTGGAGCTCCAGGCCGATTTTCTCGCGGGGGTCTGGGCTCACCACATGGCCCGCTACGAGGGCGTCCTCGACGAGCAGGACATCCGCGACGCCATGAACGCCGCGGCGGCGATCGGCGACGACCGCATCCAGAAACAGACGCAAGGCTATGTGCAGCCGGAGAACTTCACGCACGGCACGAGTGAGCAGCGAACGCGATGGTTCATGAAGGGTTTTAAGACAGGCGACCCGGCGCTCATGGATGAAGCCTTTGAGGTCGCCGAGCCGTAGTCGACTTGAATGGAAGCCCCTCGCGCCAGCGAGGGGACGGCGGGTCGTTGGGCAAGCCCGTTCATGATGGCCAACGGGACCGCCTTCCACCCGCAGCCCCCCGGCTGGCGCCGGAAGCTTCTATGTTCACTCCAACGCGAATCGCAACTTCAACTTCTCCCTAACCCCATGCACATCCTCCTCACTGGCGCGACGGGCTATGTTGGCGGCGTGCTCCTTCCGGAGCTCGAGCGGCTTGGGCATGCCGTGCGGTGCCTTGCCCGCCGCCCAGCGAAGCTCGATGGCAAGACGGGGCCGCTCACGGAGGTGATGCCCGGCGATGCCTCCGATCCGGCGGACCTCGCGCGGGCGTGCGCCGGGATCGATGTGGCCTACTGGCTCGTTCATTCGATGGAGAGCGGCGTCGACTTCGAGCGAACCGACCGCCTCGCGGCCGAGCGGTTCGCCGCGGCGGCGAAGGGCGCGGGGGTGAAGCGAATCGTCTACCTCGGGGGCCTCGGCGCCGATGACGATCGCCTGTCGGCCCACCTCCGCAGCCGTCATGAGGTGGGCGCCATCATTCGCGCCAGCGGCATGGATGTCGTGGAGTTTCGGGCATCGATCGTCGTCGGCGCGGGGAGCTTTTCGTTTGACCTCGTGCGGGCGCTCGTCGAGCGACTGCCCGTCATGATCTGCCCCGCATGGCTTGCCACGCCGACGCAGCCGATCGCGATCGCGGACGTCGTGGCCTACCTCGCGGCCGCGGCCGAGCTACCCCCGGGGTCCCCGCGGATTTTCGAGATCGGCGGCCCAGACACGGTGTCGTATGGCGCTATCATGCGGGAGTACGCCCGGCAGCGGGGCCTCCGCCGGCTCATGATCCCGGTGCCGGTACTCACGCCGAGGCTTTCGAGCCTGTGGCTCGCACTCGTGGCACCGCGTTACTCGAAGGTCGGACGCAAGTTGATCGACGGACTCAAGAATCCCACGGTCGTGACGAGCGATGCGGCGACGCGTGAGTTTTCGATTCGTCCGCGTGACCTGGCCGTGGCGATTCGCGAGGCGGGCGACGAGGAAGACACGGCCTTTGCGGGTAAGCGGTGGGCCGACTTCGCCGACATCGAGGATCTGCCCCGTCGCTACGGCGGAGCCCACGAGGGCAGGCGGCTCGTGGACCACCGCCATCAGGTCGTGGCCGTCTCGCCCGAACGCGCCTTCGCAGCCATCGAGCGGATTGGTGGCGGCAACGGCTGGTATGCGTTTGACTGGCTTTGGACGTTCCGTGGATGGCTCGACCGACTCGTCGGCGGGCCAGGCATGTCTCTCGGCCGACGCGATCCCGACTCCCTTCGCGTGGGCGACGGGCTCGACTGCTGGGAGGTCGAGATCTACGAGCCGCCGCGACGACTGCGGCTGGCGGCCCAGATGAAACTGCCAGGGCGTGGGTGGCTCGAGTTTGAGGTGGTGCCGCGCGATGGGGATGTCACGATCCACCAGACGGCTGTCTTCGATCCTCGCGGTCTCGGTGGCCTTCTCTATTGGTATGCGATCTGGCCGCTCCACGAGGTCGTTTTTCGCCGCATGCTCGCCGGCATCGCACGCCAGGCCGTACGGGCTCACAACCAGGGCCTCTTCGATGTATAAAAGGAGCTAGCGTCGGCCGCGGATGGCATGCTGGACGGGTGACCGAGGAGTGCGAGTGGTGGCGAAGCCGTGGTTCATCATGAAGGGCGAAACGAGAGTCGGCCCCTTCACGCACCGTGGCCTCGTGTCGCTGGCGTCCAATGGGCAGCTCTCCGAACGCGATCTAGTCTGGTGTGCCGACTTGCAGTCGCCGATTCCGGCAGTCTGCGTCGCGGGACTCTTTCCGGAGCCTGACGATCCAGTCGAGTCCGAGTCTGTACCCTTTCCGCCCTCGGCCACCGTGCCGTCGCCCCCGCCGGTCATGGAGGCGGCGCCGGTCACGCC
>CAYZHH010000289.1:0-4624 GCA_964478275.1 uncultured Candidatus Kuenenia sp.
CCGCGCCGCGGCGCGGTCGCATGGTCGCACCAGGTAGACGGCACAGGCCCGATCGAGGCCGCCGGCATCAGCCCGAATAGCGTGACGGTGGCCCGCGGACGCGGCATCACGGCGTTTCACACCGACAGCGGTCGCATGGCGTGGACACGATCCCTCAGCGGCATCGCCTCAGCTGGCGCCCTCGCTTCCGAAGGGCAGGTCTATATACCCCTTGATGGCGGCGGCGTTGAGCGGATGCCAGAATCCACTTGGATCACGGTGCCCGTGGAGGGAGAATCCGCCGGTGTGGCAGATGGCGAGACCGCGAGGGTCGGAATCGACAGCAAGGGTGAGGTCGATTTCAAGCCGGTGGCTTTCGGCAACGGCGTCCTGTGGTGCTCGACGCGCGGGCTCATCGTGGCCCTCGTCACCGACGATGATCTGTCCGAGCGGATCGAGTTTGACCTTGGCAGCCCGGCCAGTGGTCCGCCGGTTGTTCGCGGCCAGGACGTGTTTGTGGCCACGCTGGCAGGAGATTTGGCCCGCCTCGCCACGATCCCGGCAGGCCTAACCGCCAACTCCGGTGTCATCAAGGATTCGCGAGGGGCGGAGGCGCCCTACTTCGGATGGCACACGGTGCTCGAGGGCGTGCCGGAGGGGAGCCCAATCGTGGGCCGCGACACGGTGGTGGTTTCACTCGGGCCGTGGGGCCTCGCTGCATTCGACGCATCGAGCGGCGAGCGTCGCTGGCAGGTGCGGCAGGGCGGTCGGCCGCTGGCGATCACCGATACGCGAGTCTGGTGCCTGGACGACACCGGCTTCCTCGTGGCGCGTGACCTCATGTCGGGCGGCCGTCGTGAGCAACTCTGCCTCGGGAGCTTCACGCTGCCGGTCGTGAACACCGTCTCCGAGCGGCTCGTCCTGGCAAGTCCTTCTGGGCTGGTCGTCTCACTTGCGCCGTGGCGATTGACCACGGCCGCGCCTGTGGTGCCGCTGCCGGCGGAGCAGCCCGAGGCAGCCGAGGTGCCAGCCGACGAGGCCGAACCAGCGGCGGAAGGCGACGGCACCTGAACGAGGGACGCGGCTTATCCGCGTACGACCCGGATGGGTACGCGGGCGAGCGGGTCTTGACGGTACGCTTCGGCAAGCAGGTCGTAGATCACGCGGTCGTATCGGACGAGCCGGTGCGGGTCTTGGAAGAAGCATTCGCTGGCCACGGCAAAAAACTCGACGGCGCTCTCGGCGGCGTAGTCGTCGAGGGGCAGATTCCGCCCCTCATCGAGCAGCAGGTCAAACTGCTCTCGGCACGTGGCGATGGCAGCCTCCCATCGGCGGCGGGCGGCGGTTGAAACAAGCGGTGGCACACCATCGATGTCACCGTCGAGAAGGTCGATGAGATGTGCCACCTCATGGATCACGACGCTCCTCGCACCGTCACGCATCCGCGCGCCATCCCGCGCGCCAGACCATGAGAGCACCATGCTGCCCCCGCTCCAGGTCTCGCCGATCCGCGCCTCTTCCCACGCGATCTCTCCACCGCCCGCCAGCGGCGTGACCTGCGGCACGAGGTATTCACTGGGGTAGACGAGGACCGATCGCAGGCTGTCGAGCCACTGGCCAGGCAGTCCAAGCAAGACGAGCCCAGCCTGGGCTGCGATCACGACACGAACCTCGTCGGTAATCTCAAAACCCTGGCAGCCCTCGAACCGCTTCTCAGCCAGAAAGACGGCGATCCAACCCCGCAACCGCGTGACCTCGTCGTCGCCGAGCCAGGCCGCCTGCCGCACGGTTCGGCGGAGGATCTCTTCCCAGGCCGAGGGAAAAGGCTGCTCGATGATCGCCCGGCGCCGGCGGGAACGCAGCCACGAAAACATGGCCAGCGGCCTACACGGGCGGGGGAGGTCCGAGCGGCAGACGTCGCTGAAACAGGTCGATAGCCAGAATAAGGCAGCCGATTGCCAGGGCGGCAAACGAGATCAAGAGCATCGCCGTGTCCACGTTCATCGGGTACCGTCGGCCTCTGCCAGGACCGTCATCGCTCATGCGTCGTTCCTGTCTCTCAGGCCTTCAATCGCGTTGTGACCCGGTCGCCCCGTTGGACGACACCGCGGGCATACTCTTTGACAAGCCGGGCGACGGCTCGGTCGGGCTTCACGCTCGTGACCACCGCACGGCCAACATACTGCCCCTGGCGGTAGACCTCAAGGACATGATCGACCTGGAGACCGTCATCGCTGCCGAGGGAAACCTCGATCGACCCTGTGGCCACGGCCACTACCTGGCCGTCGAGCGCGGGCACGCGGTCCTGCGGCAGGCTGTCGATGTCGAGGCCGCTTTGCTGGAGGAGCAGCCGAGCATTGACGAGCTGTTGCTCAAGCTGGCCCTTCCGCTCCTCGGCGATCTCGAGAAATGATTTCGATTCGGCGAGCTGCGCCGAAAGGTCAGCCGAACGGTTTACCTGGCCGTCAACCTTGGCCTGCTGGTCGGCCACCTGCTTCGTGAGCGTCTCGACTTCCTGCCGGGCCTGGCGGAGATCGTCGGCCGTTTTCTCGATAAGGGCGACCTGCTGCTTCTGCTCCTCCTGGAGCTTTTCGCGGTCGATGCGAAGCTTGGAGAGCTCGTCATTCTTTTCGATGAGCGCCGACTGCAACTTGGCGACGACTTCGTCACGAGACTTTTCGGATTCGGCCACCTGGGTCTGGAGCCGCGAGATCTGGGCTTCGAGCGACTCGCGCTCCTTCTCGGCCTGCTCGAGTTGGAACTTGTATCCGGGCGCCTGTCCTGGGAGGCATTCCTCTTGCGTGCGGAGCACCTCCGCCTTCCAGTCGCGGTGGGAGATGGCGATGGCACCAGCGAGCGTCATGAGCACCAAGCTCATGATGAACACTGCAAAGAGAAAGATCTTGCCAATGATGTTCATAGTGCATCCCTCGTCGGGCCCGATAGCGACGGCCGCCGGGCTCCCGAACTGATCCCTCGATGTCTCATTGTCGGTCCGAGGCCCACCGCGGGGCAAGCCGCGTCCCGACGAGCCATTCCAGCCCCAGCATCGCGACGACCGCCAAGGTCGACGCCAGCGGCAGGGTTCCCGCCATTCGCCACGGGCTCTGCCGGCCATCGGGGCTGACGGCCACCCGCAGGGTTGCCGTGGCCCGGCGAGGACCGCGGGCGAGGAGCCGGCCCGAGCCGTCGATCGCCGCGGAAAACCCGGTGTTGGCGGCCACGAGGATGGGCGTTCGCACCTCGACCGCCCGGAAGATGGCCGCCACCAAATGCATGTCGAGCTCGCTCGACCCCCAGAACCAGCCGTCGTTGGTGAGATTGACGATCACGTCGGGGCGGCGGGCGGTGGCGGTCAGGGTGCGGACGATAGACCTGATGGCTCGCGGGAGGGCCGTCTCATAACAGATCGTCGGGGCCACGCGAAAGCCCGCGATATCGACGGCGACGGGCGTCGTGCCTGCGGTGAGTCCTCCGGGCAGGGGCGAGAGTCGGTAGAGAATCGGGAAGCGATCAGCCAGCGGCACATACTCGCCGAACATGACCGGATACATCTTGTCGTAGCAGGCGATTGGGCGGCCGTCGGGGTTGAGGACAAGCGCGGAATTGAATGACTGATAGCCCGCCGGCACCGCAGGCGTGATCCGTTGCCGATCGAGGCCCACGATCCATGCCGTGCCGTAGCGGCGGGCGTAGATGGCAAGCGCGTTGAGCCGTTGGGCGGTGATGGCCTCCCGTCCGCGCGCCTGCCGCGCCTGCCGCGCGGCCGCCGGCTCGCCTGCATCGCCGGGCCCGAGCATCTCATCCAGGACCGCTGCGGGGAGCACCTCCGCCGGATCTATCTCCATGAGCCCGTATCGCCACATCGTCTCGGGCCAGACGATGAGGTCAGGGAGGGCGGCCTCGGCGGCGAGCCCAGCGATCGTGAGCTCGTCGTAATGGGCAAGGACATCGGCGGCCGCGGCCGGATCGTGTTTCATCTCCGTGTCGATGGAGCCCTGCACGATGAGCACATCGAGTGGCTTTTGCGTTGGCGCCGGGGCAGTGGCCAGCCGCATGCTGCCATACGCCAGCGTCAGTGAGACGAGGATCGCGGCCGGCAGTGTCTCGCAGACAATCGCTCGCGTGCTGAAGCGGCCCGTCGCCGTCGCGAGGATCGCTGCGGCGCCGGCCATCACGATGCCGCCGACGCCGACGGCGCCCACGGCATCGGCCACTTGAATGAGTGTCGTCCATCGCCACTGGGTATGACCGAGCCCCGCGAATGTAAATCCACCGAACAGCTCGCTCCGCACGAGATCCGTCGCGATCCACGCGACGGCTGCGGATGGAACGAGTGGCCACTTCCAGTGATGGACAAGCCGCCGCGCGGACACCACGAAGAGCGGCAGATAGCAGGCGAGGTAGGCCGAGAGGAGCACCCAGCCGATTGCCGTTGCCGGCGGATGCGGCAGCCGCAGCCAGTGAATCGCCAGGAGCCAGTAAAGAAAACCTCCGCACCAGACGGCAGCCCATGCCCGCCACCCTGAGATTCGGGGCTGCGTCACGAGCAGAAGCCACGGAATCGGCGCGAGCCACGCGAGCGGCCAGAGATCTCCTGGTGGCTGCACGACGAACATCGCCAACGCACCACTGACTGCGAGGG
>CAYZHH010000290.1:0-4621 GCA_964478275.1 uncultured Candidatus Kuenenia sp.
TGCCGGTCGTCGGCGAGCAGATGGAGAAGATGCTTTCCGGCGTCAAGGAATCGATCAAGACATCGCTCCACGGCGGCGCGCTCTTCGAGGCCATGGGCGTCCGCTACTTCGGCCCCGTCGAGGGACACTCGCTGCCCAACCTCATGCGCTACCTCGAGCTCGTGAAGGACGAAGAGGGGCCGATCCTCCTCCATGTGCTCACCGAAAAAGGGCACGGCTTCAAGCCGGCAGAGGACGACCCCGTGCTGTTCCACACGCCGGCGCCGTTCGAGTGCGATGACGAAGACGGCATCGTCACGCTCAAGAAGTCGGCGGCACGGGGCTACACCGACGCCGCATCATCGGCGATCGCTGGCTCTCTCCGGCGAGACCCTCGAGTCACCGTCATCACCGCGGCCATGTGCCAGGGTAACAAGCTCGAGGCGGTGCGATCCGAGTTTCCCGACCGGTTCTTCGACGTGGGGATCTGTGAATCGCACGCCGTCGCTTTTGCCGCAGGGCAGGCCAAGGCCGGCTGCCGGCCGATCGTGGATATCTACAGCACGTTCCTGCAGCGGTCGTTTGATCAGATCTTCCAGGAGGTCTGCCTCCAGAACCTTCCGGTGACGTTCATGCTCGATCGGGCCGGGCTCACGGGTCCCGATGGGCCAACACACCACGGCGCCTTTGATGTGGGCTACCTCCGGCTCTTCCCCAACATGGTGGTCCTCGCGCCAGGCGATGAGCATGACCTCGAAGGGATGCTGGAATGGGCCCTGGGGCACGACGGGCCCGTGGCGATCCGATACCCGAAGGCCACCGTGGAACGGCATGCTGGCCCGCGGTCGCCAATCGTTCTGGGGCAGGCCGAAGTACTCGCCGAAGGTGGCGACGGCCTGGTCATCGCCTGCGGCACGCTTCTCGGACAGGCGCTCGCTGCCGCTGCGACCCTGCGCCAGGAAGGCCTCGACGTCACGGTCGTCAACGCGCGGTTCGTGAAGCCTCTCGATGCCACGCTCCTCGAGCGGATCGAGGCGGCCCCATGGACGCTCACGATCGAGGAGAGCGCGTTGCCGACCGGTTTCGGAAGTGCGATTCTGGAAATGGTGTCGGACGCAGGCATGTCAGCGGGACCGATCCGTCGGACCGGTCTCCCCGACCGATTCGTGGAGCATGGCGAGCGAGGCGAGCTCCTCGCCGAGCTGGGTCTCGACGCGGCAGGCATCGCACAGTCATGCCGGCAGCTCGCGGGCCGCGTGGCCCATGCGGCCACATCGGCTGCGGCTGCCGACGCCTGACCCAAGGGAGGCGGTCGTCGCCATCATGCCGCCCATGACACGCCTGCGTTCCTCTGAGCCACCTCCCGCAGCGCTCGACGTCGTGATCGTCGGCGCGGCCGCCGGCGCCGACGAGGCAGTGCGGATCGCGGGGCTCTTTGAGGATCGAGGACATCGAGCCACGCGCCTCGTCGAGACTGGCTCTGGCCCTGCGCACGCGCTGCTTGCGGTCACCGACCTCGTGGTGGTCCTCGGAGGAGACGGATCGATCCTCCGCGCGGCCCGGTGGATGGGCTACGCCCAAGTGCCTGCCCTCGGCGTCAACCTGGGTCGGCTCGGCTTTCTTGCCGCGACGCCTCGCCAGGACGTTGCCCGGGCTATCGATGCCTTCATGGCGGGCCGATTCCGGCTCGTGGACCACATGATGTTCGAGTGCGAGATCGTCCGCGCGGGGAGCGTTTTCCGCCGCGAGCTCGGGCTCAACGAGACAACGGTCTTGGCGGGACCGCCGTTTGCGATGATCGAAATCGACCTCGTCGTCGATGGAGAGCCAGCGACCACCTACCGGGCCGACGGTCTCATTGTCTCGACGCCGGTGGGCTCGACGGCCTACAACCTTTCAGCGGGAGGTCCCATCGTCCGCAAAGATATGGACGCCTTCGTCTTCACACCACTCAATCCCCACACTCTCACCAATCGCACCGTGATCGACTCGGCAACACGGGAGTACGAGATTCGTGTGCCCCGGCCCAACGCCGGTTCAGCCTGCATGGTGGACGGTCAGGTCATCATGCCGCTCCTTGCTGGAGACGCGATGCGGATCAGAAGGGCGAAGCCGCGTTTCACCCTCGTCGAGATCGGTGAGGGCTACTACAACACCCTGCGAGACAAGCTGGCCTGGGGCGGCGGCCTCAGGGCTGCCGAGCGGGCAAACCAGGGAAACGGATCATGAATCGCTTTACCTTCTCCATGCGAATCGCCTCGCTCGGCCTGGCGATGGCAATGACTGCCGTGGCCCTGGCTGATCCCGCCGAACCTGCCGCCGGCGTTCTGCTGCGATACGCCTTCCGCGCGGGCGAGGCCATCTCTTCACGGGTCGAGCACCGCGCCCTCACCGAGACGACCATGAATGGCGTCACCGAGGCAGTCGAGACCATGACCGACTCGACGCGAACCTGGCATGTGGTTACGGTAGACAAAGACGGGGTCGCCACGCTCGAGCAGTCGGTCGATGACGTGACGATGACCTCCCGGTCGAGCACTCAGGGCGAGGTCCGCTGGACAAGTAATGGCGATGCCGAGCCTCCTCCAGGCTATGAAGCCGTGCGAGCAAGCTTAGGCGTTCCTCTCGTGCGTCTCCGGGTTGCGACCGACGGGCGGGTGCTCGAGCGTCGTGAACTGCGACCCTGCCCGGCGGCAGCCACCGGTGATCTCGTGATCGTGCCCCTCCCCGACGAGCCGGTCGAGCCGGGGCATGTCTGGACCGTCCCCGATGAGATTGTCGTGGAGGTGCCCGCGGGGCCTCGCAAGGCGGTGCGCACCAGGCTTCGGTATCGTCTCGAGGCCATTCGCGACGGCGTCGCCACCATCGCCGTCGATACGACGATCCTCACGCCGCTCGATGATCCGCGACTCGAAGCGCGGCTTCTCGAACGCATCTGGGACGGAACCATCCGCTTCGACATCGAGCATGGACGGATCGTGAGCCGCCACACCGCCATTGACCGCCGCGTGGTGGGCTTTGGCGGCCCGCAGTCGAGCGTCCGCTACAAGGCCAGCCTCGAGGAGAAGCCGCTGCCGACCGCCGACCGGTAACAGCTATACCGCCCGCAGGGTGTCTTCAACGCGACGGATCGCTTCGGCCACGTCCCAGGCGGCGCCCCCCAACACGATCGGGGTCGCGGTGGCCAGCCACGATGAGACCGCCTTTTGCGCGGCGACCACGGTGGAATGGCTGCGACCGCCGAAGTAGCTGCCGATCTCGACGAGGGCCGCACGGGTGTGCTTGCGCGCCAGATACATGGCCAGCATCCGCGGATGGCTCACGGCCCGCAACCGTCGGCTCGATTGGAGGCCTCCCGCTTCGAGGCCAAAGGTGCCACATACCGCCCGGTCGATATCCGCAAGCCGGAGGCAACGGCTACTGGAACGCACGAGATCCGCGAGCGCCTCCTGGGCCAGCTCGAGCGTGATCGGCATGCCGAGCATGTGGCTTGTGGCCTCGAGACGATTGACCGCGCCGGCAAGCTCGCGGGCATGGCGCGTCATATTGACGGCCACATGGTGCACCACATCGTCGGGCATTTGGAGCCCACGAGCCTGAATGAGCCCTGCCACGATCCCTCGGCGGACATCGTAGTCGGGCGGCAGAAGGCGAGCGGTCATTCCCCCGCGAAGCCGGCTCAGGAGATCGTTGCCGAGATCCCCCAGGGCATCGAGATCCCGGTCGCAACCGACAAGAATCTGCTTTCCCTGTCGTTGCAGAGCGTCAATGGTCTGCTGCAGCTCTTGGATGGTCGCCCGCTTGCCAACAAAGAACTGAACGTCGTCGATCGCAAGCATGTCGGCAGATCGGATGCTCCGATGAAACCCAGGCAGTCCACCGCCTCGGAGCGCCTGAATAAACGACGTTGTGAACTGCTCGGCCGAGACGAGCACCGTGTGCATGCCGGGATGGAGCTCACGGCCTCGGTGACAGGCCGCCTGCAACAGATGCGTCTTCCCGACACCGCTGGGGCCATGGATCACCAGCGGCGACATCTCGCCGGGCCTCGATGCAGCGATCTCGACGGCCGCATAGGCCATGCGGTTGCACGGCCCCACGATGAATGCACCGGGGCCACGGGCTGGGGACACACGCGGCGAAGCGTGCGATGGCGTTGCGGCCGATTCGCACCCCAGACGCGACGGCTCAGGATTCGGCGGGGCCGTGAGAGCTGCGGCGGACCGGTGGGGCCTTCGGCGTGAGCTTTTCGAGGCTGGCGCCAGGACAGTCAAGGGAGCCGGGACCGCTTCGGTGGTCGCAGGTTCCCACGTGATCCGCGCACCGCTCCCGCACACCCCTTGGACGGCTGCTTCCACGTCGGCGCGGAACGTCCGCTTGAGCCATTCGTGGGTCACCCCCACGCCGGCGTGAATCATGATGCCGGCTTGGCCGTTCGCGGCTGGCGCCCATGAGGCATCGCCAAACCAGACCGCAAAACGCTCCTCCCCGATCCGCTCGCGCACTGCGTCTCGGACATCGTCGATTGACGTCCGTGCACACGCAGCCGCTGCGGCTCTGCCCATGAATACTTCCTTGTACGCTCAACGCGACCCGCTCAGGACAGCGAGCCATCTACATCCGTGACGCCGTGCGGGCCTCG
>CAYZHH010000291.1:0-3141 GCA_964478275.1 uncultured Candidatus Kuenenia sp.
TGATACGCCCATTTCGCTTATCACCCTGGTCGATTCCGACCGGCAGTGGTTCAAGTCGAAGTGTGGGCTCACGTCCGACGAGACCGGCCGCGAGGTCTCGTTCTGCGGTCACGCGATCCTCCAGAACGAGACGCTCATCGTTCCCGACGCGCTCGAGGACGACCGCTTCGCCGACAATCCACTCGTGGTGGGCGATCCCTTCATTCGCTTCTACGCCGGACACCCGCTGGCCGGCCGCGCGGGCAAGAACGTCGGCACGCTGTGCCTCGCCGATCATGAGCCTCGCACGCTTGGCTCTCGCGAGCTCACGGCGCTCCGCAACCTCGCCGGAGTGGCCGAACGCGAAATCGGCCTCGTCGATCTGGTCCGCACGCAGCGAGATCTCCTCGAGGCCCGGGAAGAACTTGCGATCACGCAGCGGCGGCTCGTTCGCGAGGTCGCCGATGCCGCAGCCTTCTTGCGTTCGGTTGTGCCGGAGCCGGTCGTGTCGCTGGCCATGTCCTCGTCTCACCGCCTGATCGCGTGCTGCGAGCTCGGCGGCGACATGCTCGGGGCGCTGCCGCTCGATGGCATCGGCCGCCGCACGGCCCTCTATCTGCTCGCTGTGTCGGGGCACGGCGTGGGCGCGTCGCTCCTCTCGGTCACCGTGGGCAACATCCTGCGGAGCCAGAGCCTGCCGGGCATCGACTTCGCTCGGCCGGGCGACGTGCTCGCGGCGCTCAATGCGTCGTTTCCGATGGAACGCACCGATGGCAAGTTCTTCACGGCCTGGTACGGAGTCTACGACGCGAAGGACCGGAGCCTGTGTTATGCGTCGGCCGGTCACCATCCGGCGCTGCTTGTGCCACCCGCGGGACCATCGCAGCAGCTTGGTGGAACGGGGCCGCTCATCGGGTTCTTCCCAGAGGCCACGTTTGCCGAGGCGAGCGCTGAGGTTGCCCCCGGCAGCATGCTCTATCTCTTCAGCGATGGCGGCTTTGAGGTGGCCGACCTGGGCGGCGCGCTCCTTGGCTACGACGCCTTCGCAGACATCGTGACCAGCATCGCGCGAGATCCGGCGACAGCGCCGCCGCATTCAGCAGACGACCGCCTCGATGCCATCACGGCGAGGGTCTTGCACTTCGCAGGGGGCACGCTGGACGACGACTTCGGCCTCCTCGAAGCCGTGTTCACCTGAACGACTGCCAGGATTCTCTGCAGCATGGTGGCCGGCCGTAGCGGGAACTACTTGCGCTGCTGGTCGCCCTGGTTCGCGGCGTTGCGAAGCAGCGTTTCGCCCTCGCGGACGACGGCGCCGGCCACGTTCTGGACCTTTTGCTTGTCGATCGAAACCTGGATCTGGCCGTTGTTCTGCGTGATGTGGATCGCGCCGGCCACAACGAGGCCGCCAACCAAGAAGCCGAGCAGAATGAGGGTGCGCATGGTGGGAATGTCCTTTCGGTGGAATCGGCGATCGTCGTGGACCACGGGCCGCCGATGCCGCGGAAAGTCGCAGCCTCACCTCAGGAGCACAAGCCCGATTTGCGCCGTGAATTATCGCTGGACGGAACGAGCGGGAGTGGAGTCTGCGGCCCGCTGGTGCCGCCGGCGCACGGTGTTGCCGTAGACATGCATCGGGCGGTACGGCCGCTCGGTGATCGGCGTTGACTTGATGTCCTCACGGGCGTCGCCAAACGTGACGATCCGCGGGTCGAATCCGGTGGTACGAGCGTCCGCCGGGAGCGGTGCGACGGTTGCGGCCATGACGGCCATAACGGCCACGAGCATGATGGTACGCATGAGTGTGGGAGTCGTTGGAGTTGAGAGTTCTGGGCATGAGCCAGCCTCGTTCGACATCGGCCAAAAACCCCCGCACCTTGCAGCCCGCCGCACGACCGCCGCCGTTTCGGCAGAAGTGCTACGGCCAGAACGACCCGGCTGTCGGCAGGCGGCTCTCGGGGCACGGATCGGCCGCCCGCGCGTGAAGCACGGTGTATATTGTCTGTCATTCGCCACACCCCACTGAGGGTCGGACCATGAAAGCCGCTCGGCGCGGACGGGCTGGAGCAGCGTTCACGCTCTCGGTGCTTGCGGTCGCGACGGTCGCCATTGCCGGGCCACCCGACGAGCCCTGGGCCCGCTGGCGCGGTGCCGACGGTGCCGGGCAGGGGGGCGACGCCCACTTTCCCGATGCCTGGACCGAGGCTGATTGGGCATGGGCGGTCGACCTGCCGGGCACTGGGAATGCGTCGCCGGTGGTATGGCAGGGCCACATCTACACGGCATCGTCCGACCCCGACGCTCACCTTCGGATTGTCACGTGCCACGCCCTTGCCGACGGGCGGCTGCTCTGGAAACGGGAATTCCCAGGGCCGATCGACCCCCATCACACGCAGAATAGTTCAGCCTCGGGCTCGGTGGCCGTAGACGAGCTGGGCATCTATTGGATGTGGGGCACGCTGGAGCGCACGCGGGTGGAGGCGCTCGACCACGATGGGCGACCTCGCTGGCATGTCGACCTTGGCACCTTCGAAGCCCAGCACGGTTTTGCAGCGACGCCTGCCGTCTGCCGTGATCTCCTCATCGTGCCCGATGATCAGGATGCATCGAGCTGCGTGCTCGGCCTCGATGCAGCGAGTGGCCGCGAGCGGTGGCGGCTCGACCGCGAGCCTGCGAAGGCGGGCTATTCCACGCCGCTCGTCGTTGATGATGGGAGCGCCTCGCCTCGTGTGATCCTCACGAGTATGGCCCACGGTGTCACGGCGGTGGACGGTGCCACGGGAAAAGTTCTCTGGGAACAGCGTTGCCTTCCGAAGCGAGCCGTCTCCTCGCCGATCATCGCTGGTGATCTCGTGATCGGCACCAGCGGCGACGGCGGTGGCGACAACACGCTCGTGGCGGTGCGGCCTCCCATTGGAAACATTGAGCCGGACGTGGCCTACACGCTCGACCGAAGCATCGCGCCGTATGTGCCGACGCCCCTCCATGTGGACGGCCTCGTCTACCTCTGGGGCGATCGCGGCGTCGTGACCTGCATCCGGCCCGCGACGGGCGAGACGGTTTGGCGAGGCCGCGCGGGGGGCACCTACTACGCGTCCCCTATCGCCGTCGGGGGCACCGTGCGCAACGTGTCGGTGGATGGCGAGGCGGTGGCGATCAGAG
>CAYZHH010000291.1:3151-4576 GCA_964478275.1 uncultured Candidatus Kuenenia sp.
CCCGGGGGAAGTCTGCGAGATCCTCGGCCGCACCGATCGTGGCGAACCCTGCCGAGCCACGCCCGCGGTCGTCGGCACGCGGATGGTCTTTCGCACCGTGGGCCGCCTCATGGCGATCGATGCCATTCCGTGACGGGGCTGTCCTCCCCTTGCGGGCAGGGTTCCAACCAGCGACGTGCAGGACACTCGGGTCAGACCGTATGATGGTTGCCGGTGCGGGTGTGACCCGCCGACCTGATCGGCATGATCGTGAGGAGGATCGATGCACGCGCAGCGAGCCAGGGTGAGAAGTGATCGTCGTTCACGGGGGCCCATGCGTGGGCTCGTGACAGTTTTTTGCGGAGGGCTCCTCCTGTTCGCGGAGGCCCGCGAAGCGACAGCCGATCCTGGCGCGGAGCTGCGGCAGGCGGCCGCTGGCTACGTTGAGGCGTTTCGGAAGGCCGACGCCGTAGCGCTCGCCGACCAATGGACGGAGCGAGCGACGCTCGAAGAGGGAGACGATCTGATCGAGGGACGCGACGCTATCGTGGCCGCGCTCGTGGCGAGGCGCAACCAGCATCCTGAGGGAACGCTCGAGGTCGAGGTCGCCGACATCGATCTCCTCGCGGAGCCGCTCGCCCGTGTTTCGGGTGTCATTCGTTTCACACCGCGGCCTGGCGAAAAGCCTTTCAGGTCGCGGTTCACCAGCCTGCGAGTCCGCGAAGGCACCACATGGCGCATCGCAGAGTCGACCCTCGAGCCCGAGCAGGAGGCCGTGCTCGACGAGCTCGATTGGATTATGGGCACCTGGAAGGCGGCGGGCGCCGCGCGACCGGACGGCACGAAGACCGAGTTTGAAATCACATACGACAAGCCGCTGGGTGACGCTGTCATCGTGGGCCGCGCGCGGTATCAGCGGGCCGGAGGGCCGGAGGTGACCGCGCTCGAGGTCATTCACGCCGACCGTGACGGCGGGCTCGTTCGGAGTTGGGTTTTTGACTCGACCGGCGCGGTGGCCGAGGGGGTCATCGAGTCGGACGGTACGACGTTTCACAAATCGATGGTCGGTACACCTGCCGAAGGCGTCGATGGGAATGTCGCGAGGTGGGTGCAGGTGATGGCGCCAACAGGTGACGGCCGCTGCACCGTGCACGCGATCGAACGATCCATTGACGACGTGGCCATGCCCGACGGTGAGCCATTCCATCTCAGAAAAGTCGGCGGTCGTTGATTCCATCCCATTTCCTTGTCGCTTCTGGAACCCTTCCTATGAACCCGGCATCGCGTGCCTCTTGTCTGGTCGTGTCTGGTGCAAGCTTGCTGAGGGCTGACGTGTGGCGGCCGATCGTGGCCTGCGCCCTCGCCGTTGTCATCGTTCTCGGGAGCGGCCCAGCATGGTCGCACGGTGGTGGCCGCGGTGGCGGCGGTGGTGGCCGCGGCCACCAC
>CAYZHH010000292.1:0-4565 GCA_964478275.1 uncultured Candidatus Kuenenia sp.
GCATGACCGGTCCGGGCTGAGATCATGGGGTTCGCCGACAACCGCGCCGACAACCGCGACCACAACTATTGTGCACTTGCGGAGCCAGCTCGTCGAACGTCTCTCGGCGGTCGAAAACGACAGCGCTTGGTGGTGTTGATGACCTCTCGTTCGTGGGGGTGTCGCGGTGCCCTTGGCCTCGGAGTCGAAACTTGTGGTTGAACGGTTCCTCCTTCGCCACCACTCTGCCACCTTCAGACGATGTCACGAACATCCGGGCTTATTCGTGGGCGACGCGGAGAAGCTCCGCATCGGCTGCCTGAGCCAAGCCGAGTTGGCTCACGCGGACGACTTCGTGCCCATCACGCAGGGCTTTCCAAAAGGGATCACCGGGTTGATCGAGATGCGGTCTTTCATGGCTTCGGTCGGCATCGGTGCATCGGTGCATCGGGGCATCGGGGCTACGGACGGATGGCGACGCCGAGGACTTGGCCCAGGCGAATCCAGTCGTGATGACCGGCATCGACCACCCACCGGAGCACGGTAAGGTCAAGCTGGTCGTACTGATGAACGGCGACGTTGCGGAATCCCACCATGCCGCGGAGCGACGCGGAAAGCGGGGCGTCGATGATGCCCGAACGCTCGAGGAGCATGAAGGCGTCGGCCGTGCTTTGCGGCACGCCGAGGTGTTTTTCGGCCACCACATGCATCGCCATATCGATCGCGGCCTGACAGGCTCGTTCGATGTTCAGCGTGAGTGCGTCTACGTGCGTGAAGTCGTCTAAGCCGGGGCAAGCCTTGGCCTCTTCAGCGATTCGACGCACGCACCGTTCGATGATGGCGGCTTTGGCGAGCAGAATATCGTCAGGCGGCATAGGCGGCGATGACCTCCTGCCGTGCCTCTTGGAGCGAGGCGTACATCGACAGGGCATACATGGCAAAGCGCGCCCTGGCTTCGCGATCCCGCTCGAAGAACAGCCGGCCGTGGGCAACAGCCTCCTTCGCATAGACAAGCGAGCTGGTGGAGAGGATCCCGAGGTCCACGTCGCGGCCGGCTGCCTGGGAGAGCTCCGCTGCGAGGGCGAGACGCTCGACAATCGGAAGACCGTGGGGCCTTGTCGGCAGCACGGCCACATCCAGGTCGCTCTCGGGGCGAAGGCGGCCTTGGACCGCCGAGCCGAGAAGGTAGGCCGCGGCAATCGACGGGTGCCGCTCCAGGCACCCGGCCAGCGCGGCGACAGTCGCTTCGTTGAATGAGCCGGTGGTCATGGAATTCAGCGCCCAGGATTCAGCGAATCGCACACAACGCCGACGATTCTACCATCAGCCGTTCGGGGAGCTCGCCCACCCCTCGGAGCCTGAGTTACGCGCTGCGGCGGACAAAGACGTCGCCGAGTTTCGCGAGGGCATGATAAATCGCCTTCCGTGTGCGACGCAGATTCACCCCGGCTGGTATTTTTTCGGGATGGAACAGTCCTTCCCTCGATCGCGAATCACCATCGAGCCCGGCACATGCGGCGCTAAGCCCTGTATCCGGGGCCTACGGATTCGCGTTTCCGACATTCTGGAATTGCTGGCTAGCGGAGCAACGAACGAGGAGATCCTCGCCGACTACCCGTATCTCGAACGGGAAGACATTTTGGCCGCCATCGCCTATGCCGCTCACCAAACCAATCATGTTGTGGTCGAAGTGGCATGAGGTTTCTGGTTGACAACCAGCTTCCGGTGAAACACGCGCGGGCTTGGGATCGTAAGGCATGGCTGGGCCTCCGGAGGCAGGTCAGAGGTTTGGCCGTAGTTCATCGAAGCGGTCGCGTACATCGGACCACGCGGGAACAGATCCGTAGCAGAGCATCCGGCATTGCTCGTCGTAGTCGCGGGCGAGCGCCTCGGCAATGGCAGCCGCCGGGAACAGCGCGTCGCTTCTCGCGAAACTCATGCCTTCGGGGGAGAAGTAGTCTCGCTCGAAGTGCGTCCGGCTGATGCGATCGTAGTCCTTTTTGATCGCGACATACTCTGGCGAGGCGAGCATCGCCCGCACCTCCGGCCGGGCGGCAAGCTGGTACAGGTCGTAGTAATGCCGGGCATAGGTCCCGATCGGCCGTCCATGTCGTTTGAAAAGCTCCACCTTGGCGTGGATGGCGAACATCTTTTCCACAAACCTGCGACGGAAGTGGAGCAGCCGCATGGTGAAGGGCTGCTCGTCCTCGGCGCCGAGCGTGTTGCCGGTTTCCTGGAGAAACTGGGCCAGGTGCGAGCAAAGCTGTAGATCGGACGTCGGCTCACGGCCACTCGCCGTGCCCGATTCGAGCAGAACGCGTCCCACGACTTCGCCGGGAGCGCGGAAGCGTTGCTCATAGGCAAACCGGTCGGTACGGCCGAAGCCACCGATCGTGCGGCTTTCGTCGCGGGCGAACGTCAAGGCCGGGTGCTTGGCAACCGCATCCCGGAGGCGTTTCAGTTCCCGATCAATGCCATGAGCGCCCAGGGCAGGCGTGAAGGCGAGAGTGGGTCGAGGAACAGGTCGATGTCCTCCGAGAACCGCTCGATCAGGTTCCAACCCTTCGACAGGCTGGTACCGCCCTTGAAGATCACGTTGTCGCCGGATGTGGCGGCGATGATGCGGAGCGCCTCGGTAACGTAGTAGTCCTTTTCGATGATCGCGGGCCGTAGCCCCTGCGCCCGGAAGTGTTCGGCGGCGCGGAGGATTGCCTGCTCGAAGTCGGGGTGCTCGTGAAGCCTCATGGCCTGCGCTCCTTGGCCTGCCAGGCCCGAGCGTTTGGAAGGCTGGCGAACAGGCCGAAGGCGAACCGCGAGAGCGGATTGAGTGACTCGCGCAGGGCGTCGAGCGTCCGCCCGTTCGCGTGCATCTGCTTACCAAGCGCACCGAGCATGGCTCGGACACGTGGCGGCTCGGTGGCGGCGATGCTCGCCAAGCGGTCGAACCGTCCGTCCTTCCTGAGAAGTGCCACCGTCCGTCGGATGGTCTCATGCGGTGGCAGTTCGCTGGTCTGGCCGCCCCGGCGGAGGAAGTCCAGGAGGGCGGCGTCGATTTCGGAGAGGCCGGCCCATGCCGCCGGTCGGCGGGTGTGGATCACGGCGTCAGCACCGATCAGCTTCCGGGGCAGACTGCTGGCGGTGGTCGCCACTTCGCCGCGGGCCGGGATCTGGGTACTGAACCCGAGCAGGTTGGCGGCGGCGATGCCCGATGGGAATATCGGCTTGCGGCGTCCGGCGAGCTGCTGGACGGCCGCCGGGCTTGGCTTGCTCGGGCCGAACGTGGTCTGTCTGCCGCGGTAATACGTGCCCTTGCTCAGTCGCTCGATCTGGCCTGCCCGGGCAAGTCGCGAGAGCGTCTGGGCGACCGCCGCAGGGGATAGGTCGCGGAAGTCCTCCAGCCGCCACAGGCGTTCGGTGCTTTGTTCGATGCGGCCGCGGACAACGCTCGCGACTGGTGCTGCACTGGCTTGGTGGGCCCGGGTGGCCATATCCCAATGATCGGGCCATCTGAGGCATATGTCAAGTTTTCAAGCAACAAAACTTGACGTTTTCTGCCCATTGGGGGCGGCGGCATCGAGGTTGGCATGATCCCGCCGGAGTTGCTCCTCGACGGCAATCGGCAGCTCGAACGTGATCGACTCGTCGAAGCTCCTGGCAGGTTCTCAGCGATTGCGACGTGCTCGATGCGGCAATGCGACACATATACGGGCGTACCGTATTTCGTCAATGGGAGTGTTTCGGCCATGACGCAGCCTGATTCTCCGCGGGATCGCTGCCATTGGCGTCGCACTCGCCACAGCTTCGCCTGTATTCGCCGCGGTGACTCTTGGCCTCGGCGATCAGCGGTGACGCCAGGAAAATGTGCCTGGCCGTCTTGCTTCTGCTTGCCCAGGCGGCCGAGGCTCGGGTGGGGCACCTTCGCGCGTTCAGCGGTGAACGGGGAGACCGCCGCCTTGAGACGATGCCCCGAAAAGTTCGGGAGCTGATTACCGATCTTCTCTCACACGGGTTTTCCGAGATCGCGGGATAGGGATCCCACCGAAAGTTTGTCCATGAGGACTTCGCGGGAGTGGTTACGCTCAGTGGGCAGTCCGGTGATGACGCCAAGCCGTATCAAGAAAAGCAGGTTCGCAGGGCTATCGAGGTTATCCATGAAGAAGACTGATGCCTATCACAAATGGGTCGAGTGGAGTGAGGAGGACGGTGCCTCTATCGGCAGGTGTCCCGACCTCATGACGGGCATACACGGGGACGATCCCGTGCAGCTCTATGCCGACCTGGATCGTGCTATCGACGAGATCGCTACCCACTTGGAGCAGGCAGGACGCGAGCTTCCGCCACCGCGCGTGCGGCCCATGCAAGATGTCGGGTGAGACGGGTTGAGCGATGCTGCGCGTCGGCAACGAAACGGCGTGGCGGTATGGTTGAGCGCCGCCGGATCAGCTCAGCCAGCGTTTTCGCGAGGGTGTTCGGCGAGAAACTGTCGGAGAGCCGAGTTGACAGCCTCCTCGTCAGGAAACGCCGAGGCTGTCACCTCGGCTATCCCCTTGAGTTTTCGCCACCGAAGCCCGCCATACATCTTGCGG
>CAYZHH010000293.1:0-4513 GCA_964478275.1 uncultured Candidatus Kuenenia sp.
GCCCGAGGACACCGACGATCTTCTCGAGCAGATCCTCGACATCTATCGCGAGGCCATGCGAAATGGGATCGCGCCGCGAGAGCTGGAGCGTGCCCGCAATCAGGTCGCGGGGCGGGTGGCGCTCGCCGGCGAGCGGCCCAGGCGGCGGCTCTTCGACCTCGGGCTCGAGTGGATCCACCACCACCGCTACCGCTCCGTGGCCGACACCCTCGCCTCCGTCGAGGCCGTCACGCTCGACGATATCCACCGTGTCCTGGCGGAATGGCCGCTCGACTCGCCCTCCGCGACGGTCCTCGCCGGCCCTGCCGAGTGACCCCGTTTTCCGATCCGCCTGGCCGAGGCATACTCATGATTCCTCGGAGCTCCGCTGATGACGCCCCTTCTTGCTGACGCCAACCGCTGGCTCGTTCCCCTTCCACCGGTGTGGATGCTCGGGGTTGCCGCGCTTGTCACGGCGATCGCGACGATTGCCGGCTGGGGCTGCCTGCGGCTCGTGGCCCCACGTCTCGCCGACGAGGCCAAGGCCTCGCTTCGCGACGGATTTCTTGGCCCCCTCGCTTGGCTGGCCATCGCGTTTTCGGCAGTGGCCCTCGCGTTCACGCCGCTCGTAGGGCTGCCGCTCCCGCCCGATTTTGCGGTCACCGACTCGGCGGCGGCAGTTCAGATCAGTCGGTCCCTCGGCCGCATGACCTCAGCGAACAATTTTTCCGAGTCCGTCACCATTCAGCCCCACGCGAAGCTCGAACCGGTTCCGCTGCCGCTCCGCCCGCAGGAGCTCGAACAGATGGAGCTCGTGAGCGACCAGCCGCTTGTCGTACGGACACAGCAGGCCGTTGAAGGTTTCGCGCTCGTCAAAAGCGCCGACGTCGTGCTGGAGCCTGGGAAGCCGTGGATCTGGCAACGTGGTGAGGGAGCCACCAACCCGTTCCTCGGTGCGAAAGCAAAACTCGAGGCCACGAGCGAGGTCACCTCGCCCGCTCATCTCGACATCCGCTGGCAGTTGACGCCCGAGCATCCTCAGGCGGCGATACTGCCATGGGCGATCATCGTGCTCGTGAGCATCGTGGGGGCCTACGCGGTGTTCCGCCTTGCGTGTGGCCGGGTCGCCGCCATCGCATCGGCCACCACGAAGGAGGCGATCGGTCAGCCTCTGTTCGCCGTGGTGATATGCGCGGGCATCGCCCTCATCGTGTCCTTCATCGTCATTCCATACAACACGTTTGGCGAGGACGTGAAGATGTACAAGGACAGCGGGCTGACGCTCATCAAGGTGCTGGCCCTGCTCGTCGTCGCCTGGACGGCCGGTGTGGCGGTGTCGGAGGAGATCGAGGGCCGCACCGCGTTGACCGTGCTCTCCAAGCCGCTCACCCGCTGGCAGTTCGTGCTCGGGAAGTTTGCCGGGCTTGTCCTCGTCGCGATGCTCGTCTTCCTGATTCTCGGTGGCGTGCTCTTGGCGATGACCAACTTCAAGGTCGTCTACGACGCACGTGAGGGAGCCAAGGTTGACCCCGTGTGGTGGGAGAGCGCCGACGAAATGATCACGATCGTGCCCGGGCTCGCGCTCGCATTCCTCGAGACCGTCGTCATAGCGTCCATCGCGCTGGCGGCTTCCACGCGACTGGGCACCGTCGCGAATCTCGTGCTCTGCTTTGCCGTCTACACGCTCGGGCACCTCGTGCCGCTCATTGTCCAGTCGAGCGTGGGTAAGTTTGCGATCGTGCGGTTTACGGGGCGGCTGTTTGCCACGATCCTGCCGGTCCTCGACCATTTTTCCGTCGAGGCGGCGGTGGTCGGTGGCGTGCCGATCCCCTGGGACTACCTTGGCTGGGCGGCCCTCTATGCGGCCCTCTACTCAGCCGTGGCAATCCTTCTCGCGCTCGTGCTCTTCCAGCACCGCGACCTCGCCTGACCGCATCCGGGATCGACCTATCGCACGAAGCCAGTGCGGGCGGTCACGCCGACGGTGGCGAGACTTCCATCGGCGGCGCCGGGAACCGGCAGCCAGCTTGCGTCAGCCGAGCGAAACGCCCGGGCCTCGGCCTGGCCATCGATGAAGACGGTGAGGCCACGACGAAACCTCCGCTCGAACCGCGGGCCAACGGCGACACCCACAATGCTTGCCATTTCACTGGGCGCGAGCATCGTTCGCAGCTCGAAGGATTCGCTCCCCGACAACCGATCGTTGCTCATGCCGATGCGACCCGTCCATTGCGACGGGCCGTGACCGATTGATTCGGGGTTGGCCGCTACGCCTGCCGCCACATCGATCCGGTCGATGCGACTTCGCACTTCCGCGGCCATGGGTGCGGGGGCCGCGTCGCGACCGTTCGGTCCACGCACATCAATTCCCTTGAACTCGAGCATCTCTTTCGCTGGATGCGAGTCCGAGGCACATTCATCGAGCGCGGCAGCCACCGATCCCGTGCCCTGAAAATCAACGAGGTCAAACCCTTCGAAGACGACTGGCGGCGGCGCGAGCGGCATGATCGGGGGCCGCGCGCGGTAGGCCCCATGCGCAGCTTCGGCCGCGCGGGCCTGGCTCGGCTCCTGGCCACATGCCATGCCGCCGGCCACGATGCTGTGAATCACGGCAATCGCGACGAGGGCGTGGCATCGGATGAGTGTGGCATGCATCACGGGAGGCTTCCTTGCTGTTCTCTGTATCGGATCGGCTGACCCGGCCACTCGCGGTCATGCCTGGAGAGATAGGTAAGACAGGGCGGTCAGCCGGTCTTGCGACGAGGGAACAGGGGGATCGTGGCGGTTCGGGACTTTGCCGCCGGCCTGCCACCCCCCAGTCGCGTGGTCTCGAGCGCCGCGAGCACCCGGGCCGCAACCTCGACGGCCGCAGCGCCCGCAGTAGCCGGCACGAGCGGCGGCTTCCCACCTCGCACGGCCTCCAGCAGGTCGTCGTGCTCCGCTGCGATTGCATTGGCATCGGGCACCGTCACCGTTTCGAGCGGGAGCACATCGGCAAAGAAGCGATCTTTCATGGCCTGCCGATCGTCCGGCGGCACTGCGGCGGCGCGGAACGCCCCGGTGCGAACCGACTCGGAGGGGGCAACCACCTCAACTGATTTGGCCGTCAGGTCCACTGTCACGAGACCGCCAACCGCCCACATCGACACCGTTCGCTCGGCCCGGGGCGAGATCCGAGAGGCGGTGAGATCCGCAACCAGGCCCGACGCGAATGACAGCCGAGCGCGAACGCTGTCTTCATGGCCTCCGGCAGCCACGAGCCCTCGCGCCTCGACCTGCTCCAACCGCCCCGGATCGAGCGAGAGCACGAGGTCGATGTCATGAATCATGAGGTCGTAGACGACGCCCACATCGAGCGATCGGAATGTGAATGGCGTGAGCCGTCGTGCCTCGACGTAGCTCACCTCCCCCGCGCGGGCCACGGCCGACTGCCACGCTGGATTGAATCGCTCCACATGCCCCACAGTCACGGTTCGTCGGAAACGGCGCGCCGCGATCATGATCGCCCGCGCGTCTTCAACCGTGGCCGCGAGCGGCTTTTCCACGAGAAGATCAATGCCGGCCTCGAGCAGTGGCAGGGCCACCGTGGCATGGAGGCCTGTGGGGGCTGCGACGACGGCTGCATTCACGAGACCGATGAGATCCCGCGGCTCAGCCAACGACGCACACCCATGGGCTGCCGCCACGCGATCCCGCGAGTCAGCGAACGGATCGACGACCGCGACCAACTCCACGTCTTCGCGAGCCGCAAGAAGCCGAGCGTGAATCGTGCCCAGGTGACCACAGCCAATCACCGCCAAGCGTGTCCGTGTCATGCCGCCCTCCTTCGCTCACGAGCCCGACCGTGCCGGCCTTCCTGCTGCTGCGCCAGAAAATCGAGCAGGTCGTCCACCGCCGGCGGCACATTGCCTTGAGATCGGAGAATTTCTCTCGCTGGCTCGAGACCGACTTTCGCCCGATAGAGGAGCCGGTGCGCCTCGGAAATCGCCTCGATGGCCTCGCGATCAAATCCACCCCGCTTGAGCGCCACCACATTGATGCACCGCGGCCGGGCCGGCGCGCCCTCGCAGAGCATGAACGGCGGCACATCATGGAGCACTCGGGAAAGGCCAGCGACAAAAGACCAGCCGCCGATCGTGGCCCAGTGATGCACGGCCACGGCTCCCGAAAGAGACGCCCGCGAGTGGATGCGCACATGGCCTCCGAGGAGCGTACCGTTTGCGATCGTGACATGGTCACCGATGCGGCAGTCGTGAGCGACATGACAGGCGGCCATCAGGAAGTTGCTGCTGCCGATGGTCGTGACACCATCTTCCTTCTCGCTCGCCCGATTGATCGTCACCCCCTCGCGAATGACGTTGTCGTCGCCAATCTCGACGCGAGTCATCGTGCCACGGTAGCTGATGTCCTGGGGCTCGCCACCGATGACGCAGTTGGGGAAGATACGATTCCTCGCCCCGATCGTGACATGCCCCATGATCGTGACGTGATTCTCGAGCACGGTGCCTCGGCCAATCACGGCGTCACCCGAGAC
>CAYZHH010000294.1:0-4484 GCA_964478275.1 uncultured Candidatus Kuenenia sp.
CGTGGGCCCCTCCATCGCCCGCGGCAGCCAGGCCGAAAAGGGGACCAGCGCGCTTTTCCCCATGGCGGCAATGAGGAGCAGCGATCCCACGAATAGCGCCTGGTCGGGCGTTAACGCCGCGACGCCCTCCGGCCATGGACCGGCTCCCATCATCAGATCGAAGTCGCCTTCACCGGTCAGGTGATGGAGGGCGAGGGCCGCAATCAGAAATGCTGCGTCCGAGATCCGGTAGACGCTCCATACCCATTGGCCGTTGCGAACGGGTGCCACGCGTTCGTGGAAAAACGCCACCAAAAGCGCGGATGACAAGCCCACGAGCTCCCACCCACAAAACAGCACCTCAATCGTTCCGGCAAGGGACGAGACAACCATGCCCAGCATGAACAAGGCATAGCACATGGAAAACCGCTGGTACCCAGGCTCACGGTGGAGGTAGCGATTGGCAAACGCGCCGATCGTGCCACACAAGAGGAACGTCAGGATCACGAACGGCACGGACAGCCAGTCGAAGAGAAACTTCACATGGAAGTGGAACTCTTCCTCCGGAATTGAGACCCACTGCCCCGCGTCGAGGGGCAGCGCGCGGTCACCGGAGGTGAGCATCATCACGAGCACGGCAATCGAGGCCGCCAGGCCGATGCCCACCGCGCCGAAAGTCCAGCGATGCGTGGCCCGTTCGCTCATCGGCCACCCGCTCACCGTCGTCATGCCGAGCACGGCCACGAGCACCGCGGGGCTCGCGACCACGAGGATTCCCAAGATTTGGAACAGTGTCATCGCGGTGATTCACCTCCGCGTGCGGCTGAGGTAAGCGTGGTCTCGATCCTCGCAAACCCGAGGTTGTCGCGGCGCCCGCGATACCATTCCCGTGACGTCGCTACCCGGGGTACATCCGTGGGCGCGGTCGCCTCGCGATGAAACTGCCCATCACGGTACATCTCGATCGCCCCTGTCGCCGGATTGATGACGGCAAGCTGCACCCACCGACCACGGACGAGCGCCGCGATCCCCGGATTGCGATCCATGATCTGCTGGAGCCCTGCCGCCGGCGCTTCGATCACGAAGAGCAGTCGCATGGGCTCGTGAATTTCGACCATTTGCCGATGCAAACCCGTCCGTAGATCGCTCGCGGCGCCGTCCATCACGCCGACGAGCGAGGCAATGTTGTGGGGCAGCTTACTCCCGGCACCCCAGCCAACCGGATCGACGCACGAGAAGTAGTACTCGAGGCTGATGCCAGCGCAGACGGGAACCACGGCCTGAAGGATGCGGGCCAAGACGGTGAACTGGTCGTCATCCTGGGCCGGATCGTACGAGTGAAGAAAGGCCCGTCGGTCCAGATAGAGCCCGCGGCTCCACTCCCGCCGCCCGACCAGGCACATCGCGTTGGTGGCATGGTTGTATTCGGGGCGAACCTGCGACAGATCCTCCGCCCGGGCTTCGACGTGCCGCAGCGCCGCGTCACCCGTCAGGTTCACGTCGGCAGAATAGAACCGCCGGCACCGCTCCTGAGCATTGCGACGCCTCGCTTCGTTGACCACCGAGCGGAGTCGCACGAAGTCGGCCGTATGCGTCGACGGAAGACGCTCGAGGTCCGCCACACGGACACTGTCGTCACACGTGTCGTGGTATCCCCCGATGAAATGCGTCGCATCGGGAATGACGAGACCCCGGCGGGCCAACTCCGCGCGGACGCGAGCGTCGTTGGCCATCTGGGCGAAGGCCCGGGCATTGGGGCCACCCCGGGCACCGGCGCACGCACCGCAATTGTACGCCGACTCGTGCGGGTTGTTCAGGCTCGATGACCCGTGCCCCACGAGGAGGACCACGCGGGCGAAGTGATCGGTCAGCCCGATGTCGCGAAGGAGCCGCTCGACGATCGTCGTCATCTCGGCCACCGTGTACCCGATATGCCCCGGCTCGGTGCCAGGTGTGGCTTCGGTTCGCTCGAGCTCCAGGTGCGTGACCACCGGGGGTTCCACGAAGCGGCCGAACCACGTCCGCAGGTGGGCCGTCGTACGCGGGAACAGAATCCGCATCACCAGTGGGAGCGACGCGAGCGAACCGAGAACCGCTGCCAACACGCCGCCCGTGAAGGTTCGGCTGCCGACGTGAAGGCGATGGGTGACCGTGCCGATCGCATGCCGTGTCTGCTTTCGGACCCGCTCCGAATCCTCGAAGGTGAGCGCGACGTGCTCTCGCACATAGTGCTGCGGCGTAACGACGATCGGGCACAGCGGTATGGAGTGCGCGTCGGCCACCCCTCGAAAATACATGGCAACGGCGAAAAACCCTGCGACACCAAACGTTTCACAGGCAGGCTGGACCTCTTCGAGATGACGGCGAAACGACTCCTCGCGGTCGTCGATGCAGGTGATGATCTGGAAGGGAGGGTCCCTCCGCTCGGCCACGTCGGGGTGGCGCGACTGAACATGGGCCGCCAGCGCGTCGAGGGCACATGTGCGGTACCGGCGCTCGTACGCGCGGTGGAAGATCCGCCGCCGCTCGATGCTCGAAAAGGCTTCGACTTCGCGAATGAGCGTGGCCCACTGGTCCGTTGGCAGACGGCACAGCACCTCGGGTCGCCACCCTCGGAGCTGAGCGAGTTGGAAAAGCTGAAAAGCCCGCTGCTCGGTGGTAAGCGTGGGTTGTTTCGGAATCCGGTCGGCCAGAACCTTTCGAAGGTCGCGGAGTGGTCCCCGCCAGCCGAGTGATTCCTGTGCCGTGTGTGCAATCGCCAGGCGCTCGAGCACGAGACGCACGGCGAGAAACTCGACCAGGCTACCCGGTGGTGCCGGACGCGGCACGCGGTCGCCGCGGGTTTCCATCTGCCAAATCATGCCGGCCCAGCCACGGAGGGCGAGGAGCGTCTGTGACAGGTAACCCTCCTGCTCGTGCTCCGCGACCCCAAGGTCTTCGAGCGATCGCTCGATGGACTCGAGCGGTCCCATACCACCGGCTGCATGCACGTCGAGCTCAGCCCGCAGGCCACGCAGCCAGCGGTCGGGAAATCCGCCAGTCTGCCCATACAACTCGCAAAACCCGCGAAAGAACCCGGCATCACGCGTCGGCAACTGCCACGCTGCGAGGCCCTGATCGCAGAATGCGGCGCAGTAGCGGATCAGCATGCCATGCACCGGGACATCGCTGTCGTCGCCGCCGGCCTCGAGGAGCATGTCACGATGACGAACCGGCAGGGCCGCCACAGCCAGAGGCGGCGCGGCATCCCGCACGCCCAGGAGGCATGCACGCCACAGGAGATGCAGGACAAAACTCACCCAGGTGGTATCCCGCCACTGGTGCATTCGCGAGCTGTCAAAGATCGCGAGCACGGGCTCGAGGGCCTCGCGCACGCGGACGGGTTGCCCCTCGGCGTCCCCGCCATGCTGATCGCGCAGCATCCATTCGCGGGTGCGGCCCAGAACCTTCTGACGAATCGACGGTGACACTTCATCCCGAAACCGCTGTAAGGCGTCACTCTCGGTGATCAGCCATTCCAACTCGTGTGTCGGTGCCAATCGCAGCGGCTGCTCGAGCATGGCCAGCCGAAGGTGATACCGCGTGCCGAGAAACCCGAGGAGCGTGTCCACGCCGTCATTCAGGTCCTCGATCAGCTCTGCCGCGAGGTCGTCTGAACGAATCCGGCCTCGCTCCCGCTCGCGGTGATACTGCTCCTCGGTCCAATAGGGATGACAATCGAAGGTCTTCGCTCCCACGGCGACCGCATCCTCGAACCCCGAGTCTTCGAACGCGTGCAGCGTGTTGTGGTGCACAAACACCGCAATCGGCCCTTGCGCCGGCAGCAGATGGGCGGCATGCTCGATGACGCGGTGCAGCCGCTCGCGAGGATCGCCGTCGGAAGCGGTCACAGGCACAGACGCAGACTCACGAGTGGATGACACAGCAGGAAGACCGTTCCGAGTGAAGGCAGGAATGCGAGGGCGAGCCGCGAATGCCAAAACTGACCGCGACGAAGCCTGGTGGGAATGACACCGAACCGCGACCCATCACGAAACGCTCCTCGGCAGACAACGCCGCCAGGGAGCGGTCTACTCGGAGGGAGGCGAGCGGCCTCGGACAACGGCCGGAACCCGCAAGCGATGGGCCTGCCGAGCGTCAATCAAAGCAACGCGGCTGGCAGGAACGAGGACATGGAGCCAGCCATGCAGGTCGGCGCCGCACCACGAACAACCGTCCTCCTCCGACTCCACGCTGTCACACGGCTCATAGAGGAGTGTCGTGAGCTCCGCGGGGTGCCATGCATGCCAGGCCGGAGTCGCGTCGGAGGACGACGTGGCGTCAGCACCATCCACCGCCAGGGCGGCGGGAGTCGCCATCAGCAGGAGCCCTACCACAAGGAGAAACACAACCGCGGGCTTGCACATGGAGATCAGCGTAGCTCGCGGCAAGGCCGGCGTCCATTCCGTGGGTCAACTCATGAACACCCATCGCTCTGTCATGTGTCGCCGCGCGGCCGACGGACC
>CAYZHH010000295.1:0-4480 GCA_964478275.1 uncultured Candidatus Kuenenia sp.
GTGTGCTATCCTTCCTCGACCGATGCCCGACTTCTCCATCGACGCGACCTTCTGGCTGACGGCCGCCGCCATCTTTGGGCTGCTCGTCCTCTCCGCATTCTTCTCGGGCTCCGAGACCGCGCTCACAGCCTCCTCCCGCGGGAAGCTCCGGGCCCAGGCCGACAAGGGCTCCGTCGGCGCGGCGGCGGCACTCGAGGTCAAAGAAGACGACGAGCGGATGATCGGGGCCCTGCTCCTGGGCAACAACGTCGTCAACATTCTCTCGGCATCCCTGGCAACCGCCCTCCTCACGCGAAGCTTCGGCGCCTCCGGCGTGGCAGTGGCCACAATCGTGATGACGGTGCTCGTGCTCGTCTTCGGCGAAGTGCTCCCCAAGACCGTCGCCATCGCGATCCCCGAGCCGTTCGCCGCCCGCGTGGCACCGGTGATCCGCGTGCTCATCTGGCTCTTCGGCCCGGTGATCACACTCGTGCAGTGGATTGTCCGCGTCGCGCTGTCCCTGGTCGGCATCAAGACCGATCCCGGTCGCCATATCCTCTCGGTCCATGAAGAGATCGCAGGCGCGATCGCGATTGGCCATTCCGAGGGAACCATGGAGAAGGAAGACCGCGACCGACTACTCGGAGCCCTCGACCTCTCCCAGCGGGAGGTCTCCGAGATCATGAAGCACCGCAGCCAGATCGAAATGATCAACGCCGCCAAGCCGCCGGCCGAGATCGTCGCCCAGGTGCTCGCCAGCTCCCACACACGACTGCCAATCTACCGAGGCAACGACGAGAACATCCTCGGGGTCATCCACTCCAAGGATCTGCTGCGGGCCATGGACCGGCTCCTGCGGGCTAAGAGCGGAAGCTTCGACGGCAACCTCGACGCGCTCCGCGACCTCGACGTGCTCGAGGTCGCCATGCCCCCCTACTTCATCCCCGAGACGACGCCGCTCGACGAACAGATGCGGCAGTTCCTCAAGCGGCACACCCACTTCGCCCTCGTCGTGGACGAATACGGCGCGCTGCAAGGCCTCATCACGCTCGAGGACATCCTCGAAGAGATCGTCGGCGAGATCACGGATGAATTCGACGTGGGGGAGACGCCGCCGATCGAGAAGTGTGACGATGGCAGCTACATCGTCGACGGCGGCCTCGCGATCCGCTCGCTCAACCGCGCCCTCGACTGGAACCTCCCCGACGAGGAGGCCACGACCGTGGCAGGCCTGGTGATCCACGAGGCCCAGGTGATCCCCGTGGTGGGGCAGGCCGTTGAGGCCCACGGGTTTCGGCTTGAGGTGACAGGTAAGGCCAGTAACCGGCTCACGAGGATTCGGATACGGCGGTTGGGCGCGGAGGCCGAGGGCCCCCCGTAGACCGGGCGCAGGCAGCTTTTGCTTTGCAAAACCAGCCAGTCCCCCGTGGCCAACGACCTTGCGGCCGGTTCTGGGGCGTCCTTATAGTCCCGCCCCCTCTCTCCACGGACGCGGTATGTTCCGACCGAACGCCCCTCCTATCATCGCGATGCTCGTGGCCGTCACATGGGTGACTGCTGGCGGCAAGCTCGTCGGCCAGGACACGCCCAGGTCGCCGCCTGCACGGCTGCCCACCGCCGAAGAGGCCGCAAGCCCCGCCTACGCGAGGAGCATGCCCGCAGCCCCTTCACGCCCCGCTAATTGGCCGGGCGGCGTGGCAGCAGGCAATGCGGTGCAGGGCGTGCTCTCGAGCATCCGGGCAAGACCTGGTGAGCCGCTCTTCGGCGAGGCCACGAGCCTCGCACCCGTCGCCCGCGGCGGCGAGTCTGGCGTGGTGCAGGCACAGTTCACTGAAGATGCCTCGCCCACCGAGCCCCCGCCCGCTGAGCCCCCTCTCCCTGAGGCAACCTCGCTCGAGGCCGCGCTGGTCGTGGCCCGCGTTGGCCCGGAGGTGGTGCTCGAGGCCGATCTCCTCACGCCCAAGGCGCTTGAATGGATTGCCCAAGTGAGCCCCGGCATACCACCTGAAAAAATTCGCGAGCTGCGGCTCCAGATCTGCAAGCAGGTGATCGACCAGCACGTCGAGACGCTGCTTGTGTATGTGGATGCCTGCCGCGAAATTCCCGAAGACAAGCTCCCCGAGATCCGCAAGACCGTAGACAAGGCCTTCGACGAGAACCAGCTCCCCGACATGATGGCCAGCGAAGGCGTTTCCAACTCGCTCGAGTTTGAGCGACGGCTCCGGGAGCGCGGGACATCGCTCGATCGCATGAAGAAGATGTTCTTCGAGCGCGGCCTCGCCCAGGAGTGGCTCCGCAAGAACGCCGGCGAGATCGACGAGATTCCCCACGCCGAGCTCATCGCCTACTACCAAAAACATCTCGCGGACTACGACATCCAGGCCCGAGCGAAGTTTGAGATCGTCACGGTGAAGACCGGCCTCAAGCGATCGCGAGACGCCGCCTGGGACATCCTCGCGGGCATGGGCAACGAGGTGCTTGGCGGCCGGCCCTTCGAGGAGGTTGCCAAGAGCCGCTCGGAAGGCCCGACGGCCTCGACCGGCGGGAAATATGACTGGACGACTCAGGGCAGCCTGGCCGCGCAGAAGGTGAACGAGGCAATCTTCAGCCTTCCCGTCGGCGAGCTCAGCTCCATCATCGAGGACGGCGAAGCCCTCCACATTGTGCGGGTGACCGAGCGGCAGCCGGCTGGCCGAACGCCCTTCCTCGACGCCCAGGTGGATATCCGTAAATCGCTCGTCGAGACGAAGCGGAAGATCAAGTTCGAGGAATACCTCGGCAAGCTCCGAGCCCGCACCCCCGTGTGGACGGTTTTTGACGACCCCGCCGGGAACGCCGACAACCCGGTCTTCACCGCCGGACGACCGACCGCCCCCGCCACGCGGCGGTGAATTGCCGGGCCCCGAATCGGCGGCTAGACTTCCATGCTCTGTGTTCCCGTGGAAAAAGCCTTCCATGGCCTTTTTCCACTTGGCGAACGGTAGGAAAGCTGAGGTTTTCCACCGTTCGCGATCGCCGCGTCGTACGGCGGAAAAATTTTCACGACGCCTTGGTGTAGCTTCGTTCTCGTCGGTCGCATCGCCCCGCCCGTTTGTCTGCCTGAGGAGTCTCCTCTATGACGGCTCCCGCCTCACAATCAGCCGCCAAAGCGACCCGCAAGGCGGCCTCGGCCGATGGGGCCCCCTCGACGCCCTGGCCGGGCGTGCGATCCGACGGGACAGCCCGGCTGGAGGTCGGCGGCGAGTCGTTTGAGCTGCCGATTGTCGTGGGCACCGAAAACGAGCGGGCCATCGACATCGCCAAGCTGCGATCGCAGACCGGCCTTATCACGCTCGACGAAGGTTTTGTGAACACCGGCTCCACGGCGAGCGCCATCACTTACCTCGATGGTGAAACCGGCATCCTCCGCTACCGCGGCTACCCAATCGAGGTGCTCGCCGAGAAATGCGACTTCGTGGAGGTGGCCTACCTCCTCATGGAAGGCGAGCTGCCGACGGTCGCTCAGCTCGACGAATTTCGCTCGTCGCTGGCGCGGCACACGATGATCCACGAAGACATGCGGAGCTTCTACGGCGGCTTCCCGCGCGACGCCCACCCGATGGCGATCGTGGGCAGCGTGGTGGGTGCCCTCTCCACCTTCTATCAAGACTCGCTCGACGTGCGCGACCCGCGGCAGATCGAAGTGAGCGTGCACCGCCTGCTCGCAAAGCTCCCCACGATCGCGGCCTACAGCCACAAGAAGTCGGTTGGCCAGCCGCTCATGTATCCCCGCAACGATCTGTCGTACTGCGAAAACTTCCTGCACATGATGTTCGCGGTGCCGTGCGAGGAATTCCACATCGATTCCGACTTCGCCGACGCCCTCGACATGCTGCTCATCGTGCATGCCGACCACGAGCAGAACTGCTCCACGAGCACCGTGCGGATGGTGGGCTCGAGCGACGCGAATCTCTTTGCCAGCATCTCGGCCGGCATCTCAGCCCTCTGGGGGCCGCTCCACGGCGGGGCGAATCAGGCCTGCGTGGAGATGCTCGAGCGGATCGTGGCTGACGGCGGCAACGTGCGGAAGTATGTCGATCTCGCCAAGAAGAAGGATTCGGGCTTCCGCCTCATGGGCTTCGGCCACCGCGTGTACAAGAACTACGACCCACGGGCGAAGCTCATCAAGGCCACCTGCGACAAGCTCCTCGCGAAGATCGCCCGGCACGACCCGCTCTTCGACATCGCCCAGCAGCTCGAAGCAACCGCTTTGGCCGACGACTACTTCATCGAGCGGAAGCTCTACCCCAACGTCGATTTCTATTCGGGCGTGATTTACCGGGCGATGGGCATTCCGGTGCAGATGTTCACGGTGCTCTTCGCGATGGGCCGCCTCCCCGGCTGGATCGCCCACTGGATGGAGATGCATAAATCTCCCACGAAGAAGATCGCCCGCCCGCGGCAGGTCTACTCCGGCGCGACGCTCCGCGAGTTTGTGCCGATCAACCGCCGCTGATAATAG
>CAYZHH010000296.1:0-4462 GCA_964478275.1 uncultured Candidatus Kuenenia sp.
GAGCAACCGTGCGACGGATCCCGAATCGGTTCGACGCCTGCGAGGTGTGGGACGCCAACAAGAAGCTCGGCCAGGCGGTCGCGTGGGACGCCATCGACACCTGTATCCGCCTAGCCGACAAGCACGGCAGCGGCACGGTCTCGATCGACAACGCTTTCCATTATCTCTGGGGTGGCGGCTATGTGATGGAGGCAGCACGCCGCGGCTACATCGCCTACACCAATTGCACCGCATCCCTCGCGGAGGTTGTGCCCTTCCAGGGTGTTTTCCCGACGCTCGGTACGAACCCACACTCCTGGGGCTTTCCCACGACCGATGCCGTTGGGTATCCAATTGTGATCGACTGGGCGACGAGCGTCATTGCAATGGGCCGCGTGCAGCAGCTTCTCCGCGAAGGCAAGCCGCTTCCGCCCGATGCGGCTGTCGATGCCCAGGGACGGCCCACAACTGATCCGGCCCAGGCACAGTCGCTCCTGCCCTTCGGTGCCCACAAGGGCTACGGGCTCTCGCTCATCAACGAGGTTGTTGCGGCGCTCATCGGCGGGTCACTTCCGACCATCCGCAGCCGCAACACCGGTGGCCTCGGCGAAAAGCATGGCTGTGCCTTCTTCTTCCAGGTCATCCACCCCGAGGCGGTTTCCGGCGGGGCCTTCGCCTGCGGTCGGAGTCAGGCCGAGAACATCGAGACGGTGCTCGCCGACATCCTCGGCCACGGCAACGATCGGTGCATACTACCGGGTCAGCTCGAAGCCCGTGCGGCAGCTCGCTGCGATGCCGCCGGTGGCCTTCTCTTCTCAACCGCCGAGGTCGAGGCCCTGAACGAGATCGCCCGCGAGGCGGGCGTCGAACCTTTTGATGTCGCTTCCCTTCCCACCGCGTGAGATCCGCATGGCCCTCCCCCTCAAGCCCGCCAGTTCCTGTGCTTTTGATGAAGTCTCGCTTGGCGAGATCATGCTTCGGCTTGACCCGGGCGAGGGCCGCGTTCGTACCGCCCGCCAGTTCCAGGTCTGGGAGGGCGGTGGCGAATACAACGTGGCCCGCGGGCTTCGAAAATGTTTTGGGTTGAGGACGGCCGTCGTGACGGCGCTCGTCGACAATGAAGTCGGCCACCTCATCGAAGACTTCATCATGCAGGGAGGCGTGGCCACCGATTTTGTCCTGTGGCGAGAAGATGACGGGATCGGCCGAAGTGTGCGCAACGGCCTCAACTTCACCGAACGCGGCTTTGGGATTCGAGGCGCCGTCGGCGTGCCTGACCGAGGCAACTCGGCGGCCAGCCAGATGAAGCCGGGCGACGTCGATTGGGAACACCTCTTCGGAACGCTCGGCGTCCGTTGGCTCCACACGGGCGGCATTTTTGCCGCGCTTTCGGAGTCTGCGGCGGCCGTGGCGATCGAGGCGGTCAAGGCCGCGAAGAAGCACGGCACGATCGTGTCCTACGACTTGAATTATCGACCAAGCCTCTGGAAGAGCATCGGCGGCCTCGCCAAGGCCAGGGCGGTCAACCGCGAGATCGCCAAGCATGTCGATGTCATGATCGGCAACGAGGAAGACTTTACGGCGTCGCTCGGATTCGAGGTCGCTGGCACCGACCACGCGCTGTCCGCGATCGAGACGGATGCCTTCAAGGCAATGATCGGCACGGCCGTCAAGGAATACCCCAACTTCAAGGTGGCAGCGACCACGCTGCGGCGGGTCATCACCGCAACGAAGAACGACTGGAGCGCGATCCTCTGGCACGACGGGACGTTCTACGACAGCCAAAAGTATCCGGAGCTCGAGATCCTCGACCGTGTCGGCGGCGGCGACAGCTTTGCCAGCGGCCTGGCCTTCGGATTTCTCGACTTCAACGATCCGCAGAAGGCCGTTGAATACGGGGCTGCCCACGGGGCTCTCGCCTCGACGACCCCAGGTGACACGTCGATGGCCACTCGCAAAGAGGTCGAGAAGCAGATTGCCGGCGGTGGTGCTCGCGTGGTTCGCTAGCCCCGGAAGGCCGGCATCCGTAGGATTCCGCGTGCGCGGCGAGTTGGCTCGCGGGCACGCCCGGTGACAGGGAGGCAACGATGACCTGGTTCTGGCTGGCCATTGGCCTCGTTGTCCTCACGGCCGGGGCCGAGGTACTCGTCCGCGGTGCCGTCGCCCTGGCAAGTGCGATGCGGATCTCGCCCCTCGTCATCGGGCTGACGGTGGTTGCCTTCGGTACGAGCGCCCCCGAGCTCGTCGTGAGCCTGCAGTCGGCATTCGCCGGCCAGGGCGATATCGCCCTCGGCAATGTGGTCGGTAGCAACATCTTCAACGTGCTGGTGACTCTGGGGCTCTCGGCCCTCATCGTGCCACTTCACGTGAATGTCCAACTCATCCGATTCGATGTCCCGCTGCTGATCGCCTTGTCGATTGTGGTCTACGGAATGTGCCAGGACGGACGAGTAGACCACCTCGAAGGGGCTCTGCTCATGGCGGGGCTTGTGGCGTACACCGCGTGGTCCATGCACAAAAGCCGCCAGGAAAACTCTCCGGCCGTTATCGGTGAATTTGCTGCGGAGTATTCCGAGCAGGAGGTCTCGACGCCGGCGCGGCTCGCCCGGGATGCCATGATGGTGGTGGCGGGTCTCGGCATGCTGGTCTTTGGAGGACATCTGTTTATTGATGCCGCCGTGACGCTCGCCCGCGCCTGGGGTTTGTCGGAGCTGGTCATCGGGCTCACGCTCGTCGCCGCCGGCACGTCGCTCCCTGAGGTGGCCACATCCGTCGTGGCCGCTCTCAAGGGGGAGCGGGATATTGCCGTCGGGAACGTTATCGGGAGCAACATCTTTAACCTGATGTGCGTCCTGGGAGTGACCGCCCTGCTGGCTCCGGGCGGCGTCCCGGTCAGTGAGTCGGTCATCTCGTTCGACCTTCCCGTGATGGTGCTCGTGGCCGTGGCGTGCCTCCCGGTGTTTCTCATCGGACATGCGATCGAGCGATGGGAGGCCTGCTGCTTGCTCGCATTCTACGGGCTGTATACGGGCTATCTCGTGGCGCAGTCACAGGGGAATAATCAGGTACTCGGTTTGCTCGCCACGATCGCCTGGGTATTGGGGCCACTGACGATCGTCGCCTACGTGGTGTCGCTGGCCGCGATGTGGCGGCAGCGCGCTCGCGAGCGCTGACCCGTCAGGCGGTAGCAGCGCGAAGCGTCACCCATGACTTGCATCCACCGTAGTCATCGTGCCAGGGAAGCACGAGCGGCTCGGCAAGGGGTTCGACCGCCACCTCGAGGACATAGAGCTCGTCCTGCCAACGGTGGAATCGCTCGGCGACCACCGCGTCGGACCAGACATGACGGCCACGGAAACGACTGAGATCGGCTTCCGACGTGATTCGCGTCGCATCCCGAACCGTCGCCATGTGCGTCATGACCACCGTTCCAGCCGGCGGCCGGTCTGCGTCGATGTGGTCGAGGAGGTCGCGGGCCTCAGGGACGAGTGCCTCAGGGCCCTGGTGGACGAAGGTCGGGAGCAGGAGGAACTGCCGGGAATCCAATCGGAAAGCTCCGCCAGGCTCAGCGATGCCTCCCTTTCTCAGGATGACATCCTGCCGTCCGGCGGCGAGCGCCCGGCAAATCACGGCCCATTCCTTGAACGCCGTTTCCATGACCTCGGGGCCCGCTGTCACTGAGCCTGCTCGCGAACAAATATCCCGTCGGCATTGACCTGGATGATCGGGACTCCGAGCTTGGCGTCGAATACACCTTTGCCGCGAATCACGACGTCACGACCCGTCTCGACACCGAAGAGCTTTCGAGCATCCACGGGAATCGGTTTCCCGTCCTCGCCAAGAAACTGCACGGCGGCCATCGTGGCATTCGCCTGACGCTTCTTGCAGAACGGGCAGTTGTCGGCGTCATGCCCGGGCTTCTTCGCATGGTCATCGGCTGGAATCTCGAGGAGCGAGAACGACGCCTTGCCCTTGAGAAACGGATCCGTGCCCTTGCCGCCGATCCGGCCCGCCACCACGATCTCCTGCGGCTTGAGCCCGAGCTTTGCTTTCGCCTGCGCGAGCGGGATCGCACCGGCGGGCTCCTCCTGCAAGACAAGGCTCTGTGTGAGAGCGTTGACGTCTACGTCCGCTCGCGCCGCGCCAGTCACGCATGCCACCACGAGCAGGCAGGTCGTGAACGTCCCTTTCATTCGCATCATGTGCCCTCCTTGGAAGCCGTGCTGCCCGCAACCATTGCCGCGAGCGATTTCATCGCCGCCGCGATTCGTTCGGTCACCGACGCGAAGACGGCAGTCGGCGACTCCCCCTCGCCCTCGGCGGCGTGGAGCGACTGGTCAACCTTGTCAAAACAATCAGTGAGCTCGGCGAGCGCCTTGCGACCCGCTTCTTTCACTTCGGCAGCGCTGGCGTGCTTCTCCACGAGGCCTTCCAGTTCACCGAGAAGATGCCCGATGTCGTGGACAACGTCGTCGGCAGCATC
>CAYZHH010000297.1:0-4417 GCA_964478275.1 uncultured Candidatus Kuenenia sp.
GGGAATACGCTTACCCAGGCGGCCCCGGCGGCTGAGCTTTAGCGTTCGCCGGGATCAAGCAGGAACCCTCGGTCGCTGACGATCCCAGGCTTCCGCGACGACGGGCGCTTGCCCGAGGGCCTTCATCTTTCCAACGAGGCTGAAGTGACCCTTCGTTGTGGTGGGGCCACAGCTCGCCGCCGACGTCTTGCATTGCGGCTTCGACGTTGGATCGTTCTATCGCGGGCGGCCGGCGTCCCGGACCCGAAGGATGTCGATGTGGTGGTCTGGCTTGGCGACGACTCCGTAGGCCGAGTGTCCCGCGGCGATGCAGAGACCGTGGAGCTTGAAATGATGCTCCTCACACGTCAGCCCGAAGAGAGTTACGCGGCTGGGAACCGGCGAGATTGCGACGATTGGGTAGAAGTTGTCAGCCGGACGCGAGAGGCTGATGGCAGGCGGAAAGGCCTTGTGGAAATCGAGCTGTGATTACCACAGAAATCGAGTACGAGAAGGCCCAATCAGAGCTGCGCGATTTACAAGATCGCCTCGCGCGACTCCAACGGGAGCATCCCATCGGGGAGAATGGATTCACCAAAGCAGGAATCCGCAAGTTGATTGCTAGGCTCAATGAAGAGCTTGCGGTCTTTGAGGGCAGTGAAGAGGCTCGCACCTCGCCATCAACGTAGGAGCAAGGCACGGCGAACCAAACGCTGGATCAGCCGGCGGATGGCGTCCAGCGCAATGGAGGTTCCTCTGACCGCGAGCCACTGATCGCGGTCGTTGCGTGTCCCTGGGGCCGCGACTCTCGCCGTGCTGATTGTGGTGGAGAGCCAGTAACCATCGGCGCACCGCACGAAGGCGGCCCGCTCAAGCGGCTGGTGTGGCTGGCGCGTAAGCGAACGACCGTCGGGCGTCAGGGCGCCGGGAGGTCTTGGATGACGTTTCGCCAGTGGGTGACGAAGGCGCCGTTCTTCTTGCTCATCTCACTGACGGCCGTCCGGAGGCACCGGGCCACTTCAAGCGCCACGCGAACATGCGTGAGCGCCTCAGCAGCCTCCGCCGTCTCGTCGTCGGCCGAGAGCCGGGCCCCCGAATCGACCTCGCCCTCGGCCGCCATCACGCACCCATACCGCGTGAAGTAGACGACCCAAGGCTCGATCATGTCGACCATCGCCGGAAAATCGACCGCTGACGCCGACGCAAGCGGCTCAGCAAACTTCGTGACCGCGCTGCCGGTGGCGAGCGGAGTCGGCTTGAGCAGCCTCGCCGCATGGCCTGGCACGAGCGACAAGACGACCGCCGACTCGCCGACGCCGATCGACGGTGCAAGCTTTTCGTCGAGCCCGGCATCGGGAACCCCGAACGACCAGACCGTACCACCAGCCACCTTCTTCTTCGATGGCTCCGGAATCTCGTAGCCCTCGGGCACGGCATCCGGGTCAACCTTCCGCATCGCCGCCACGAGCTTGTCGCCCCAGGCGAAGACGTCGTTGAGACCCTCGACAAAGAGCGTGCGGTCAGCGAGAGGCAGCACGATCGAAAACTCCGGAATCGGCAGCGGCTCCTCGGAGGACGGCAGCTCAGCCTGGAGCTTGTCGGTGGTTGTCTTCGCGTCGATCACGATGCCCACCTGGCCATCGGCAATCGACTTGGCGAACTTGTCGGTGACAATCGCGCCAAGCTCCTTCGCCAGCGGCAGGAATGTCTCGGAGAACTTGTCAAACTTCTCCTGCTCGTCGTCGCTCATCTCGGGAACCGCGTACGTGGCGAAGATCTCCCAGCCATCGCGCACCAGCTGCCCCAACGCCGCAGTGGCCTCAGGGTCGCTCGTGAATCGCGTCACGGCGACGGCGATGGGCTTGCCACCGGCATGCTCGAGGAGACCAAGCGGCTTCCCACCATCGAACGCGATATTCTTGAACCAACTCCAGGCATAGCCCTCGTAGCCCGTGGGGGTCATGAACGAGAAGGAGAGACACGGGCCGGGCTGGGGAAGCCGCTTGACGTACTGGGCATTCACTTGGTCGAGCCATTCCTTGACGTCGTCGGCCGCCCCGTCTTCCGCATCGGAGTTTTCCACAGCCATGACAGCCGCGGCGATGAGCGGCTCGAGATCCTTCGTGGACGGAGTCATCGTCTCGGCAAGCTCCCCGCTCAGGTAGGAAATGCCGGTCAGCGGCTTGTCGGCATGCTCGATGAGCTTCGCGAATGGGGGCGTATCGATGAGCGCCTGGCCCTTGCCCCCCGGCACCACGAGCTTGTCGAGGTGGTCGAGCGAATCACCGATCGAGAGGATGACCCAATCGCCGACGATGCCCAGGCCGATGACGATATTGGTGGCGCGAGCCTTGGCGATGACCTTGTCGAAGTCCTCCGACTCGCCGATCTCGCCCTCAAACTCCTCAACCAGCTCGTCCCACGGCACAAGGCTGCCCGCGATCGTGAAGGAAAGCACCTCGCCGCCAGCAACTTTCTTGCGGGCCATCGCGCCGGCAACCTCGGGGCTCATTTCAGCGAGCAGCTTGGCGAGCACCTCGATCCGCTTGAGCTGAAACGCTGCGGTGTCTTTCTTGCCGGTCTTGAAGCCCCACACGATGTCGGGCACTTCCAAGAGGTCGATGTTGGCCGCCATCGCCTCGATCACGGCGAGCGCCTGAACCATGTCACCACCACGGGGCTGAAATCGGATTTCCGCGTCGTGGATAAAGATGTCGTCACTTTTCTTGTGCTTCACGGGCAGCACTCGCAGCCGACCACGGCCGGCGCTGATCTCCTCCTCGATGATCTCGGTATCCCCTTCCATCTCCTCCTCGTCGAGCTGGTCGCGGAAGGTCGCTTCCTGCTGGGCGGCCGACACGATTCGCACGAGCTTCAGAAACTTGGCGCACGACGGGTCGCCGTACACAAACGTGTCGTTCGCGACCATGTCGGAGAGCAGCTCCACCGCCTGGGCGTTCTCGGGCAACTCGAGGAACGTGAGGAACAGCGACACCGGGCTGCCCGGCATGTCCTTCTGCTCGTTCCATGAATCGAGGCCGCGCGAAATCGCCGGCAGCTCGCGAAGCTTCGCCCAAGCGTTGCTGGCCATGAAGATGTCGAGCTGTTCCTTGAGCCGGAGCGTCGAGGAGAAGAAGGCGGCGTCTGCTGGCACGGTTGCCACGCCTGAGCCAGCGAGGGCGGCTGGTGGTGCGGCCATTGCACGAGCCCCTCCCAGGCACGCCGATGCAAAGACTCCACCCACAACGGCCAACCGAAACGAAAGAGAACGAGACAGGTGGCGCATCAGGAGTCTCCAAAACCTCTGGAAGGTGGCAGTAACGGGCGGAATGTCCCGCGGGACATAAGATATGCGACCGCACCCAGATTGGACAGTCGCCATGCACATCGCAATAACCCACATCGCAGACACGTTCGCCGAAGCGTTTCGGCTGCGGTACGCGAGGCTTATCGTCACCGCCCACGACCACCACTGGCTCACGGCCGCCGTGCAGGCCGCTACGGGCTACGGCACAAGCGTCATCGGCTGCGACGCCGAGGCGGGCATGGAGCGACTTCTCGCCCCTCCAGACACCCCCGACGGCCGGCCCGGTGCGGCAATCATGTTTTTTGGGTTTTCGAGCGAAGGCGTCGCCAAGGCCGTGGGCAATCGCGTGGCCCAGTGCCTTCTCACCTGCCCGACCACGTCGGTCTTCGATGGGCTACCAAACGGTGAGGAACGCATGCCGCTCGGCAGTCACGTGCGGTTTTTTGGCGACGGATTTGAGAAGACGAAGGTGGTGGAGGGCCGCAGGTTCTGGCGGGTGCCTGTGATGGATGGCGAATTCGTCATCGAAGAATCGGCGGGCATCGCCAAAGGCGTGGGCGGCGGCAACTTTATTGTGCAAGGCGAGACGGCCGACGCTGCCCTCGCAGCCGCCCGACGGGGCGTGGCGGCGATCGCGGATGTGCCCGGCACGATCACGCCCTTTCCGGGAGGCGCGGTGCGCTCGGGCAGCAAGGTGGGCTCGCGGTATGAGGCGCTGCGGGCTTCAACCAACGAAGCGTTTTGCCCGTCGCTCGCCGGTCGCGTTGAAAGCGAGCTGCATCCCGATGCCGCGTGTGCGATCGAAGTGGTCATCGACGGCGAGGATGAACATGCCGTCGCCGCCGCGATGGCTGCGGGCATCCGTGCCGCCGCCGGGCCGGGCATCCCCGAAATCGCCGCCGGCCACTACGGCGGCAAGCTGGGGAAGTTTCATTTCCGGCTTCGCGACGTGCTGGCGAAGGCTTAGCCGGCGCGTGATTCCGGGGGCGGGCATGCGCGGCGCACCGTCTTTGTTGCCATCACCAGCCGACTCGCCCAACGCCCCGCCGTCCCCTCGCTGCCGCGAGGGGCTTTTATGGGCATGAGATTCCGTACTGGGCATGAGATTCCGTACTGGGCATGAGATTCCGT
>CAYZHH010000298.1:0-1839 GCA_964478275.1 uncultured Candidatus Kuenenia sp.
GGGTAGGGGGGGAGCCGGCCGTGGGTCAACACGTCACGAGGATCGAGAAAGCCCCGTTTTTTTCTGGGTTTCCAGGCGGTTGACCCTCCCCGTGGGCCGGGTATGTTCAACGCATCGCGGCGGACCGACATGGATGGCCGGCGAAGGGCCCGAGCTGCGTTGGAGGCCGTTCTTTGGCTGATGATGAAAATCCGTCCGGCACCGATGGCCCCGGCACGGGCAGCGGTGGGGAGACTCCTGGCCAGCCGGTCAAAGACTGGCTTCGGGACATCTCCGGCGGTCGGCTCGTCGAGATGCCGATCGAGCAGGAGCTCAAAGACAGCTACCTGACGTACGCGATGAGCGTGATCGTGAGTCGGGCGCTGCCCGACGTCCGCGACGGTCTCAAGCCCTCGCAGCGGCGAATCCTCGTCGCGATGAACGACCTCAATCTCGCGCCTGGTTCCGCGCGGGTGAAGTGCGCCAAGATTTCCGGAGACACCAGCGGCAACTACCACCCGCACGGCGAGAGCGTGATCTATCCCACGCTCGTCCGCATGGCCCAGGAATGGAACATGCGGCATGTGCTCGTGGATAAGCAGGGGAATTTTGGTTCCATCGCGGGCCTGCCGGCGGCCGCGATGCGATACACCGAGGCCCGCCTCTCGCCGATCGCGTCGCTCATGCTCGACGACCTGTCGCTCGACACGGTCGACTTCGTACCGACCTACGACGAGCGGAACACCGAGCCGACCGTGCTGCCGAGCCGGTTTCCGAATCTCGTGGTCAATGGCGCCGGTGGTATCGCCGTCGGCATGGCGACGAGCATCCCGCCGCACAACCTCGGCGAGGTCTGCCGGGCGCTCGTGGGTCTGATTGACAACCCCGATCTCTCGATGGCCGAGTTGCTCCAGATCGTGCCCGGGCCCGACTTCCCGACGGGCGGCATCGTGATGGGCCGCGAGTCGCTCATGCGTGGCTATCTCACAGGCCGCAGCACGATCACGCTGCGGGCCCGCGCCCATGTCGAGGAGTTCGGCAAGAACCGTCACCGCATCGTCGTCACCGAGATTCCGTATCAGCAGACGCGCGATGCGATCGAGGAAAAGATCGCCGAGCTCGTCACCGACGACCGCATCAAGGGCATTTCGGCGATTCGCAACGAGAGCGATCTCAAGGAGCCGGTGCGGCTCATCCTCGAGCTGAAGCGCGACGCCGATCCGGATGTCGTTCTCAATCAGCTTTATCAGTTCTCGCCGCTCCAGACGTCATTTTCGCTCATCTTCCTGGCGCTGGTCGATGGCAAGCCTCGCGTCCTCTCGTTCCGGGAGATGCTCACCGAGTTTCTGCGGCACCGCGTCACGGTCATTCGTCGCCGCACGCAGCATCTCCTCCAGAAGGCTCGCAACCGCAAGCACACGCTCGAAGGCTTGCTTGTGGCGCTTGCGAACATAGACGAGGTGATCAAGATCATCCGTTCGTCGAAGTCGCAGGCCGAAGCGAAGGAGCGGCTCTGCCTGCTCGAGGCGCCCGCGGCCCTGCTTGAGCGGGCCCTGGGGGCAGACGGGTTTGCCATGCTCCAGGGCGAACGGGGCGTGGCCGATGCCTATGGCCTGTCGCCCGTGCAGTCCGACGCGATCCTGCGGCTCACGCTCGGCCAGCTCGTCAATCTCGAGCAAGAAAAGCTCAGTGGCGAACATCGGGAGCTGCTCGGGAAGATCGCCGAATTCCGTCGCATTCTCGCAAGCGAGGCCGCGATCAAGGCGATCATTCGCGAAGAGCTCGTCGAGCTCGAGGCCAAGCAGGCCGACCCGCGTCGTACGGAGATCAGCGGCGAGGCGGCCGACATCCGAGACATGG
>CAYZHH010000298.1:1849-4408 GCA_964478275.1 uncultured Candidatus Kuenenia sp.
GGGCTATGTGAAGCGGACGCCCGCCGACGTCTACCGGGCCCAGCGCCGCGGCGGCAAGGGGCTCAAGGGGGCCACGGCCGACGAAGAAGACCCGATTGAGCACCTCTTCGTGGCGAGCACGCACGATTGGCTGCTCGTGTTCACCACGCTCGGGAAGGTGTTCTCGATGCGGGTCTTTGAACTGCCCGAGCTGGCGCGGGATGCCAAGGGGCGGGCGCTCGTGAACCTCTTGGAATTCGAGGCGGGCGAGAAGGTGGCCCAGTGCCGCGCCGTTGGCGGCTTCGAAGACCCCGACCAATACCTCCTTCTGGCAACCCGCGCGGGTGTCGTCAAGAAGACGGTCCTTGAGCACTACCGCCGACGTCGCACGAAGGGCCTCATCGCCGTCAAACTCCGCGAAGGTGACGAGCTCGTCGGTGCCGTGATCACGAAAGCGGGCGACGAGCTCGTCCTCTCCACGGCGAAGGGCATGGCGATTCGTTTCCCCGAGTCGGACGCCCGGCCGATGGGCCGCGATACCAGCGGCGTCCGCGGTATCAAGCTCGGCAGCGGCGACCGGCTCGTTGGCATGGTGGTGGCTGACTCAGATGCCACGCTCCTGACCGTCTGCGAGAACGGCCACGGCAAGCGGACGCCGTTTGGCACAGGCACTCCGCTTTCGGGCCCTGCCGCAGATGACGACGCGAGTGACGACCAGCCATCTGAGACGGCGGCTGCCGGTGACGACGCCACCGACGTCGATGAGGAGTCCAGCGGGATGCGGTATCGCACGCAGCATCGCGGCGGCAAGGGCGTTCGCGACATCAAGACGACCGCCCGCAACGGCCAGGTCGTGTCGGTCGTGTCGGTCCGCGACGACGATCAGGTGCTCATGATGACCGCCCGCGGCAAGATCCAGCGGGTCAACGTAGCCGAGATCAAGTCGATCGGCCGCAACACGCAGGGTGTGCGGATCATGCGGATGGACGAAGGGGACACGCTCGCTGCGGTGGTTCCCGTGCCGCCGGGCGAGCAGGAAGAGGCGGATGCCCCGCCGCCGGCCGAATAGGCGCATCGAAGGAGCCTCGTCATGCGGATTGGGGTCGTGGGGACGGGCTACGTCGGCCTCGTGACGGGTACCTGCTTCGCTGACAGCGGCAATACGGTGACCTGCCTCGATATCAATGCCGAGAAGATCGCCCGGCTCGAGGCGGGCGAAGTGCCGATCTACGAGCCCGGCCTCGAGGAGCTCGTCGAGCGGAACTCGCGGTCTGGCCGACTCCGGTTTACCACCGATACGGCGACGGCCATCGGCGATGCCGAGGTGGTTTTTCTCGCGGTCGGGACTCCACCCAGCGATGACGGATCGGCCGACCTCTCCGCACTCTGGAAGGTGATCGACTCGATCGCCCCTCACCTCCCGCCCGCGGCGATCGTGGTCACCAAGAGCACGGTGCCCGTCGGTACGTGTGCGGAGATCGAGCGGCGACTCGCGGAGCGCACCGGCCGGGCCTGTCGCGTGGCGAGTAACCCCGAGTTCCTCAAGGAAGGGGCCGCCATCGACGACTTCCAGAAGCCCGACCGAGTGGTCGTGGGCGTGCGGACGGCCGACGTGGGCGTGACGCTGCGGTCTCTCTACCTGCCGTTCCTTCGGACCGAAAACCCGTTTCTCGTCATGAGCCCCGAGAGCTCCGAGATGACGAAGTATGTGGCCAACGCGCTCTTGGCCACGAAGATCTCCTTCATCAACGAGGTGGCGAACCTCTGCGAGCGGATGGATGCCGACATTGACGACGTGCGCCGCGGCATTGGCCATGACAGCCGGATTGGCTTCGCCTTCCTCTTTCCCGGTGCCGGCTACGGCGGGAGCTGCTTTCCCAAGGACGTGCAGGCGCTTGCGGCGATGGCTCGCGACAAGGGGATCACCCCGCGGGTGCTGTCGGCCGTTCACGAGACGAACCTGGCCCAGAAGCGAGTGCTTGGCGACAAGATCGCGGCACACTTCAGTGGTGCTTTGAAAGGAAAACGGATTGCGGTCTGGGGCCTGGCCTTCAAACCTCGCACCGACGACATCCGTGATGCCCCGTCGCTCGACCTCATCGATCGGCTGCTCGCGGGAGGCGGGCGTGTTCGGGTGCACGATCCCGAAGCGATGGCGAATGTCCGCGCCCTCTATGGCGATCAGATTGAGTACGCCGACACCCCGCTCGATGCCCTCGACGGTGCCGACTGTCTGGCGATTGTCACGGAGTGGGGCGACTACCGGCGGCCTGACTTCGCCGCCATGTTCACGCGGATGACAGCCCGCGTCATCTTCGACGGCCGCAACCTTTACGCGCCGGAGGAGATGCGATCCCGGGGCTTCGCCTACCACGCGATCGGCAAGCAGCCGGTGTGACGTCCTGCGCGGGCAACCCCAAGCGGCACCCGCATAGGAAACGCAACGCGCACGCGAGCCAGGATGTGCGAGCGGCGGCCGGAGGGCCGCAAAGACCGCCGGGGCCATGGATGGCCCGCCGGTCGTGAAGACAGATGTGCGAGCGGCGGCCGGAGGGCCGCAAAGACCGCCGGGGCCATGGA
>CAYZHH010000299.1:0-4352 GCA_964478275.1 uncultured Candidatus Kuenenia sp.
CCGAGAACGCGTCGGGTAAACATCGCCACCAGGCGGCTCGTGACATGCCGCGACAGGGGCCAGCCGACGGTGCGGCCGCCGGGCACGCGGCGGGAGCCCACGACGACGTCAGCCGGTGGGCCGCCGACCGGATCGAGTGCCGCGAGGAGTCGGGGGATGTCATCGGGGTCGTGACTCGAATCAGCGTCGATGTTGATGGCCATTTCGAAGCCGTGGTGCTTCGCCAGCCGAAGCCCCTCCATGATCGCCGAGCCGAGACCGCGGCGGCCCCGCCGCACGAGCGCGTGAACGCGTGGGTCGGCCGCGGCGAGATCAAGGGCCGCGGTGCCTGTGCCATCCGGGGACTCGTCATCCACGATGAGGAGTTGGAGGTTTGGCTCGGCTGCGAACACGCCGTCGATGAGCCGTGAAAGATTATCCCGCTCGTTGTAGGTCGCCGCGATTACGAGCACGCGGCCGGTCGGCCAATCGGCCGCGGAGTGAAGATCATCGGAAGGCGTGTCGGCAGCAGGCAGCGGCATGGGCGGCAGGGGTGTGCGGTATGGGTCCGGTCGAAACCGTCACCGGTGAAAACCCCATCATAAAAGCCCCTCGCGATAGCGAGGGGACGGCGGGTTGTTGGGCCGCCCCGCTTGGGACAGCAGACAGGTCGTCCTTCCACCCGCAGCCCCCCGGCTGGCGCCAGGGGCTTCTATTGGTGTTTGAATTGTCCATGCAACGATTGTTCACCCCAAAACCCCGTCGCGTTGCGACGGCAGGGCGTGAGCTGACTTTTCAAAGCTCAATGGAAGCCGAGCGAATCCATGCTTCGCACGGAACGTCAGTGGGCGAGCCATCGCTCGGCGTCGAGGGCCGCCATGCAGCCGGTGCCCGCTGCCGAGATCGCCTGGCGGTAATAGTCGTCGGCCACGTCGCCCGCCGCGAAGACGCCCTCCACGCTCGTGTTGGTACGGCAATGCTTCGTCCAGACGACGTACTTCTTCTCCGTGAGCGAAAGCTGGCCATCGAGGAATGACGTATTGGGTGTGTGGCCAATCGCCAGGAACACGCCCGCGACATCGACCGTTGTGGCCTCGCCCCCCGTCGTGCTTTCCAGCCGCACGCCGGTCACGCCGGCCTTGTCGTCGCCGAGCACTTCAGCCAGCGCGGTGTTGAAGTGAATCTTGATCGTGGGGTTGTCGAAGGCACGCTGGACCATGATTTTTGATGCGCGTAATTCGTCGCGGCGATGGATGAGATGCACGGTGCTGGCAAACTTCGTGAGGTAGGTGGCCTCTTCGACGGCTGAGTCACCGCCGCCGACGACCGCGAGCGGAGTGTTCCGAAACCGGGGCAGGGCACCGTCGCACACTGCGCAGGCACTCACGCCGCGGTTCTTGAAACGCTCCTCGCTCGGCAGGCCGAGCCAGTTGGCCTTCGCCCCGCTCGCCACGATCACACATTTTGCCTCGACCACACTCCCTTCAGTGGGAAAGAGCTTGAAGGGGCGGCTCGAGAAATCAACCCGCGTGATGTCGTCGGTGATGATGCGAGTGCCGAAGTTCAACGCCTGCTGCCGCATGAGCTCCATGAGCTCGGGGCCGGTTATGCCGTGCCCCTCGTGGGGGGCCATCATCATTCGCCGTTCATTTGAAATAGCCGATTCAAGAAAGCCGCCCAGGTTGCCCGCGGGGAAGCCGGCGTAGTTTTCCACCTCGGTGGTGAGCGCGAGCTGTCCAAGCGGGAGCGTGCCGGAGAGGCGGTTCTGTTCAGTGATCGCCCCTTCGAAGACGAGCGGTTCGAGCTGGGCACGTGCCGCGTAGGTGGCAGCCGACCAGCCGGCAGGGCCGCTTCCGATGATGACGACGTTCTCGAGGGGCTTGGTGGTCATGAGGGCGATGGTCTCCGTGGCTTCGGGGCGGTGTGGCATGATACGCGCCTCTGTCGCGTCGCCGAAGAGCCTCTGCGAAAATCGCCGCGAGCAGCCTTTTGACTGTCGCCGCCAGGCGCCCCTACGATCCCCACCATGAAACTCGGCCTCATCAATTCGGCGTGGGTGCAGACGGGCAAGCCGACGATCTATGGCCTGCAAAAGACCAAAGAAATCGGTTTCGACTCAGTCGATATCTTCGTCGATCCGCTCGATATCGACGTCAAGGAACGGCAGCTTATTAAGAATGAGTGTGACCGCCTCGACCTACCGATCGTGTCGCTCTGCTGCGTGGCCGTGGGGCTCATCGACTTCAATCCGAGTGTGCGGCGGTTTCACGTCGAGCGCGTGAAGGCGTATCTCGATCTGGCGCATGAGTATGAAGCCCGCAACGTCCTTCTCGTGCTCGGCGAATACATCTGGAACCGCGAGGTGATTCCCGCGGCCGAGCAGTGGCAGGCCGCGGTCGATACCTGCCGCACGCTCGCCGACCACGCCGCCACCTTGAAACTCCAGATCGCGATGGAGCTCGAACCGTTTCCGCTGTCGCTGCTCAACTCGGTCGATGCCATGGTGCGGTTCTTGGACGACGTCGATCATCCCGCGCTCGCCGCCAACATCGACATCTCGCACCTCGTGCTCTGCGGCGAGGCACCCGAGCAAGTGCGGCGGCTCGCGGGCCGGGCGATCCATGTCCATATCTCCGACTGCGACGGGAAGGTTCACGGCGATTTGCCTCCGGGCCGAGGCGTGGTCGCATTCGAGCTGTATCTCCGCGAGATCAAGGCGCTCGGCATCGATGGCGCCGTGAGCATCGAACTGGAGTACTCCCCCGAACCCGATAGAATCGAGGCCTGGGTGCGGGAGGCCTACGAGCAGACCGACAGGCTCATGCAGGCAGCGTCGCTCCGCACCCCCTGAAGCTGACACCACGGCCTGTCGCCAACCGATCCTTCCTCCGAGGCGTCATCATGAACACCGCTCCGCTTTCTCTTGAGCAGATCGAGGCCTTTCACCGCGACGGCTATGTCTTTGTGGAGAACTTCTTGGACGCGGAAGAGGCCCGCCTGCTCCAGGAGACCTGCAAGGCCGACTCGCTCCTCCAGCAGCATGCCATGGACGTGCGGGACAAGGCGGGGCGTCGCACGAATCTCTCGCTCTGGAACCATCCCGGCGACGACATGTACGGGATGATCGCCCGCAGCCACAAGATGGTCGATTCGGTCGAGCAGCTCTTGGAAGATGAGGTCTATCACTATCACTCCAAGCTGAGCGCGAAGGAGCCGCGGGTGGGCGGTGCCTGGGAATGGCATCAGGACTACGGCTACTGGTACAAGAACGGCTGCCTGTTCCCGGACATGCTCAGCGTGTTCATCGCCATCGACCGCTGCACGAAGGAGAACGGCTGCATACAGGTGCTGCGCGGCTCCCACAAACTCGGCCGCATCGAGCACGGTTTTGCCGGCGAGCAGACCGGCGCCGACATGGAGCGGGTGGAAGAGGCCAAGAAGCAGATGGAGCTGGTGTACTGCGAGATGGCCCCCGGCACCGCGCTCTTCTTCCACGGCAACACGCTCCACACCTCCGACGCGAACCTGAGCGAGCATCCGCGGTGGGGCATGATCTGTTGCTACAACGCGAAGCACAACAATCCATACAAGGAACATCACCACCCCTGCTATACGCCGCTCGAGAAGGTTCCGAACGCAGCGATCCGCGAGGCCGGCGATCGGGCCGCCACGGCGAACAAGGAGTTTTTGAGCCAGGATCGCGATGACACGTCGCGGCGCGTGGAAAGCCCCGCCGTGCCGTCATGAGCTCGGCGGACCTCTCCCCCCCGCTTCAATACCTGCCCACGATGCCGCGGGACCGGTCGCCTGCCATCGGGTGTATCGGTGCCGGCTTCATCATGGCCGATTGTCACCTCGTGGCGTATCGGCAGGCGGGGTTTCAGCCGAAGGCGATTGCATCGCGCCGCCCTGAGCACGCAAGGGAGGTGGCCGAGCGGCATGGCCTCGTCGCCTACGACAGCTACGAGGCGTTGCTCTCGAATCGTGATCTGACCGTGATCGATGTCGCGGTGCCGCCCGATGCCCAGTTCGCCGTCATCCGGCACATCGCCGAGCATTGCCCGCATGTGCGTGGCGTTCTGGCTCAAAAGCCGCTTGGGGTGAACTACGCAGAGGCCGCCGAGATCGTGCGGATCTGCGACGCGGCAAACATCACGCTGGCGGTGAACCAGAACATGCGCTGCGATCAGTCGGTGCGGGCCTGCAAGGATCTGCTCGACCGCGGCCTGCTCGGGGAGCCGGTGCTCGCGACGATCGACATGCGGGCCATACCCCACTGGATGCCGTGGCAAGCGCGGCTGGGATGGGCGACGCTGCGGATCATGTCGATCCATCACCTCGACACATTTCGCTATTGGTTCGGGAACCCGCGG
>CAYZHH010000300.1:0-1645 GCA_964478275.1 uncultured Candidatus Kuenenia sp.
ATCGACACCGAAACGCGGCGGCGTTTCCTCGAGATCTCGGCCACGGCCTCCGGCGTGAAGGAGGTTCGGGAGATGCTCGAGACCGCCAGACGACGGCTCGAGGACGACGGCGAGAAGACGTGCCTATTCATTGATGAGATCCACCGCTTCAACAAGGCCCAGCAAGATGTGCTCCTGCCCGACGTCGAAAACGGCGTGATCGCTCTGATTGGTGCGACGACGCAGAATCCGTTCTTCGCGCTCACCAGCGCGCTGGTGAGCCGTAGCCGGATTTTCGAGCTCGCCTCACTCTCGACGAGCGACGTTGGCTTGATTCTCGACCGGGCGATCACCGACCGAGACCATGGCTTCGGTCGAGAGGCGATCGTGCTCGCCCCCCAGGCCCGCGCGTTTCTCGTCGAGACTTCCGACGGCGATGCCCGCCGGGCGCTCGGGGCCCTCGAAGTGGGCGTGCTTTCGAGTCCCGTCCGTCCGCTTGAGTTCACGCTTGCATTGGCCCGTGAAAGTGTGCAGCGGAAGGCTCTGGCCTACGATGGCGGGGACACTCACTACGACTGCGCCAGCGCGCTCATCAAGAGCATTCGCGGCAGCGACGCCGATGCGGGGCTCTACTGGCTCGCCCGCATGCTCGAGGGGGGCGAGGACGTCCGGTTCGTGACCAGAAGGCTCGTGATTCTTGCAAGCGAGGATATCGGCAACGCCGATCCGCGGAGCCTGCTCATGGCCGTGGCGGCAATGCAGGCCACCGAGTTCGTGGGTCTTCCCGAAAGCCAGCTGACGCTCGCCCAGGCGGTGATCTATCTGGCGCTTGCTCCGAAGAGCAATGCCTGCACGACTGCGATCGCCGCGGCCCGCACGGATGTCCGTGAGAAGTCAGTGATCCCGGTGCCGAGGCATCTTCAGGACAAGCACTACGCCGGTGCGAAACGGCTGGGGCACGGCGAAGGCTACGCCTATGCCCACGACCATCCCGACGGCATTGCGGCACAGGACTACCTCGGCGTCGAAAAAAACTACTACGAGCCGACCGACCGTGGGCTCGAACGGGATCTCGGCGAGCGGCTCGCTGAGATCAGGCGGCGCTTGCGGGAGGTACATCCCAAGCCGTCGTCAGACTCCTGAGCTCGGTCGCGATGTTGCGCACAAGCACCTCTTCGAGCCGATGGAGCGCCTTGGCCACGGTGATGCCATCGAGAACGCGGTGGTCGGCGATGATCGTCACACGACACCGGCCGCGGTCATCGAGCGGTCCGTGGCATAGGCTCGTCGTGCAGATCGTCGGATGAAAATGATTGCCCACTCCGGCACCTGCAAGCGATGACTGGCTGAAGGTGCCGATCCGGGCAGTTCGCTTTGGCGAGGCCGAGTGCATGTTCCACCAGAGAATCCTTCGCCGAAGCCAGCCGGGGGCGCGCTCGAGCTCGAGCTGACGGCGAAAGACCTCTTCGATTGGCTCTACCGTGTGGCGGTCGATGAAGGCTTGGAGTCTGTCGAGCGGACGGATGTCGGGCGCGGGCAGCCGAAGAACGAACAGTCGATCGACGCCATCGTCAGTGCGGTTTACTGCCAGCGACGCGACGCTGTAACTCGACGTGGCGAACCGCGGGGTGAACCGCGGGGTGAACCTGCCAACGAGCCAGGTTCG
>CAYZHH010000300.1:1655-4351 GCA_964478275.1 uncultured Candidatus Kuenenia sp.
GGTTCGCAGGAGTGGCATCTCGTCGGCGACGATGGCGTAGGCCTTCATGAAGCAGGCGGTCCACCCGACTCGCCGGGCGGCTGCGGCGCGGGCCGCGGCGACGTCCGCTAGCCGCATCTCGAAGTCAACGGGAAAGAGAGGAACCCGACGGCCGAGGATCGCGAGATCATTGATCACTCCGCGTCCAGCAGGCAGCGGTTGGGTCGAGATCGTTGGAAGGGACATGCCGGCGTATCCTCAAACCACTGCCAGACGTTCCATACGGCGCGAGGAATCCTAGAAAACCACGGCCTGCGGCGATAGGCGTTTTTCGACCGCCGCGCTGCGGCCCATGGCCTGTCGTGGCGGCGGGCCAGCAGGCGGATTTGCGTCTGCTATAGTAGGGGCCCGACTCGTCGTGGTGACTGTAGCTCAGTTGGTTAGAGCATCGGTTTGTGGTACCGAGGGTCGCGGGTTCGAGCCCCGTCAGTCACCCCTCTTTTTTCTTCCCCCGATTTTCTCTCGCCTGCCGTCTGCCCTCCCTGGAGTAGCCCGCATGTCCCGTTCCCGTCGCACCCCGCCCACCAGCCGCCGCTCGTTCCTCGCGGCATCATCGACCGTTGCCGCGGGCTACTTCGTGGCACCGGTCGCGCGAGCGGAGGATGCCAGACCGCCCACCAGCGCCAACGAAGAGATTCGCTTCGCCTGCATTGGGATTGGCGGGAAGGGACAGAGTGACTCCGCCGACGCAGCACGAGGCGGGAAGGTCGTGGCGGTCGCCGACGTTGATTCCAATCAGCTCAAGCGAGCTGGGAAGTCGTTCGCGGACGCCAAGGCCTACCGCGACTTTCGAAAGATGCTCGACGAGATGGCGGGCGAGATCGACGCCGTGACCATCAGCACACCGGACCACACCCACATCACCGCTGCCGTGATGACGCTCGGGCTCGAGAAGCATTGCTTCTGCCAGAAGCCGCTTACACGATCGATCGCCGGGGCCCGCCTGCTTGGCGACCTCGCCCGCAAGAAGGGCGTGGCCACCCAGATGGGCAACCAGGGAACCGCCGCCGATTCGTTGCGTCGCGCTGCTGCATTGATCCAGTCGGGCGGCCTGGGTTCCGTCCGCGAAGTGCATATCTGGACCAATCGGCCGGTGTGGCCGCAGGGCGGCGGTCGGCCCGCCGAAGCGCCCGTGCCGCCAAACCTCGACTGGGATCTTTGGATTGGCCCGTCACCGATGCGGCCCTTCGGCCCGGGGTATCACCCGTTTGCCTGGCGGGGCTTCTGGGATTTCGGCACCGGCGCCCTCGGCGACATGGCATGCCACACCTTCAACATGCCGTTCATGGCCCTGAATCTCCGCGACCCGGCGAGCGTGCAGGCGCTCACCAGTGGTCACAATAAGGAGACGTATCCCAAGTGGTCGATCATTGACTACGAGTTTCCGGCGCTCGGGGAGCGGCAGGCCGTAAAGGTGAAGTGGTATGACGGCGGCAAGCTCCCCGAACAGGCGGTCTTCGCCGGATTCCCAGCGGAGCGGAAGGAAAAGGAAGACGGCACGTTTGCAGAGACGCCCTTTCAGGTCGCGGCGCGGGGCGTGCTCGTGATCGGTGAAAAGGACTCCCTCTACGCTCCGGGTGACTATTGTGACCAAGGAATCAAGCTCAAGAGCGGGGCCAAGGCCGCCGACGTCGTCTTTGAGAAATCTCCGGGTCACTTTCGGGAGTGGATTGACGCGATCCGGGGCGGCGCTGCCGCGCGGAGCAACTTCCCTGACTACTCTGGCCCCCTCACTGAGACCATCCTGCTCGGCAACCTCGCAGTGTGGGCTGCCGACACTTCGGAAACCCAGGGCAAGAAGATCGAGTGGGATCCGGTACGGCTCGTGGCCACGAACGCTCCCGAGGTTGAGCATGTCGTGCGGCCGACGTATCGCGAAGGCTGGCAGATCTGAGGCCACAAGCGGCCCGAGGCCGACACGTGAGAATGCCATGAGGAACGTCTGGAGAGCGCTGACGATCGGTACGTTCCTGATGCAGGCAGTGGCCGCGGACACGCCAGGACCGCAGGACGCCGCGGCGACGGCCGCTGTCGAGCGGCTCGGGGGGGTCGCGACGAAAGGCAGCGGCGGGCACGTGACTGGCATCGCCCTGGCGAACCGTCCAACAACGGACGACGACCTTGCGGTGTTCGCAGAACTTCCTGGGCTCGAGTCGCTCGATGTCTGGGGTGCCGAGATCACTGATGCCGGCATGGAGTCGATTGGACGGATGACGAGCCTTCGGAAGCTCGTGCTCGAAAACACCGATGTGACCGATGCGGGGGCGACGGCGCTTGCCAGGCTCGAGAATCTTCGGGTCTTGAACCTCCGCAGGTCGTCAAACATGACGGATGCTGCGCTCGAGTCGGTGGCAAAACTCGAGGGCCTCGAGCAGCTCATCCTCCTCTACAACAACTTCAGCGATGCCGGCCTCGCCCACGTGACACCGCTCCGCTCGTTGCGAGTGCTCGACCTTCGGGGCTGCGCCCTGGTGAGCGATGCCGGGCTCGAGCATGTGGCAAAGCTCACAAGCTTGGAGCGAGTCAAGCTCCGCTGTCCGAGCGTGAGTGACATCGGCCTCGCGCATGTGGCGACGCTGCCGAAGCTCCGCGGCTTTGCGGCCGAGGACGGTCAAGTCACGGATGCCGGCCTGGCACCCTTCGCCACCAAGATCGAC
>CAYZHH010000301.1:0-3092 GCA_964478275.1 uncultured Candidatus Kuenenia sp.
CCCTCATGCCGCCACCCGCTCCCTGGTCTCGCGAATACACGCCAGCACGATCCGCCGACAGGCACCGACCAGACGCCCACTGCCGGAGCTGCTCGACCTTATCGCCAGCGGTCACGGCAACAGGCACCACGTTCTGCGAAGCCTGGATCAACGGCACGTCCAACAAGCTCGCAAGCCGGCAGCACGACTTGATTTCAGCCCCGGTCCAGTTGGCGTCATCTGGCCGGGCCTGCTTGTCGTCCAGTCCGTAGTGCCCCATATAGATTCCCCAGATCGCGTCCTTCTGATCACGCCCGGGAAGATCGACGAAGAAAACGCCATCAAATCGCTCAGCCCTCGCAAACTCTGGCGGCAGCTTCGAGGCGTCGTTGCAGGTGGCCACGAAGAACACGTCGCTCGTATGGTCGTTCAGCCACGTGAGCAAGCTACCGAACACCCGAGCCGTCACGCCGGAATCTGTCTGACCCGATGACGTGGCCCCAGCGAGTGCCTTGTCGATCTCGTCGCAGAACAAGACGCACGGAGCCATCGCATCGGCCAGCCTGAGTGCCGTCCGGATATTGCCCTCCGACTGGCCAACGAGACTGCCAAGCAACGCCCCGACATCGAGAACCACTGTGGGCCTGCCGGTTTCGTTCCCAAGTGCTTTTGCGAACTGCGATTTGCCACAGCCGGGAGGAGACAGGAGCAGGACACCGCGAGGTTTTGGTGCGGATCCGTTCTCGTTCTCGCTTTGCCGCCTCATAGCTCGCAGACAAAACGCCTTGAGATTTTCCAGGCCGCCGAGTTGCTGGAAATTCTCTTGGCCCCGGTGAAGAGACACGAGCCCGCTTTTCTTTAGCTGCTGGCTCTTCAGTTCCCAGAGCGTTTCGGGCTCGAGCTTGCCGTGTCGAACGAGGGCTAGGCTGAATGCGTTCTCGGCCTCGCTTGCGGTGAGCCCTGCGGCAGCTTCGATCACGCGGGCCAAGTTGTCACCCTCCGGAAGTTCGTTGTCCTGAGTGGCAATCACGCGGGCGATACTTTCGAGCTGGGCATGACCGGGCAGCTCATGGTCGACAACGGTGAAGAACTTTTCGAGTTCGGGCGGCATCTGGATCGCCGGTGCCAGGACAACGACAAAGCATCGGCTCTGCTTGCCGGTTTGAATCTGACGTACGAGGGCCTGAACGACTTCCATGGCGCCGAGAAACCGGTGCAGGTTCTCAAAGGCGACCGGCGTTGTGCCGGCTCCTTGAGAAACCTGTGGGAGCGATCGGATGACGGCCAGCGGATCACTCGTGTCGGTCATGCCGGCTATCTCGACAGGGGCAAGCGGGAACGTCAGGCCGCGGTCGCAATCCCAGGTGCCAAGCCGCCAGGATTCAGCGCGGCACAAGGCAGTCAGGTCGCGGGTGGCTTCGGCGGGTTCGGCGGTCGTGATCCAGAGGCCCGAGAAGCAGGCCTGGACGAGTTCGCGGATGTGAGTGGCGAGGGTGCTGGCGGCGGGTGTTGTTGGTGTGGGTTCTCTCGTTGTCGTGGTGTTGGTGTGTTTGGGCATCTGGGCTCCGTGAGAAAATGGGAAGGCGAGAAAAACGGATGATGAGTCGTCCTACACCTCGATCTCTTGCCTTCGCTGTTCAACGGCTGAACTTGCGATGCCTCGATCCAGTTGTGGCCACAGGCGATCGAGTCGGAGTGGTGGAACGAAAAAGGAGCCCCGACACCGGCGTGGTATCGGGGCTCCTCGTGAGAAACTCGTTGCGGTTTCGGCAACGCAGCTATTGGCGGGCGGGGATCAACGCCTTGCCGCAGTTTGGGCACTTGTAGTTGCCGGGCCGTTCAAACGTGAAAACCTGGTTGCACTTGGTGCACTTGTACTTCCGCTCGGCCAATTTCGTTACAGGGCCGCTATCGTCGCCACTCGCTGCCGGGGCTGCGACGGGACTCAAGGAAACCGCAGCGACAACAAGAGCCGTGCAAACACCGCCAAGAATCCATTGCGACAGAATTTTCATCGGGACACTCCTTTTTGGTTCGCGATCACGCAATGCAGGGGTGGATCCGGGAACCCGTGCGAACCTACCCCACCGCGGAAGAGCATGTCTTTTCCGGGCGGCGTCTACGCAGTGCTCCCGGCGCGGCAGGCGAATTCCCATAGGGCACGAAGGGGGGTGAGACGCGACGGAGTGTCATGAAGCGAAGTCACCTACACCCCAATCTCCTCCCGTCGCCCGAGCATCCAAGGCTCTGGGTGGATCTTCGCGAGCCAATCAGCCACGGTCAGGATACGGCCCAAGTCTTCAGGAACATGCTGCTCGCCGATGAACCGCACGGGGAGAATCCGGCCGGTCGAGAGCGCGATCGTGTTGCCGAAGAGGGCCTCCAGCATGAAGATTCCCTCTGAATGGTGGCGGAGAGCCCGGTGCCGAAAGTCTGCCATGTGGCTCTTTGAGGCGTCGAGCCAGTCGTGAAGTTTCAAATACTCGTCAGGCTCACCACCGAATTTCTTCGCGGAGCTGACGGCATGGTGATAGGCGTGGGCCATCAGAGCGAAAACTCCATGCTGGTGTCGTGGTACTCAACGAAGGTTTCCCGGTGTTCGATCGTGACCGTGCCTGCCTGAACATCGATCGTGATGTCCCCTTGGCCACCGTCGTCGATCTCAAAGCCGTCGGGCAGAAAGTCATCGAGCCTGGGAATGATCTCGTCTCGGAGCTCAATGGTCCTTGTGGTGGAAGGGGTGCTTGTCATGCGGCACCTCCGACCCGAACGGTCACGCGGATCGAGCCGCTGCTCGACGAACGTGCGGCAGCTAAGTATCTCGGCGTCAGTCCCCGAAAACTCTGGGGCTTAGCGAATCAAGGAGAGGTGCCGTACGTGCGAATTGGCAAAGCATCGAAGCGATACGACCCGCACGATCTTCGGGCATACTGCGACAAGCATCGCTCCCGGCCCCCGACCACAGGGGGCGCACCGCAATTGTCGGAAGGAAAAACCGACACCACGACGATTCATGGAGGTACTGCAAATGGCTAGTTTGGGCTACGACGATGGCGGCCGCCGCTCGATGGCGACACCGCAAAATGGGGCGCGAGCCTACCCGACAAGATGGC
>CAYZHH010000301.1:3192-4282 GCA_964478275.1 uncultured Candidatus Kuenenia sp.
CGCCGCTCGATGGCGACACCGCAAAATGGGGCGCGAGCCTACCCGACAAGATGGCCAAGCGACTTGTCGCGACCGCGATCGTGGCTGCTAGACAGCAGCACACCCCCGTACCCATCAATTCATTCCTCGACTCATTCGTTGAATCAAGAAGGCATGCCAAGCCTGCCACCAAGGAGATATGGCAACAGCCGATCCGCAACCTGAAGGCGTTTTTTGGCGAATCGAGGGACATCACGACGATCACGGAGGAGGATGCAGAAAACTTCAAGGGCTACCTGCATGACCAAGACCTGGCCTGCACGACAGTCGCCAAGCGGCTTCAGTTCACCCGGGGCTTCTTCAAATTTGCCGTCAAACGGAAGCTGCTCACGGCGAATCCTTTCGATGACGTGTCTGAGGTCGCCGTCGGGAATCCCGATTCAAAACGATTCGTGACCCGCGACGAGACCTCCGCACTGCTGGCAGTCGCAGACCCCACCTGGCGGGTGATCATTGCCCTGGCACGCTTCGGCGGGCTTCGTTGCCCGAGCGAAGTCGCGTCGCTCCGTTGGCAGGACATCGATTGGGAGAAGGGCGTAATCACCGTGACTTCGCCAAAGACGGAGCATCACAAGGGCCACGAGACGCGGCTCATACCGCTCTTCCCTGAGATTGAAGAGGTGCTAGTCGAAGCGCGAAAATCGCTTCCCGAGGGGCCTGGCTACATCATCGGCGGGCATCTCCGAGAGAAGGCCCTCAAACCGAGCGGCTGGCGATCGTGCAGCCTCCGGCCGCAGTTCAATCGGCTGATCGCGAGGGCCGGGCTGAAGCCGTGGCCGCGGCTTTTTCACAACCTTCGAGCCAGCCGGGAGACGGACCTTGTGGAAGCCTTCCCGGCCCACGTCACGGCCGCATGGATGGGGCATAGCCCCAAGGTGGCCATGAAGCACTACACGATGGTGCGGGATAGCCACTTCCGCGAGGCGATGGATCGGGCCCTGGGTGGTGGTTTGCCGAGCCACACACGCCCTACCCTGCCGTGCCCTACCGCTTCGCTGCCCTACCGCTTCGCTGCCCTACCGCTTCGCTGCCCTACCGCTTCGCTGCCCTA
>CAYZHH010000302.1:0-4265 GCA_964478275.1 uncultured Candidatus Kuenenia sp.
GCCCTCCCCCGCCCCCCCAAAAACCTTCGGTCCTTCGATCCATGAAAGACGGCATTCACCCTCAGTACATTCACACGGTCGTCCGCTGCGGCTGTGGAAACACGTTCGCAACTCGGAGCACGGTGCCGGAGATCAAGATCGACATTTGTAACGCCTGCCACCCGTTCTTTACGGGCAAGCTGAAGTTCGTCGACACCGCGGGCCGGATCGAGAAGTTCAAGAACAAGTTTGCGGGGGCTGGATACGCCAGCCTCAACAAGAAGAAGGCCGCCGCCGAGGCGCCGGCGTCTTGACGCCCGCTCGGCCGGAGCCGCGGTGACGCGGTGACGCGGTGATTCATGCGCGACCTGTTGGAATCGAAGCTTGCCCGGTTTGAATCGCTCGAGCGGGCTCTCATCGATCCCGTTACTCTTGCCGATGGGCAACGATTGGCAGCGGCTGCGAGGGAGCACGGCTCGCTTGCCAAGCTGGCCCTGAGATATCGCGAGTTCCTCGCCGTCGAGCGGCAGATCGCCGACCTCGAGGAACTTGGCCGTGGGGATGACCACGAGATGCGCGGCCTCGCCGAAGCGGAGCTACCTGACCTCGAGGCCCGCCGGGATGCGGAATGGGACGAGCTCAGCGACCTCTGCTCCGATGACGACGATGCCGATCGGGCGCGGTGCATCGTCGAGCTCCGAGCCGGCACCGGGGGTGACGAGGCGGGGCTCTTCGTTCGGGATCTCTTCGAGATGTACCGCCGCTATGGGGCTGAACGCAGCTGGAACTTCGAGGTTCTCGACGCGAGCCCCACCGAGCTTGGCGGCTTCAAGGATCTGGTGCTCGGCGTCTCGGGCGAGGCCGTCTACCGCACGCTTCGCCACGAGAGCGGTGGCCACCGAGTCCAGCGCGTGCCCGACACCGAAACGAAGGGGCGGATCCACACGTCGGCCGCGACGGTCGCCGTGCTGCCCGAGCCGGAGGATGTCGAGGTGTCGCTCTCGCCAGATGACTACCGCAAAGACCTCTTCTGCGCGAGCGGCCCAGGTGGTCAGCATGTCAACAAGACGGCCTCGGCCGTCCGATTGACGCACCTGGCGACCGGCCTGGTCGTGCAATGCCAGGACGAGAAGAGCCAGCACAAAAACCTCGCCAAGGCGCTTCGCGTGCTCAAGACACGGCTCTACGAGCGGGAGCGGGAGATCGAACACGAGAAGCGGTCGAGCGAACGGAAGGGGCTCGTGGGGTCGGGTGATCGGAGCCAGCGAATCCGCACCTACAACTTTCCGCAGAACCGCGTAACAGATCACCGGATCAACGAGAGCTTCACGCTCGATCAGGTCATGGCTGGCCGGCTGAGCCTCGTCATCGATGCGATCGAACGCCATGCCCGTGAGGCCCGCAAGCGCGATATGGCCGCTCGCCCTGTGGGGCCAGCATGAGCGACGCTGAATGGACCGTCGGCAAGCTCCTCACCTGGACGACCGAGTGGCTCGGCACCAAGGGGGGCGAGTCGCCGCGGCTCGATGCCGAGGTGCTTCTGGCCCACGTCCGTGGATGCCAGCGGATCATGCTCTACACGGCGTTCGATGAGGTCATGGCCGAGGAGCCACGCACGCGATTTCGTGAGCTCGTCCGCCGCCGCGGTGCCGGTGAGCCGGTGGCCTACCTCGTCGGCAATCGCGAATTCTTTTCCCTGTCGTTTGCCGTCACGCCGGCCGTGCTGATCCCGCGGCCTGAGACAGAGTCGGTTGTCGTTCGTGCGATCGACCTCGGCCGCGGGGTGGCGAGTCCGCGGATTGCCGACGTAGGCACCGGCAGCGGCGCGATCGCGATCACGCTCGCCAAGCATCTGCCGCGGGCGACGATCGTGGCGAGTGATGTATCGACGGCCGCCCTCACCGTGGCCCGCAGCAACGCCGAGCGGCATGCCGTGGCGGACCGCATCGCGCTGGTGGAGGCCAACCTCATGGACAATCCGGCGCTCGATGGCCCGTGGGATGTGATCGTGAGCAACCCGCCGTATGTCCGCGAGTCGGAGTTTTCGGCGCTGCCGCGGGATGTCCGCGACCATGAGCCGCGGGGGGCGCTCGTGGCTGGGCCTCGGGGCGTGGAGCTGATCGAGCGGCTGGCAGCCGAGGCGGCGACGCGGCTGGCTCCCGGAGGCTGGCTTGTCGTCGAGGCCGGGCCGCTCGTGGCGGCCGACGTCGAGGCCATCCTCGCTGCGACCGCTGGCCTCGAGCCGGGGCCCGTCATCCGCGATCTCGCCGGTCTGCCACGGGTGTTTCAGGCCCGCCGCGTGTGACCTAACGGCCGCGCATGGCGGTCTCCTGCGTGCTTAGAAGCTCGGCGATCTTCCGCCCCATCGCTCGTGCGGAGATGTCGTCCTCGCCAGTGACGATAAGCCCATCCACGACGACGTCGTCTTCCGCGGTGCCTGGGTGGCCGATGGAACCGGCGGGAGACATTGCAGCGCCGTTGGCCTCGGGATGCCAGCGGCACGACGGCTGGGCACGCTGGCCGTTGTAGTCTGGATTGTCGTAGCGGCCGGTGAATGCGAACTGATACGCCGACGATCCCCAGCCGCCCGAAAATAAGATCGCGTCGTAGTCATCGGCGCGGACGTCCGCGAGCGCGACATCGGGCCGCACGGTGCCGTCGCCGCTCCCCTGCCCTGAGTTGGCATGCGGCCGACATGCCGCGTTCCGTCCGGCAGCGACCACAACCTCGATGCCCGCCTTCTCGAGCTCCTCACGTGGCTCGGCATACTCGCGATAGAAAAAGTCTTGATTCGCGATCACGATCAGCACGCGCTTGCCGCTGCGAGGCCGTCGAGCGGGGGGCCGCGGAGGTGCCAGAGTCGGATTCGTCGCGGCGACCGAGGGCGGACGGCGCTCCTCGAAGTGCGGCACCGGTTTTCCATCCAGCATTCTCGCTTCGATCGTGTGGAATACGACCTGGCTCTCCCACGCGCCGAGGCCGAGCGTGGAGCCGTGTGGCAGCCTCCAGACTTCGGGAACGGAAAGGTTGTTTCCGTCCGTTTCGAGCGTCGCGACGACCTTGTCGTCGAGCAGGCCGCGGATCCTATTCTCGCGAACTTCGACGGTCATCTCATACCGCTGGCCGTTCCGGATACTGATCTCGGGCGTGCGGGTGGTGTTGGGCTGGATGGACTGGCCACTGACGTTCTGGAAACCCGCGAGATGCTGACCCCAGGCATCCACCTCGAATGACACCTGCCCGGTGCCGTGCGGGACGAAGAGGGCGATCGAATGCTGGCCTGTGTACCGCGTGAACGAGATGCGGACGTCGTACCCCCCCTTCGGCGTGAATGGCAGCCACAGCCGCGAGCCGGCGGCGGTGTTGGTCGTCACCGTGCCGTCGCCTGTGGTCCACGCGCCGGCGACGACATGGTGTTTCACATCCACGGCCGGCGCGAGGGATTCCCACGCCGGGTCTGCGGCTCTTGCGGCTGCGCACTCGAAGGGCGAACACGGTGAGGCCGATCGAAAAACGCAGAACCATCGGCTTTTCTCCACGAGACGCTCTGCCCCCGCGGCATCGTATCAGCGGGACCGCGTGCCTGGGCCGCCAGCATGCTGAAATTCCGCTGGAAAATAGGGCCCGCGAAAAAAATTTCTCGGGCCGTTGCCGGTCGAGGGCCTCGCGCTCGTTAGGAGAGTAGCGGCATGTGTGTGCCGCAGTGAAAACCTCCTCCTGCGGAGATGACTCCATGCGACAGTTCTGCGATTGTTGGCCCTGCCTGCGGCAGTCACCGCTGCCCCAGCGACCTCTGGTGGCAGTGGCGGCGGCCGTCATGAGCGGGTGCGTCGCTGGTTCGACGCTTGAGCCCCTGGTGGGCGACATGGTCGTGGCGGGGTGGTTTTGGGCGGTTGTGGCGGTCGCGGCGTGGGCTGTCTTGGCACGCCGGGGGCGGGCCACGCTGGCTTCCGGGGCGATTTTGGCCGCCGTTGCGTGCGTTGCCGCAGCCTGGTCGGCCGCACGGACCGACCTCTTCTCCAGCGATGACATCGCCTGGCAGTTTGGCGACACGCCGCGCCCGGTAGCCGTGACGGGGCTTGTTGCCGAGTCGCCCCACCTCGTGCCGCCACCAGCCGGTGATGAGCGCCGGGCCGCGGCCGTGGGGCCGGCGAGCGGGTGTGTCATCGACGTCACGGCGGTGCGGTGGGGCAGCCGGTGGAGCCCTGCCGACGGAAGAGTGAGCGTGCTCGTGGCCGGTGAACCGGCGGACCTTCCTGTGGGCACGGCCGTGCGCATCCTTGGGC
>CAYZHH010000303.1:0-4234 GCA_964478275.1 uncultured Candidatus Kuenenia sp.
CGGCAACGCCGAACCGGTTCGTATCCCCGATGAGCGCTTCTCGATCGAGAAGCGCAGCGACGGTGCCCTCGTGGTGCGGGTTCAGTCGGATGGACCGTCTGAATCACGGCTCCCCGACGCGGTCTTTTCGTTCCGCTGCGGCGATCCTCAATACGCCTACTGGCTCGGCCGCCTGCACGCCCGCAGCACGCAGCCCTAGATCCATGCCCGGCACGATGCCACGGTGCGTTCCCTTATGCCATCACCGCCAGATTCCAGTTCACGCTGAACCAAGACACCCCTATCTCGTTCGGGGCCATGGATGGCCCGCGCCGCGTATAGCTACTCATCGCGAGAGCTCGCGATGAGCGAGATAAACTCGCGGTTGCTCTTGAACTTCGCAAGCTGCTTTGTGAGTTGCTCCATCGCATCGACGTGGTGCATGCTCGAGAGCGTGCGGCGGAGCATGTTCACCGCATGGAGCGTGTTGGCATCGAGGAGTTTTTCCTCGCGCCGCGTGCCAGACTGCGAAATGTCGATGGACGGCCAGACACGCCGGTCGGCCAGCTTTCGATCGAGCACGAGCTCCATGTTGCCCGTGCCTTTGAACTCCTGAAAAATCAGGTCGTCCATGCGGCTGCCGGTGTCCACGAGTGCCGTCGCGAGGATCGTCAGCGAGCCCCCTTCCTCGAACACGCGGGCCGAGGCGAAAAGCTTCTTCGGGATGTCGAGCGCCTTGATGTCAACGCCGCCCGACATGGTGCGGCCCGTGTTGCCCACCCACTTGTTAAACGCCCGTGCCATGCGGGTGATCGAGTCCATGAGAAGGAACACGTCCTTCCCGGCCTCGGCCATCCGCTTGCAGCGTTCGACGACAAGCTGGGAGAGCCGCACATGGCTTTCAACGTCGCAATCGAGCGAGCTTGCCAGCACTTCGCCCTTCACGCTTCGCTTCATGTCGGTGACCTCCTCGGGCCGCTCGTCAACGAGCAGCATCACGAGCGTGATATCCGGGTGGTTCAGCGCGACAGCCTGCGACACTTGCTGGAGCAACACGGTCTTGCCGGTCCTCGGCGGGGCGACGATGAGCGCCCGCTGCCCCTTCCCGAGCGGCGTGAGGATATCCATCACGCGGGTCGTGATCGGCTGCTGACCGGTCTCGAGCCGAAGCCAAGTTTCTGGATTGATCGGCGTGAGCTGGTCGAACATCTTGACGTTCACATAGTCGTCGGGCGGCAGGCCCTCGACCTGTTCGATCTCACGGACCCGCGGCCCCTGCTGCCGACGGCCTGGCTGTACGAGCGCGTTCAGGAAGACGCCTTCCCGCAGGCGGTAGCGATCGATCAATTGCGCCGGCACGAACGGGTCCGTGTGCTCACGCGTGTAGTTGTTTTCGGCGGTTCGGAGAAAACCGTAGCCGTTGGGGTGCATCTCGAGCACGCCGGTGCCTGGCTCGAGCGGAATCGGTTCGCCGTTCTCGGTGACCTCGGGCTCGAGATCCGGGGGCCGCATGCCATCGCTATCCATGTCCACGGCGCCCGCGCCCGTTGGAGGAGGCCCACCACCGCCACGGCGAAAACGCCCGCGCCGCCGCCCGTATCCGCCCTGACCCTGGCTCGGGCCGCCCGGCCCCTGAACACCAGGCTGGCCACCCTGGCCTCCCTGGCCACCATAGCCGGGCCCAGCGTAGCCACCCGAACGTCCCCGTGATCGCCTGCGCTTCGACATGAAAAACTCCAAACCCTCCTGGAAAATCAAACACCTGGCAAACGGGCTGGCATCCTGGCCAACCGTTTCACAGCCCGCCTTCCGGGCGGGGAATCGAACGTCAACCCAGAACCCCGACGTCTGGCCCTGAGGCCGTGGTCGGCAGGATATGGACCCTCTCGGGATTCCACAGGTCCCGGGCCTCTCACGACGGCACACGCCGCCTCGCGGAAACCCTTTCGAACGAATGCCGCCAAACCGACGGCGAACTAGGGACGGGACCGCGGCGAAACGCTCCGAATCATGGACGGCAAAGTGGCCGTCGTCCGGTGCATCTCCAACCGGAACCCGTCCCAATACGATCCGAGACGGAAACCAAGCCTTCTGCTGGCGGCAAGGAGCAGCAGAAAATGCCTGCGCTCCCCGTGCCTCGGAAGACTGATAAGGAGTATCGGTTGACCCCTCGTAGCTGTCAAGCAGGGGAAAATACGCAGTTGCCCACGAAGGCTGAATCTGGCAATTCCGCCCGGAAAACGAGGAATTCGAGTCGTCAGTCATTTTCGTCGCAATTCCTCCGACCGTTCCAACCGATACACGAGACAAGGTCGGTCTCCCAGCCGGGCAGCCGCCCTTTCGACATCGAGGTCGCAGCCATGATCCACGCACATATCCGCATCCAGGTCTCGAGGCTATGCAGGGGCCACTGTGGTGCCGGCCACCCCGCCACCATCGTGTCACGGCTCCTGCTCGCCGCTGCGCTGGTCGGGATCCCGTCAATCGCCTCCGCGGAAATCATCTGGCACCGCGATCTTCCCGCTGCCCGCGCGGCCTCCGCCGCGAGCGGGAAGCCGGTCTTCGCGCTCTTCGTTGCGACGTGGGATGAGAAGCCGAATCCCGAGGTGTTTGCGAACGCCGAGGTGGATGCGGTCATCTCGGCCTGCTTCGAACCCGTTCGCGTTGACGTTGATGCGCGACCGGATGTCGTCAAGGCACTTGCCATTGATCGAATTCCGAGCGTCGCCGTTCTCGATAGTCACGGACGAGCAATTTCCCGATTCGACTGCCCGACAACGCCCGCCGAGTTCGTTGCTGCTGCGGCCCGAGCCGCTCAGGTGACAGCATCCACCGCCGGGCCGCGGAATGACACTGAGCAGCCCTCGGCCGCTGGCGTCGCGGCGTTCGGTGGTGGCTTCGAAGCCAACCCCAGCCCTCACGTCGACGACACGAGTGTTGCCGACAAGGTTCGCCAGCTCTCGAGCTTCGCCGAGGGCAAGGCGACGCCACTCCGCGATTCAAGTCGTTTCCCCGCTGTGGCCGCCACCGCCGCTCCGGCGCTCCCGGCGCAACCCTCGCCCGCAGCTGCGCCGACAGCCACGGCATACGCAGCGCCATCGGTTGCGGCATATTCCCCGCCGGTTGCAGTTCCCACCGCCGATCCCTCGCTCGCTCGCACACCACCCGCATGGCCTGCTGAAAGACCGGCAGGGTCGGCATACAGCCGGTTCCAGCCTGCTCCCCCCCCGGCAGCGGCCACCGCCGTCATCGAACCGGCCCCCTCCGTCAATTCAGCCCCGTGGATCGCTGCGGCCCCCGGCACAGCAGCTCCCGCCGGCCAGCCAGCCGACGCTGAGCCTGAAGCAACCGCTACTGCGTCCGATGATGGCGCTGCCGCGAAGGCCAAGCCGAACGCATTCCTGGCCGCGCTCCAGAAGCCGATGTCGGCCTTCTCCAACTGGACCTCGAAGCCCACGGTCGAGCCCCCGCCGAAGATGCCGCCCGCTCGCCCGCAGCTTCCCAGCGCGCTTGCAGCCGCGCCGATCGCACCCTCAGCAGCCGCGCCCGCTACGGCCGCCGATCCCGGCCCGCTGCCGCTCGGTCTCGAAGGCTACTGCCCAGTGACAATCGCCGAGCGCGGTGCATGGGTGGAGGGACGAGCCCAGTGGGGCGTCCGTCACCGCGGCCGCACGTATCTCTTCGCAGGCCCCGAACAGCAGCAGTCCTTCCTTGCCAATCCCGACCAATTCGCCCCCGCGCTCGCCGGAGACGACCCCGTGCTTGCCTTCGAGTCGGGCCGTTCCGAGCCAGGACAAAGAGCGTTCGGCGTAACGTTTGGGTCGCGGATGTATCTCTTCTCTTCGCCAGAGACTCGTGCCGCCTTTACGGCCGACCCAAACCGCTACACGACCCGCGTCCAGATCGCCGAAGGCCTCGCGCCGTCGGACGCCGCTCGTCGGTTCTGATTATACGGCTGCGGGGGCATCCATGCCCCCCCGCAGCCTTGCCCGGCCTCCGCCGGGGAGGAGGCGACGCATCCGGCGTCGCGACCGATTGGTTGGCAGCGTCACACGACAAAGGCATCCATGCCCACCCGCAGCCTTGCCCGGCCTCCGCCGGGAAGGAGGCGACGCATCCGGCGTCGCGACCGATTGGTTGGCAGCGTCACACGACAAAGGCATCCATGCCCACCCGCAGCCTTGCCCGGCCTCCGCCGGGAAGGAGGCGACGCATCCGGCGTCGCGACCGATTGGTTGGCAGCGTCACACGACAA
>CAYZHH010000304.1:0-4228 GCA_964478275.1 uncultured Candidatus Kuenenia sp.
AGAACGACCAGTGGTCTGACCAGCCCGCGCCTTCCACGCGGTCTGGCACGGCACCGTTCCGCTGCCGTTGTCGTTGGCTCCCGGTGTCCATGGTGCGGAATCGTAGTGGGCTCCAATGACGACGATCTCGTCGGCACGCCCTTTCCCTGGGATCTCGGCAACCAGGTTCACGCAAGGCCGGCCTTTGACTTCGTAGGTCTGACGGCGGACCTCATGGCTTGCATCCGTGAGCCGTCCTTCGACGAACCGAGCAGCCTCGGCGTATGCGATCGGGAGGCTGAGATTCCGCTCGCCGATCTCGCCAGCCAATCGCTCGAGATCCTTTGTGAGCCCGTCGCGCACACGAGTCTGCTCCTCGGTCAAGGGCGGCAACGGCCCACTGTGGCTCGTGCCAGGCATGGTGACCGTGATGCCCATCGCCGATGCCAGCGGGTTCTCAGATTGGCCCACAAGAAGGCAGCTTGTCCCGATCACCATCAACAGGACGACGAGGAAGAAAATCGTTTTTCGGGATGGTTGTTTCACGATGGCCGATTCTACAGCCCGTGTCAGTCGCAGAGCCGCCGCATGAGGGATTCCGCCATTGGGATGCGCCGGCGACCGGCAACGTGGCAGAGCACGCTGCCGCCGACCAGAAACAGCGCGGCCAGGCTCACCGCCACTGCGGGGGGAAACACCCGTTGCCAGTGCGACGTTGCCACGCCCGTTGTCGCCATCCCGTAGACCCACAGCGGCCAGATATGGACGACGTGATGAAGGAGGTAGAGGGAGAGCGAATGACGACTCAGCGGCGTCGCCCACGCGATGAGCCAGCGGCCCCGGGGCTCGTCGCCATCGAGAAGGCGGTGCATCACCGCCAGGGCGAGGCATGTACCCCCGAGCGTGCCGAGGACATAGGCCGTTGATGCCGGGAACATGGTCCAGGCCCCCGCCGTACCACCAGTCACGGCCAGGGGCATCGTCGCCCATGCGGTCACGACCGCCGTCGAGGCCGCGACGAGTCCGGCGGCGATCGCCATGGGCTGCGCGCTCACTGACAGCAGCCGCGGAGCCGCCGCGAATCCAACCAGCGGGAATGCCAGCCATGGGAAGATCGGAAAGTATCCGGTCACGAGCCAGCCGAGGACGACGTCGGATAGCGTGAATTCGTAGTCGTAGGAGCCGGCGGTCCAATACGACGCATAGTCAGACACGTTTCGCATGGCGGGGGCGACCACGATCACGAGCGCGGCGGCGAAGAGCACCACGCCATCCGGCATGCGCCGTGCCACCGCGAGCGCGAGCAGGCCACAACCGACGAAGGTGAGGATGTCCCAGTTAAACACGTCTTCGGGGAGCCACACGAGCACGTTGAACGCGAGTCCGAGCACGATAAGAAACACGCCCCGACGAATCGAGCACATCGTGATCGCGTGATCCGTCCAGCCGCGTCGCTCGTACGAGACATTCCAGAGCCGATAGCTCACGCCCGACAGAAACGCGAACATCGGTGCCGCAAATCCGGTGGGCAGCCACCAGATGCGACTGATGCCTTCGAAGGGCCCATGGATGCTGTCGTAGGTTCCCGAAAGGTTCTCGACGAAGTGGACGACCACCATGAAAGCGATGGCGAAGGCCCGGAGGACATCGATCGACGCCTCTCGACGCGGTGCCTTCGGACTCACGTCGCGCCTCGGCTGGCAAGCATGTCGACCACGAGCAAGGCGGTCTGAACGACCAACAGCACGACGATGACCCACTCGAGCCCGATCTGCTGGCGGGCAACGGAGAGCTCGAGCGCCCGCTGGCGAGATGCCTCGGACACCCGTTCGGCCAGGGCGGCCCGTTCGGTAGCCAGCTCGTGCCGCTCGACGAGCCTCGTGCGATCACGGAGCCGTTCGCCGAGCTGGGTTACAAGCGTCGGGGGATGGATCGGGGGTGCGTGAATCGCCGAGGATAGAAGCGAAAGCCGACAGCCGATCGTCACCGCTTCGTGATACCGCGAGGTGAGGCCGCGCTGCTGCTCCCGCGACCAGCTCTCGGGCTCTGTGCTCGCGGCCACATCGGCATCGATCGCATCGAGGATCGCGGTGCCCCGCCGCTCGGCATCACGAAGCGAGGCATCCTGGGCCGCGAACGCGATGATCGCGGTCTCGAGCGAGGCGAGGTGTTCCGGCGGACCGACGATCGCGGCTCGTCCCGGTGCCCAGGCGACGAGGCAGTCGTAGAGCGGAACGACGACAGCGAGGGCAGCCCCCGCCGTCGCCGACACCCAGTCGCGAAGGAGCCCCGTCATGTCCGTCATGCTCGCGTCGGATGACCCGGCTCCGCGGTCCGTCGGCACGACGAGGAGGTCGAGGGCCACACCGCTTGCCAGGACCCGGCGATGGATAGCCGCGGCCGCTGGCAAGCCAGCCGGCACGGCCGCGCTCGACATTTCGTCGCCGGCACCCGCAGGGTCGCGTGTGTCAGGATTCATACGGGGCTGTCAGTCCTTGTGCGGGGGGGGAATCGTGTGCGGCGCATGTCAGGCTCGACGTCACCCAGCCGGCCACGTACGCCGCCGAGTCGAGGGCCCCATTGAGCGTCGAGTCATAAAGATAGTCTCCCACCACGAAGAGATTCGCATGGGCTGGCGACGGCCGGTGACGTGCGGCAACGGGCAACGGCTGCCACCCTCCCGGCACGGCACTGACGGCCCCGATCCAACGGTGGACCCGCGCTTCGAGGATACGGCCACGGCAGCCGTCAAGCGGCGGCGGGAGGGCATCGATGGCAGCGGCCGTGATAGCGTCGTCGGAAAGCCCCGCCATCGTCGCGGCAGCCTCTCCCCCGAGGAGCCAACCCAGGACGCCATGACGCGCCACTGGGTCGCGGCCCGATTCGACATACAGGCACGCGCCGCCGAAGGCATCGACCATGAGGTAGTCATCCTCGCCAGGCACCGGCGGCGCCGGTCCGTCGAGGAGGAGCGACACCCGCAGATAGTGGGCCGGATGGTCGTGGTGTGCGAGGTGCCGCTGCATGGCCGCAGCGAGATGGTCGTCTCTGAAGGTAATGCCCGGGAGAGCAGCGACTGGCAGCGCTACGATCACGATGTCGAAGAGCTCTTGGTCTGTGCGGTCGCCCGATCGCCATGTGACCGTGAACCGGCCGTCGTCCTCGCCGCAAATCGCGGTCACGGTGGACGTGCGTCGAACCTCCGCGGCAAGGCGGGTAGTGATGGCCGTCACGAGTTGTTCATTGCCACCGGCAATGCGGTAGAGCCGCATGTAGGCCGGATCCATCATGAGATAGTTTTGCAGGCCGTAGGCTGTGGTTGTCGCCACTGGTTCCGTCGCGAGGTCACTGTGGATCATCGTCTCGACATAGCCCCGAGCCTCCGGCGAGCGGATGGAGTCGAGCGCGGTGTCGAAGCGGGACGTGGGGCACGCGGCCGTCGCATGATCGGAGCCAGACTCAAAAAACTCCTGCGGGGTCATCGCCGAGCGGGCCCAGGTGTCGAATGCGACGAGCCGGTCCCGTGCGTCCTTTCCGTGAAAATGTTCGAGATCATCGAGACAGGCGATTCGGTGGCCTGCCACATGGACGGCCGAGCCTGTGAGTGGCACCGTCGGGAGTCCAAGACCGCGAACAAGTTCTCGCAGCGGGTCGTCACCGACCGCCTCGTAGTCGTAGAGCTCTGCGGCCCCGGCCTCATACCAGACGGCCGCAGTTGAGAACTGAGGGGTGCAGGCCTTGCCGCCGAGGCGATCGGTGGCCTCGAAGATCGTGATCGCCACCGGCAATGCGGCCTCTTCTTCGATGGTCCATGCCGTGAATAACCCACCGGGGCCGCCACCCACGATGGCGATCCGAGGTGGTCGACGCGAGAAGGCGTGGGGAGGTGGATTCACGGTAGCCATTGAACGGACCATACTCCCCAATGTTGTGCCCGCACAGCCAAAACCTGGTCGCCCGAGGATGCGGCGGGTACGCTCGAATGCCGGGGTGGTGCCACGAATGCGGAGCCAGATGCGTGATGTCGCGATCGTATGGCCCGACGGAGCTTCCCTTCATGCCGTGGGCGATCATGGTCGTGGCCGTGGTGGTCGCGATCGGCTTTGTCCGTATTGACCGTGGCCGGTTGAGGCCGTCGAACGTGGTGTCGTCCACGACGATTCGTCTGGCACTCCCGGCCGTTCCGGCGATGCCTGAACCCACGGCCGACATGCGAGCCGCCGCCGCCGACTTGGATCGCGCGGCCGAC
>CAYZHH010000305.1:0-4178 GCA_964478275.1 uncultured Candidatus Kuenenia sp.
GCTCGAACGGGCGGGGAAGGTTCCGTCGGTGGGCTCGCCTTCCGCGGGCCGATGAGCTCGACGACGTTGCCGTCCGGGTCGCGGACGCACGTGAGGGTGATCCCCTCGCCGAACTTCGCAGGCAGAGCGACCGGCCCCTTGGCAAGCGGCTTCGCGCCGAGTTTCTCGAGACGGGCCAGAGCGGCGTCGGTGTCTGCGACCATGATCGTGAGATAGCGGAAGCCTGTGTGCGAGTGAACGAAGTCGGTGTCACCGGTGCGGGGCAGGGTGCCGGCCACCTGCATGAGTTTGAGCTTCGTCGCGGTCGCATCGTCGCCGAGGACAAGCACACGAACCGCGAGTGGCCGGAGGTCGGTCAGCCCGGCATCGCTCGCGATGTCGGCCGAGACGTCAAAGCTCTTCTCTTCGCGGAAGCCGATCCCTTCCGTGTAGAACCGCACACTCTTCTCGAGATCGGTGACGACGCACCCGACATCGATCGTGGTTCTGGCGAATGCCGGTGACTCATCCGCTGATGCGTAGGCACACGTGAGAGCAAGAACGAGGGCGAGGAGCGTACGGTGCATGAGGTGTCCTTCGGTTCAGAGTGCGGGAAGAGTGCATGAGGATACCTCACCGGACAGGGCCTCTGGCCCTTGGGACACATCCGCGAATTCGCGCCGGCTGGGGCTTCGGGGTTGGCCGTGCCGCATCGCCGGACGTTCGCTCCGGCCATCTGGTTTCGCGCCGGCGCCGCCGTCCCGGCGTCGGCTTCGGCTTGCGGTCGCCGTGCAAAGCCCGGCTCCCTGGGCACGGCCAACCCCTCGCGGATTCCGCCTTACCTGAGTTCGGTGCTGTAGTCCGGTTCCTCCGGAACCGGGGCTTGGCACGCTGCGCGGGCTTCGCCCGCTGCGTGCCCGGACAGGCGAGCGAAGCGCCGCCTCCACGCGCTCGACAGCGCCCCGGCTGCTCGGGCGCACCACACCGCAGCGGCTACGAGCACGACCACCTGGAGGTGTGGTCGCCCGGCGGAGGCCGGGGAAGGCGGCGGGGGGCAGGGATGCCCCCACCGCCGTAAAGAACGCGGGCCGCCAAGCCCGCCGGGGCCAGGGATGGCCCGGCGGGCGTAAAGCTAGCGCTAATCTATAAAGCCGGCGAGCTCTTCGCTTCGGGCGGGAGCCTGGAGCTTGCGGACGGCCTTGGCCTCAATCTGCCTGATCCGTTCGCGGGTCACCTTGAAGATGTGGCCCACCTCTTCGAGCGTGTAGCTGTAGCCGTCGCCGAGACCGTAGCGGAGCTTGATGATCTCCCGCTCGCGGTAAGAGAGGCTCTTCAACACCTTCGCGATCCGGTTCCGGAGCATCTCCTGCGCCGCACCGACCGCCGGGTTTTCGGCGCCGGTGTCGGGGAGGAGGTCACCGAAGTGACTGTCCTCACTGTTGCCGACGGGGCGGTCGAGGCTGATGGGGTAGCGGCTCATGGCCGTGACCCGACGCGTCTCGTCTACCGGAGTGCCGGCGCGGGCGGCGATCTCTTCGATCGTCGGCTCGCGGCCGTATTCCTGGAGGAGCTGGCGGGCCACGTTTCGCACGCGGCTCATCGTCTCCACCATGTGGACGGGGATGCGAATCGTCCGGCTCTGGTCAGCCACGGCGCGAGTGATGGCCTGACGAATCCACCACGTCGCGTAGGTGCAAAACTTGAAGCCACGGCGATACTCGAACTTGTCCACCGCCCGCATGAGGCCAGCGTTGCCCTCCTGGATGAGGTCGAGGAACGAGAGCCCGCGGTTACGGTACTTCTTCGCGATCGAGACCACCAATCGCAGGTTGCCCTCGGAGAGCCCCCGCTTGGCCTGCTGATACTTGGCGAAGATCTTTCGAATCTGCTCCATCCGACGCTTCAGGCTGCGGGGAGTCTCCTGGCAGTTCTTAAGAATGCCACGGTACTCGTCCACGAACTTCAGTCGGACAGAAGGGGCCTGCTTGGCCCGCTTGCTCGCGTCGATCTTCGTCTTGAGCTCGGCGAGCCTGGAGACGAAGGCGTAGAGCTGCGGGATCATTGCCTCGATCCGCTGCGTCCGCAGACCGAGCTCCTCGATGAGCCGCACGACCCGCTGCCGTCGGTGACCGAGCCTGTCCCAGGCCTCACGCCGTTCAACCATCCGTCGCTTCTTCGCAAGCGCGATGCGGTAGTCGGCCTTGTTCTGCTTGAGAAGGACGTCGAGCGTCTTGAGATTATGCGGTAGCCGGCCAAGGATCTGATCCTTCTCGAGCCGATCCGTCACCGACACCTGCACGGTGCGATCGAACGGGAGCTCACCACGATGCACGCGGAGGAGCACGCGGAAGGCCTGCTGGGCCACAAACTCGCACTCGAGAAGCTTGGCTCGAAACTGCGCTCGCGTCGTCTCGATCTGCCTGGCGAGGAAGATCTCCTGGGCCCGGGTGAGCAGGGGGATCTCACCCATTTGCGTGAGGTACATGCGAACCGGATCGTCGGACCAATTCTCGACCTGCTCAGGCATGACGTCGTCGCCGTCGTCGCCGTCGCCGTCGCCGTCGGCATCGCCCTCGGCGTCAGCCGGAGCTTCGCCGTCGACCAGGGCGACCACCTCCGTCTCGTCGGCGAGCAAGTCGGCGTTGGCCTCTTCGGCATCGACGACCTTGCCCGTGAGTTCATCGACGTCCTGGGGACTGGAAACGATGTCGTCCTCGAGCTCATCCAACAACGAATCGTACAAAGCAGCGCTCCTTGGCGATTCCGAACAATGGGACCAATTCAAACTTCCGGCTCACGCCGGCGTGCGGGGAGCGGCCCCCGAATAATCCTTCGGGGTGCCGACAGTGTGATTCAAGGGGCAGGCAAGTCCAGCCGACCCGCTGTCCCCGGGGAGTGGCGAGGCCATTCGTCGTCACCTGGACTCGGCAGAGGGGAGCGGACCCCCCATCGCAGGAACCAGGTGAACGGAGCGGGATGAAGGCGATGTGCCGGCACAAGAAAGCCTCCGGGGGACTCAACATTATGCCGCTCGGGGGCTCGGGAGGCCAGTTTTTTTTGACCGATCGACCAGATTTTGGCCATTTTTTCCCAAGGAATGGTAAAAGAAATCGGCCGGAGAATCTCTGCCGGTGACCGGACGGGTGGGCTCTGCCCCGAATGGCCCGACACTTTGCCTTTCTCGCGGCTGCGATGCCCGGCGCCACCAAAATCTTCCGCGTCCCGTGCCGCTGCTCCGCCACAGTCCCCGTTGGGCTTGGGCAGGCTGGGACATCGGTCACGTGTCCGGCGTGTGGCGCGATCGTCAGCGTGCCTCGGCTTCGGGAACTTGCAGCGTTTGAGCAGGTTGATGGCATGGCGACCGACCGCGTCTGGCGGGCACGCCATGCCTGGCTCTTTGTGGGCTGTGTGGTGGCTGTCGCTGGAGCGATCGCCGCAAGTCTGCTCTCGCGATTCGATGGCGGCGCCTCGCAGCGGCTCCCAGACCAAGCCGTTATCCGCGCCGCGATTGATTCGGCCGATGTCGGGACCGTCTATAAGGCCTGGCTCGCCGTGAAGCGTTCGGGGGTGGATCGCGGCGCGATCGCCGACGAGGTATTCGTCCAGCGTGCCGCCCGCTCTGTCGGTGGTGTCGCGATGCTGTTGTGGGGTGTTGCCGCCGTCGGCGCGTTGATCGCCGCGGCAGGTGGAATCGCTAGCCTTCAGCGACAAGCTGATGGCGGAGGACCAGCACGATGAGGGCGGCCTTCATTACCCGCACCGGCGACCCCGGCGTGATCAAGTGCGGCGTGCTGCCCGATCCGGTGCCTGGGCCACGCCAGGTGCTCGTGCGGGTGCGTGCTGCCGCAATCAACCCGATCGATACCTATGTCCGAGGCGGTACGGTCGCGATGCCCCTCGAATTTCCGTTCGTCGTTGGCTGCGACCTCGCTGGCGAAGTCGTCGCGGTCGGCGATGATGTGGACCGTCTGCGACCAGGGATGCGGGTGTGGGGATCCAACCAGGGCCTTCTCGGCCGCCAGGGCACGTGCGCCGAACTGGCCGCCGTGGACGAGCAATGGCTCTACCCCACGCCAGACGGCGTCACCGATCGCGAGGCAGCGGCAGCGGCGCTCGTATCCATCACGGCCCACCTCGGTCTCGTCAGCCACGCTCGGCTCGAATCGGGCGAGTCTATTTTCGTGAACGGCGGCTCAGGG
>CAYZHH010000306.1:0-4166 GCA_964478275.1 uncultured Candidatus Kuenenia sp.
TCTGCTCGAGTATCGTGGGCAAGGGCAAGGGCATCGGCAGCCGGATGACGTAGTCGTCCCCGAGTGCGGAATCTTCCTCTTCCCTCTCGCCTCTTCCCGCTCGCGCTCCCATTCTCCGTTTGTGACAAGACAGAATTGGGAAGTCCCATGATCGTCGATGCCGTTCTCGCCGACCGCGTAGAGGAGGTAGCCTCCTCCGCGACGATGATGGCAGCTTCAGGGCCGAAGAGCCCGTAGAGCACAGAGAAGACAATGCCGCCCGCAATCGCCGCTGTGATCACGGCAGGGCGGCGATACCACGGCGGTCGCCGCGGTGGATCAAGGGCCATGCCGCCAAGGCTACGCTCAAAGCCCCAGGCCGGCGAGCGGGCCGCCGCTGCGGCAGAGCGCATCGACGGCGGCCGTGACGGCTGGATCTTCTTCGACCGGCGGTGCATGGTGGGGCTTCAAGCGGGCGTCGATCACCAGCGGCCCTCGGCAGCCCCAGTGCTTGTGATGCGTTGCCGCCTCCACACCGTGGACGTCGGCCGCTGGGTTCGATCGCGTGAACGTGACCCAGAGGAAGTTCGCGATCGAGGCAGCAGCAAAATCGGCGTTGTCGACGACCACGATGAGCGGGAAGGCCCTGAGAGGATGCTCGGGGCCGATCGCGCCGCAGAACCGTTCCACGTCGGCCGACCATGCCGCTCCAGCCGCCGGCTCCCAGATGGCCGCGTCGCTCGGAGCATCGAGCCGGGGCTGCGGCTCCACCCGCGGCCCCTCGACGGCCACGACTCCCGGCAGGCAGACACGAGGCTTCGCGAAGCCGTCGGGCAGGGCGACGCCTGCCGGAAGCTCCGCGGGCAGGACGCGCACCGCCGGCCCTCGGGCGGCGACCACGAGTTTTGAGCCCACATTAAAACCGCTGCCCGAGTAGTCGAGCGTGTCGATGGTCGTCTCGGTCTGAAAGTGGCAGTCGCGTCGCCAGTCGACTCGGGCGAGGAGGCAGCCGAGCAATGCCCGGATGTCGTGGGCGTCGAGGCCGGGGCAATCGCCGCCGTTGACGATGAAGAGGTATTTGGCGAGCGACAGCTGGCCCTGGCCGAGGATGGCCGATGCCTGGGTGAGAAGCTCCGCAGGCCGATCGGATCGCTTCCACGGCATATACCGCTCACTGCCGACGGCGAGCAGAAGTGGGTGCACCCCCGACGCGTCTACCGCATGCACGCTCGTGACGCCCGGCAGCACCGTCGGGATCACAGGGCCGGTGAGCTCGTGGACAAGCCATCCAAAAAGCGTGTCTTCCTGCGGGGGACGGCCCACGACGGTGATCGGCCAGATGGCGCCTTCGCGGTGCCAGACATGATCCACTCGCATGACCGGGAACTCATGCCGCCTTGCGTAGTATCCGATGTGGTCGCCGAAGGGCCCTTCGGGCTTGTTCTCGCCTGGATGCACCGTGCCTTCGATGACGAAGTCGGCATCGGCGTAGATCGCCGGCCTGCCGCTCCGTCGAATCAGCGGGATACGATGCCCGGCGAGCACGCCAGCAAACGGAATCTCCGAGAGTCCTTCCGGGAGCGGCATCATCGCGGCGACCGCCATCGCTGGTGAGCCGCCAACAAAAACGGACACCTTCAAGGGCTCGCCTCGAGCAAGGGCGGCGGCGTGGTGAAGGCCGATACCGCGGTGAATCTGATAGTGGAGCCCGACCTCGCGACCAGTTTCGTAGTCGTTCCCCGCAAGCTGCACTCGGTACATGCCAAGGTTTGACTGTTTTGAGCCGGGCCGCGCGGGGTCTTCCGTGTAGACGGCCGGCAGCGTGATAAAGGGGCCACCGTCGCCGGGCCACGCCACGACCTGTGGCAGGCTCGAGAGGGGAGCCGAGTGCGCCATCACCGGCCCGCGAGACACCATGCGGGGCAGCATCGACAGGGCATCATAAGGGCTTCGCCAATACCGTGCGGGCTGGCGGAGCACCGCCGTGGGGTCGATCTTGAGCTCAACGAGCCGTCGCATGCGATCGAGGGAGTCGGCGAAGATCCGGGCGATCCGCTCCTTCGTGCCGTAGAGGTTGACGAGGATCGGGAAGGCCGAGCCTCGCGGCCGCGTAAAAAGCACGGCAGGCCCGCCGGCACGAAAGAGCCTTCGCTGGATCTCGGCGATTTCGAGATGCGGGTCAGCCGGATGGTCAACGACCACGCATGCCCCTTCGTTGCGAAGCGTCTCGACACAGTCGCGAAGCGAGCGGAATCCCATGCACGAATGTCCCTGGCGGTTGCCCCATCGTAGGCTTCCGCATGAAAATGTCTCGCTCCAGCCCGGTCGCGCCGTGCCCGGACCCTGAGGGCGGCGAGTAGACTTTCGATGCGGTACCCAACCACGGGATCAACTTCATGGTCACAATCACCTCCACGTACCAAGGCGGCCTGCGGTGCCAGGCTGCCCACGGCCCTTCAGGGACGACACTCGTCACGGATGCTCCGGTCGATAACCACGGGAAGGGCGAGAGCTTTTCGCCAACCGATCTTGTCGCGACGGCCCTCGGCACCTGCATCATGACGACGATGGCGATCGTGGCCGACCGACGCGCCGTTGCCCTCGATGGGATGACCGCCGAAACGGAGAAGGTGATGACGACCACGCCGCCGCGGCGGATCGCATCGCTGAAGACGCGGATCACAATCCCTCTCTCTGCCGATCACGAGGCACGAGGCGTGCTCGAGAATGCAGCACGCACCTGCCCGGTGCATAAGAGCCTCCATCCCGAGATCGATGCGGCCATCGAATTCATCTGGACAGGCTGACTGCCACCACACTGGGAGCACCGCCAATGCGATGCGGAGTCATGGGTTGGATCGTCGCTGCCTTCATGGCAATCGCTACGGCCGAGGCGGGTGAGCCGGAGCCCGGGCTCCTGGTGTCGCGGATCGCCCTGGGCTCCTGTGCCAAACAGGATCGGCCCATGCCGGTTTGGTCTTCGGTGAGCAGATTCAAGCCCGATGTGCTCCTCATGCTCGGCGACAATATCTATGGCGACACCGAAGACATGGCGGTGCTGCGTCGAAAGTACGACCTCTTGGCCGCCGACCGCGGCTTCGGCGCTCTCCGCAACACTGTGCCGATCGTGGCCGTGTGGGACGACCACGACTACGGTGTCAACGACGGCGGCGCCGAGTATCCGATGCGGCACGAATCGCAGGAGATATTCCTCGACTTCTTCGGTATCCCACCTGCCGCGGCGGTTCGGAAGCGTGACGGTATCTATCGCACGCTCACCGTCGGGCCGGCTGGCCGGCGCGTGCAGTTCATCTGCCTCGACACGCGATTCCGTCGCTCACCGCTTCACGTCATCCCCCATGCGGAGCAGGTGCCAGGCAAGGGGCCGTACAGACCGACCGATGACCCCAAGGCCACGCTGCTCGGCGGCGCCCAATGGGACTGGCTGGCTGCCGTCCTCCAGAAGCCGGCGGAGATCCGGATCATTCTCTCGAGCATCCAGGTGGCCAGCACCGAGCATGGCTGGGAGCACTGGGGGAATTTTCCAGCGGAACGTGCCAAGCTTCTCGGAACGATCCGCGAATCCCAAGCCAACGGCATTATCGTGGTCAGTGGCGACAGGCACGCAGCCGAGATCAGTCGTATCCCTGCGGCGGACGATGCCCTCGCGTATCCGCTGTATGACCTCACCGCGAGCAGTCTCAACCAGCCGAAACGAGTAGACAAGGATGACGAACCCAACCGTCACCGGGTCGGCGAGCGGTTTCATGGGGCCAACTTCGGGACGATCGAAATCGACTGGGAGTCTGCGACAGCCGGCGCGACGCCGGCAGTCACCCTCGCCATTCGCGATATCGACGGAAAGATCGTTCGATCGGAGGCTGTTCCCCTGGGCGAGCTCAAACCACAACCGATGAAGGACGCTTCCGTTCGCGAGGCGTCACCGTGAGCCATTCTCATGCCTGACCTCTTTGCCGCGACCCGCGCCGCCAACGTCGCGCGGGCCGCGCCGCTCGCTGCCCGTATGCGTCCCCGGCGGCTCGACGACTACGTAGGCCAGGAAGCGATCGTCGGCCCCGGAAAACTGCTGCGTCGGCTGATCGAGGCCGATCGGCTCGGCTCGGTGATCCTCTACGGGCCTCCGGGAGTCGGCAAAACGACCCTTGCCGAGATTATCGCCACCGAAA
>CAYZHH010000307.1:0-4164 GCA_964478275.1 uncultured Candidatus Kuenenia sp.
ATGTGGAGCCTGATCCTGACGGCAACTGGCTCGCCGACATGGGGCCGTCAGGTGGGCCGGTGATGGGGCCGTTTGGGAGCCGGTCGGAGGCACTAGCGGCAGAGAGGGCGTGGCTGATGGTGAGGGGTAGACGCTCTCGCTCCCAAAAACTTGCATCGCCCGTACCGCTCTATTCGATCACCACATGGGACTACGACAAACAGGCCTACACACCACAGCAAGGCCTGTCGGTGCCGTCGCTTAACGTTTCATGGCGTCAGCTTCTGGCTGCCGTCCGTGAGCTGAGAGCGATGGGGTACACGTGCCACCGTGTTCGAGCGGCTGATGGAAGCCACGACGAGAACGACTGCGCGGTCCTCGTTGAGCGGACGGATGGTGGACGCGCGAACGAGAAACGGTGACGGCAGGGAGGCCTGGCTCGCACTGAAACCCCAATTCAATGCCTGGCCGCTGCCGCCACGGATGCCTCAGCCTTTGCGGCAGCCTTCGACGCCAGGCGCTGCAAGAGCGGGCTCGTGTAACGGTGCCCACGAATGCGATCGAGCAATTCAGCTCCGCTCGCCTCTTCAATCTCGCGGCTCAGTTGGTCACGAACGCTGCGGACGATCGCGACCGCTGACTTCCGCTCCTGGTTCGCGTTATTCATCGCCAATTACATCCCGCGGGTTCCGGATCTCAAGAACGGGATAACCCTGCCTCAAGTTTACCGCGTTGAAGGCATGAATGCGACGCAGGTTCACGATGTGCTTGAAGTTCCAACTCACCAGGATATCCACACGTGCCACTGTCGCCAGGGCAATGTGAAGCGCGTCGGCCCGTTCGTTCTTGCCAACCGCCCCGTCGCGAATGTATTCGGCAGCCAGAGATTCAGCCTCCGCGTCGAGCGCCAGGACTTCGACAAGCGCATCGGGGACTCGCCCCAGATACGCTTGCACGGATGCCGGTGCCTTCTCCAGTTCGAGCAGCGTCACCTCGGAGATCACCATCGCGTAGTCGCCGCTCGCCATGGCGGCGACTAGGCGGCGACTAGGCGGCGAGAGTGGTCAATGAACTCGACATCCTCGCAGCCACCAAACACCGACGTATCGACGTAGATTCGCGGCCGCATAGAGAGCACCTGACGGTCTTCACACTGCCGCTGCCAAACCGGCTGTGCGGTTCATCAATACCGTAGCAGCCGCAGCCACTCCCGTCTCGGCCACTCGCCAGCAGAGACGTTTCCAACCGCCGCCGCCCGCTTGCCCACCTCTCTCTTCCTTCTTCCGGCCCGCTGTGTTGGCGACCGGTGTTCTGTCTCCCCGTCGGCCCTTCTGGCTGCCGGGCGTTTTCCCTGTCCGTGTTCCCTTTTCCCAGGAGATTCTCTGTCATGAGCTACCTCGAACTGATCGATGCTGTGTCCCGAAAGACCGGCGAAGATTCCCACGAAGTCTGCCGCCATCCTCGACCGGTTCCTCCACCACGCCGAGATCATCACCTTCCAAGGCCGAAGCTTCCGCCTCAAAAACGCCCACGGCGAGCACGACCACCACCAGCCAGCCGAACCAAAACCAGCCAGCGCGCCGACCGGGAATCAACGGGATTCACACGCCCGTACGACTGATCAAACCGTCACGAACTGATCACAGCACCTTGCATCGAGGACCGAATAAGAGGATTCTTCCACCCAGTACCCCCCACGTGGTGGCCGGTTTTGGGCGCCGATGAGTGGCTGGTTGGCGCGCCGAATGACAAGCTCGATGAGGGTTGCAGACGGCGGGTGGTCCGCAACGGCTACCTTCCGGCCCGCACCATCATGACCGGAGCCGGTCCGCTCGATGTCGAACAGCCTCGGGTAGGTGACAAGACCAAGGATATGGACGACCGGATCGCCTTCTCCTCGGCGATCTTGCCGCCCTATCTCCGGAAAAGTCGCTCGGTGGAGGAGTTGATCCCATGGCTCTACCTCAAAAGAGGCTCGACGGAAGACTCCCCGGAGGCTCTCCAGTCGCTGATCGGCTCGGACGCCAAGGGATTCAGCCCGAACGTCGTCGTCCGGCTCAAGGAGACGTGGGGCAAGGAGTACGACGACTGGAATCGTCGCGACCTCTCCAGGGAGGAGCGCGTCTACGCCTGGGCAGACGGCATCCGTGAGAGCAAGCAGAGCTGGGTCGAGTTGCTCCTTGACCTCAAGCAGCGAGGGCTGACGAAGCCGCCGAGGCTTGCTGTTGGCGACGGAGCACTGGGGCCACCTGCGCACCACGAACCCAATCGAGAGCACCTTCGCGACGATCCGACTCACGTCTCGACGCACGAAGGGAAGCGGCTCGAGGAAGGCCAGCCTGATGATGATGTTCAAGCTCGCTCAGTCAGCCAGCAGGCGCTGGCGACGACTCAACGCCCATCACCAGATCGTTCTTGTTCTCGAAGGAAGAATCTTCACCGACGGAGTACTGCAGAACGCCGCCTGATTCAGAACCCTGGAACACAACTCTTGACAATAACCACCACCCAGGGCCCGATCCATCGACTGGGCGAGCCAGACGGCGTCCCTATCATCCTGCCATGCAGTCAGGCTGGAACGTCGTTGTCGTCGGGGCCTACGGCGCTATCGGACGCGCCGTGTGCGGGCTTTTGCACGCCGCCGGTGCTCGCTTAGCGGTGGTCGGTCGCGACCAAGACAAAATAGCCTCCTTGGCAGAGGCGACCGGGGCTTTGCCAATCGTCGGTGATGCCTCCTCTTTTGCCGACATGGATGCCGCATTCGAGCGTGCCACGGCCGAGCTCGGTCCGCTCTCCGGCGCCGTCAATTGCGCCGGCTCGCTGCTTCTGAAGCCGGCCCATCTCACCACGGAAGCCGAGTATGCCGCCACGGTGTCGGCCAACCTGACGACGGCATTCGCCATGTGTCACGCGGCAGGAAAGACCATGACGGACGGGGGCTCTGTGGTGCTCGTCAGCACGGCTGCCGCTCGCACCGGGATCGCCAACCATGAAGCGATCGCGGCTGCCAAAGGAGGCGTGCAAGGGCTGATGCTTTCGGCGGCAGCGACGTATGCCGCGCGCGGCTTGCGGTTCAACTGCGTCGCGCCCGGGCTCACCCGCACGCCGCTCGCTGCGAAGATCATCGCCAGCGAGGCCAGCGAAAAGGCGTCGCTCGCCATGCACGCTTTGGGACGGCTGGGAGAACCGGGTGACGTCGCCCGTGCCATCTACTGGCTCCTCGATCCCGCCAATGACTGGGTGACCGGGCAGATATTGGGCGTCGATGGCGGCCTGGCAAACGTGCGCGTGCGGCCCAAAGGGTAGCAAGGGCTGAACATGGCATCGTCGAAGGGATTGTCTGACTCGGCTCCAGCATGGATGGCCGTCGTGCTCCGCATCGCGGCGGTGTACAACGTGCTCTGGGGGGCCGCCGCCGTTTTGTTTCCGCTCGCCGCGTTCCGGTGGGCAGGAATGGAACCACCGAACTATCCCGAGTTGTGGCAGTGCATCGGCATGATCGTGGGTGTGTACGGTGTCGGATATTGGATCGCGGCAGGCGACGTGCAGCGGCATTGGCCGATCGTCCTGGTAGGCCTGCTCGGAAAGCTGTGCGGGCCGATTGGATTCCTGTGGTCGGCTTGGAACGGCACGATTCCCTGGATCGCCGGGTGGACAATCATGACCAATGACATCATTTGGTGGGTGCCGTTTGTCGTCATCTTGCGATGGGTCTCTTCGGCGCCTGATTCGGCTCACTCTCCTGCCCAGTCCGGTTGACCATGATGCCATGGATTCTCCTCGTTCATGCCGCCGCCACCTGGTTCATGACGGGTCTGATTTGGTTCGTGCAGGTCGTGCACTACCCCCTCTTCGATCGGGTCGGTACCGAAGCCTCGCCCCGCTACGCCGTTGATCATCAGCGGCGCACCATGTTGGTGGTGATGCCCGTCATGCTGATCGAGGCCCTCACGGCGACGGCGCTCGTGTGGCTTCTGCCGACGTCTTTTCAGACCGCAGCGTGGTCTGGGATGGCCATGCTGGTCGCCATATGGCTTTCAACCGCCTTCGTGCAGGTGCCGAGGCATGCGAAACTGAGGCTCGGATTTGACGCGAGGGCTTCCAGCGCCCTGGTCACCAGCAACTGGATACGGACGGTTCTCTGGACCGCTCGCGGCGTCCTCGCCCTGTGGCTCCTGTCCGCTC
>CAYZHH010000308.1:0-4156 GCA_964478275.1 uncultured Candidatus Kuenenia sp.
CCCAATGACCCGCCGTCCCCTCGCTATCGCGCGGGGCTTTTATTGGGTTGGGGTCAAATGCGATTGAAGCCCATGGCGATAGCCGTGGGACGGCGGGTGGAAGCCCATGGCGTGTGCAATCGTGTGCGGGCGGGCCCAATGATCCGCCGACCCCTCGCTAGCGCGAGGGGCTTTTATGACGGCCGGGGTTTACTTGCCCTTCAGCGCCGCCTGAGCAGCCGCAAGCCTTGCGACTGGCAGACGGAACGGCGAGCAACTCACGTAGTCGAGCCCGATCTTGTGGCAGAAGATCACGGAGTGCGGGTCGCCGCCGTGCTCGCCGCAGATGCCGAGCTTGATGTCGGGCCGGGCCTGCTTCCCCTTCGCGACGGCAATCTCCATGAGCTTGCCCACGCCTGTCTCGTCGATCGACGCGAACGGGTTGCCCTTGAAGATGCCTTCCTCGGTGTAGGTCTGCAGGAACGAGCCCATGTCGTCGCGGCTCATGCCGAGGCAGGTCTGCGTGAGGTCATTCGTGCCGAACGAGAAGAACTCGGCTGTTTCCGCGATCTCGTCGGCCGTGAGCGCCCCACGCGGGATCTCGATCATCGTGCCCACGAGGTATTTTATTTTTTGGCCGGTTTCTTTCTGGACCTGCTCGGCGACGCGGTGCACGATCGCCACCTGATTGTCGAGCTCCTTCTTGAAGCCGACGAGCGGGATCATCACCTCGGGCCGAACGCGGATTCCTTCCTTCTGAACCTTCGCGGCCGCCTCGAAGACGGCCCGCGCCTGCATCTCGGAGATCTCGGGATAGCTGATGCCGAGACGACAGCCGCGGTGGCCGAGCATCGGGTTGAACTCGTGCAGCATCGCAACGCGGGCACGCACCGTCTCGACGGGCATGCGGAGCTTCTTCGCAAGGTCGGCCTGGGCCTTCTCGTCATGCGGCACAAACTCATGGAGCGGTGGATCAAGGAACCGGATCGTGGCCGGGCGGCCATCGAGGGCCCGGAAGATCCCCTCGAAATCCTCCCGCTGGTAGGGCAGGAGTTTTCCAAGAGCCTCGCGGCGGGCTTCCTCCGACTCGGCAAGAATCATCTCCCGCATCGCGTCGATGCGGTCGCCTTCGAAGAACATGTGCTCGGTACGCGTGAGGCCGATACCCTCGGCGCCAAACGCGATGGCCGTCCGCACCTGCTCGGGCGTGTCGGCGTTCGTGCGGATGCCGAGCGAGCGGTACTTGTCGGCGAGCTTCATGATGAAGTCGTAGTACTGAAACACTTCCGAATCGGCGGGCTTCATCGTGCCGGCCACGAGCACCTGCAGAAGCTCGCTGTCGGCCGTGCCGATCGCCCCGGCAAATACCTCTCCAGTCGAGCCGTTGATGGAGATGGCGTCGCCTTCCTTCAGCGTCTTACCGGCACACGAGAGCGTGCCCTTTGCATAGTCAATCTGAATCGCACCGGCACCGGCCACGCAAACCTTGCCCATCTGCCGGGCCACAAGGGCCGCATGGCTCGACACGCCACCGCGGCTCGTGAGGATGCCCTCGGCGGCGATCATGCCGCGAAGATCCTCGGGGCTCGTCTCCACGCGGGCGAGCACGACCTTCTTGCCCTTGTTCGCCATCTCTTCGGCCTTGTCAGCGGTAAAGACGAGCACGCCCGTCGCCGCACCAGGGCCGGCGGGCAGGCCCGTCGCCATGCAGCGGCCTTCCTTCTTGGCGGCTTCGTACGCCTTGAGATCGAAGATCGGCGAGAGGAGCTGCGAGAGCGCGTCGGGATCGGCCGAAAGGATCGCGTGCTGCGGGGTCATGAGCTTTTGCTTGACCATGTCATGCGCGATCTTCACGTAGGCGATGGCCGTCCGCTTGCCGTTTCGCGTCTGAAGCATGTAGAGCTTCTTCCGCTCGACGGTGAACTCGAAGTCCTGGACGTCGCCAAACTTCTTCTCGAGCGTCTGCCGCACCTTTTCGAGCTGCTTGTAGGTGCCAGCGAAGACCGGGTCGTGCTTCATGTCGGCGACGGGCATCGGCGTCCGCACACCAGCCACGACGTCTTCGCCCTGGGCGTTCACGAGATACTCGCCATAGAAATAGTCCTCACCGGTGGCCGGATCACGGGTGAAGGCAACGCCGGTGGCGGAGTCGTCTCCCATGTTGCCGAACACCATGCTCTGGATGTTTACCGCGGTGCCCCACTCGTCGGGGATCTTGTACTTGCGGCGGTAGAGAATGGCCCGCTCGTTCATCCAGCTTCCAAACACGGCGCCGACCGAGCCCAAGAGCTGCTCGAACGGATCCTGCGGGAAGGTTTTTCCGGTTCGCTCTTTGATGAGCCGGAGGTAGCGCGAGATGAGCTCGCGGAGGTGCGACTCGGTCATGTCGGTGTCGGCTTCGAGGCCAAGCTGGTGCTTCAGCCCCTCCATCACCTCTTCAAACGGCTCGTGCTCGTTCTCGTGCCGCTTCTGGATGCCCATCACGACGTCGCCATACATCTGGATGAAGCGGCGGTAGGAGTCGTAGGCGAAGCGCGGATTGCCGGTGGTCTCGGCCAGGCCACGGACGGTTTCGTCGTTGAGGCCGAGGTTGAGGATCGTGTCCATCATGCCAGGCATGCTGTCGCGGGCACCCGATCGCACGCTCATGAGCAGCGCGTTCTTGGGATCGCCAAACTTCTTGCCCGTCTCCTTCTCGACGAGCTTCATCGCAGCGTGCACGGCCTCTTCGAGTCCCTTCGGAAACTTCTTGCCATGCTTGTAGTAGTCGATGCAGACGGCGGTGGTGATCGTGAAGCCGGGGGGCACGGGCAGCCCGATCTTCGTCATCTGCGCGAGGTTCGCCCCCTTGCCGCCGAGGAGGGCCTTCATTGTGCCGTCGCCGTCACACTTCTTCTCACCAAAGGAGTAGACGAGCTTCCCGGCCTTGGCCCCGCTCGATTCCTTCTTGGCAGACTTCTTGGCAGGAGACTTCTTCATGGAGGTGGCCATAGGCGTGGGAAAAACCCTTTGGGAGAGAAACGGCAACGGGCCGACGGATGGCGTGGAAAAAACCGTGGAAACCGTGCGAATCTACGTTCACGAGCGCGGCCCGTCAACGAGCGGCCCCGAGCGTGGGGAGCGTGCTGGAAACCGGCCGGCTCGGCGATGGCACCCGTGGCCTGTCCTCGGGCGATCAGGAGACTGCCGGAAGCCGTCTCCGACGTTCTAAACTCGTTCCGTCAAAGCGTCGACGAATGTGCAGGCGTCGGTTGTGGAATAGCCGCGCTGCGACTCAAGAAGCGTGATGGCCCCGATCCGGTCTCCCGCCTGCACGAGACTCACGATTCGATCATCAAGATCCGCTTCCGACAACTGGGCCAAAGCCTTGCCATCGCGCCGCGAGGTCTCACCGATGGCGACGCGTCCTTCCAACGATGCCAGCGTCCGTGGAAGCGATGGCGCGATCCAAGTGTGCTCACCCCGCCAGGCGATGCGGATCACGTCATCCTCCGGCAGCGAAACCACAAAATTCGATGGGGTGTCGCGAACACGGATAAAACCCAGGGAGACGCGCTCTGGTTGTGCGCGGTGGCGATTGGCCTTCAACGCCGAGGCAAGATCTTTGGTGTCTGGGTGGGTAAGCCGAATATCGAGCGACGTGAGTTTGGAGCGTCTTGAATCCCCCTCGCTGTCTGGCATGTTCGACGTCTCGATGTGCTTGCTGACCGAAGCGATATCTCGATAGTTGATGTGCACGACGGAAATAACGTCGTCCGCACTGCGATCCTGGTACGAGCGCACGTTGATGAACAAGCTGTCGGGCTGAATCCACAGCGTCCAGTTGGTCGCGCGAAAGCGGGCCCGCACATCGCCCCACAACAGCGGCACAATCAGAGTAGAAATCAGCGCACATGGCCCCGTGACAAACCACGGAGCGCCCACGCGCCACCAGAAGATCGTGCCGCCAACAAGCAGGGAGCCCATGACGACCGTCATCAGAGTTCCGGCCAATCGCCCTTGCCGGCACACCAAGCCAGACTCATCGGGCGTCACGTCGCAGAGTCGATGGAGTTGCACGTTCGTACCTCGCTCGACCAATGAGGATACGCCGGTCAACGGGGCCTTCGCAAAAGGACCGGCCGATCACGCCTTGGGCGTCAGGAGCCGGCGGCTTCATGAGCCATGTGTCACCGGT
>CAYZHH010000309.1:0-4151 GCA_964478275.1 uncultured Candidatus Kuenenia sp.
TCATCAGGTGGCCCATGTGTACGTCAAGGATCCCGCGCGGCTCGACGATGTACGCGCCGTGCTCATGGCCACTGAAGGCGTTGCGGAGGTCTTGGACCGCGAGGCGGTCGCCGATGCGGGCCTCGATCATCCGCGGGCCGGTGACCTCGTGGTGGTGGCCGCCCCCGACCGCTGGTTCACTTACTACTACTGGCTCGACAACTCAAAAATGCCCGACTTTGCCCGCACGGTGGATATCCATCGAAAGCCGGGCTACGACCCCGTCGAGTTGTTCCTCGATCCGACGATTTCGCTCCCTGCCATGAAGATCGCCTGGAAGCTGGCCACCAAGAAACTCGGCTTCCGGACGCTCATGGACTTTATCAGCACCGATGCCTCGCTGGTTCGTGGATCACACGGCCGGCTCCCGGCGAGCGACGATGAGGGCCCGGTGTTTCTCTGCACCGAGGCATCCATGAAGCGAGATCGCCTCGCGATGCACGAGGTCCGCGACACCTTGCTCGACCTTGTTGCCGCGGGATGACGCCACAACTGAGTTGGTCCGCTGCACAGGGTCACTCCCCTCGCCGCTGCCGCGAAAGCCAGTGGCCTGTCCGTCCAACCGGCGGGCTGACTGGCTGCGGCGCCGCGCGTTCCGCGGCGGCGAGCCTGGCCTCGACATCCCGAAGCCGGTCCAACGCCTCCGCCAGGTCGTACTCCGTCTCGCGGAACAGCGAGCGGCCAGGCTCATTGCGGCTGAGACAGATCGTGGGAAGCGAGCGGTCCTCCGCTGCGAACGAGACTACGATCAGGCCGTCCCCTGAGAACGATTCCGATATCGGATGCTCGGCCAGCACGTGGCCGCCGCGTTCGCGAAGAAACGCGAGACACTTCTGATGGGTCAGCGGATCGCCGGAGATGACATGGTGGTGCGTGGAGACAAACAGGAAACGAATCTTTCCCTCCGCGAAGCTCTGCTCGGCCCCGGAGAGCATCTCGACCTCGGCGCCTTGGATGTCGGCCAGTAGCAGTTCAACCCGATCGATGCCGCGATCCCGGAGGAGCGCGTCCACGCTCACCGTGGCGACTGGCCGGAGAATGCCATCGCTCTCGCAGGCAAAGGCCTCCGGCGGCCGTGGCTCCCGACCTATCGCCGCCTGGACGAACTCCCCCTCGACACCATTGGCCGCAAAGTTCTGCCGCCCCACCCCCAAATGATTGGGGTCGGGCTCCACCAAAAGGCTTCGTGCCCCGCTCACTGCCGCGCGAAACCAGAGCGAGTAGTACGACCAGTAGGCGCCCAGCTCGACCATCATCGACCCGGGGGAGGCATGTCGGACCACCTCGTGGAATGCCCGCTCTTCCTGCGGCTCATGGTGCCCGCGGAGGCGGCGGATCACTTCGGTCATCCAGGCTCCGCAGTAGCAGTTCTCGGCGATCTTCACGCCGTTATGCATGCGTTGCCATCGGCCGGCAGCGTCCGTGAAGACCTCACCAGCGCCCGGTCCCTTCGGGATGTCGTCGCAATCCCGGCAGCGGCAGGTCATCTCGATCCGCCGGGCCACTCCCGGATCAAAGCCGTCCACGGCTTGCTCGACGATGCCAATTTCAGTGGACATGCTGGCCTCGCGACCGCCCGGTCGTGATGGCACGCGGAACGGCGTTCACCCCGCAGCCCCCCGGCTGGCGCCAGGGGCTTTTATGGCAAAACAACTGCGTTGCCCCTACTTCAGGGTCTTGAGGTACTCGATCACATCGAGAAGCTCGGTGGGCGAAAGCGTCGCGGCCAGGCCCTCGGGCATGCTGCTCTGCTTGAGCTTCACTTGCTCGTCGATCGTGTCGATGGGGATCACTTTCTTCTCCTTGCCGTCAAAGAGGACAAGCTCCTTCTCGTTCTCGCTCACCAGCAGCCCTGTCATGCTCTTGCCGTCGTCGGTGACGACGAGTGTGGAGAGATACTTGGGATCGACCTCAGCATTCGGGTCGAGGATCGACTGCAAAAGCTTGAGCGGCGGCAGCCGCTTGCCAACCTGCGTGAGCTCGGGGCCGAGCTCGGCGCCCTGCACTCCGATTTTATGGCAGGCGATACAGACCCGCTCGAAGACGAGCCGACCGTTTTTCGGGCTGCCCCCCTTGATGTCCGTGATCGCCTGCATCGCCTTGTTTCGTTCTTCGTCACTTTTCGTCTGCTCGGCGAGGAGCACCGCGAGATGCGGCTTGATCTCAGCCGCCTTCTTGTCGAGCCCGAGCACGATCTCGACGAGGCTCGCTGCCGGGGTGCCCCGCGTCACGAAACTTCCCTTGTCGTGGAGCGGCTTCCACACCGCGATGTTGGCGCTCAAGCCCGCGTCGGCCGTGTAGGTGACGTACCGGTCCGCCGGCTCAATGCTCGCCGCCGCGATCACCGCGGTCATCGCAGCCTCGGTCGGGAAGAAACTCAAGCCCCGCACCGCTTCTGTGCGAACGCGAGGATGCGGGTCAGTGGCACGGGCGATGAGGATCGCTTCGGCACCGGCGATACGGTCACGTGCGTCGGCTACCACGCGGGTGGCAGCGGCGCGGGCCTCGGGGGTCTTGGCCGCAAGCAGTTCGCGAAGCAGTGACTCGTTCACGGCATGAAAACTCTCTTGGAGCCAGAGCACCTCGGTCGCGAGTCGATCCTTGACGTCCTGCGCGAGCACCGATCCCTTGACGGTCGCGAGCCACTCGGCTGCCGCCGGGAGCACTTCGTCAGGCGACCGCGCCTCGAGATCGGCACGAACCCGATACCGCGTCCGCCACTCGGGGCTCTTCAGGTGTTCGAGCACCTCGGCGACTGGCTTCCCGGCCTGCGTCTCGGGCGTGACGAGCGGCTTTGCCGTGTTCACGAGCCGGTAGATGCGGCCATGCTTCTTGTCGCGGTTGGGGTCGCGCTGGCTGTACTGCATGTGGCCGATCAAGGGATTGGCCCAGTCACCGAACCAAAGCGCGCCATCCGGGCCGATCTGCGGATCGACCGGGCGAAAGTGCTTGTCGGTGCTCTTGACGAGGTCGAACGGTGTCTTGGAATCCTTGGAGTCATGCCGCACCCGTTCGCCCTTGTAACCGGCGCCGTCGTCCGAGATCGTCCAGCGGGGCATGCCGTTGGTGTTGATCACACAGGCATACGTGAACTGATCCTGCACATCGTCCGGGAACTGCCGCGTGCGGAGATACTCACTCCCCACCACGGGCCGCATTCCTTCGGTGTTGAAAACAGCATTCAATCCCTTGCGGCCGTCGTACTGGGCGCCCGAGAGTGGCGTATCCCAGTGCTGATTCGCGCCGGTGCCGTCGCCGCAGATGCCCTGGCCCCACTCGTTGAAGACGTAGCACCAGGGATTGCCGTAGCCCGGGGTCTTGAAGTGGCGCATTTTCAGGGACCGCGGGTCGAGCACGTAGCAGCCCGAGGAGCCGTGGTTGCGGAATGGGCCCCACGGCGTCTCAACAGCCGTGCTCATCGCCACACCCTCGAGCATGTGGAGCTGTCCCGACGGGCTCATCTCGAAGGCGCCGATTGAATGGTGCGTGTCTTCGGTCGCAAAGCCGTCGAGGAGGTGCACGACTTCATCGGCCTTGTCGTCGCCGTCGCGGTCCGCCAGCCAAATCAGCCGCGGCTGATCGGTCACGAGCACGCCGCCGCCGAAAAACTGAAACCCTGTCGGGCAGTGGAGCTTGTCATAGAAGATCGTGCTCTTGTCGGCCTTGCCGTCGTGATCGGTGTCTTCGAGGATTACGAGCTTGTCGGCCGGCTTCGGATCACCCGGCCGCCACAGCGGATAGCTCGGCATCGTCGAGACCCAGAGCCTGCCCTTGGAGTCAAAGGCAAGCTGCACGGGATTCGCAATCTCTGGAAACTTTGATTCGTCGGCAAACGCCTGCACCTCAAAGCCAGGAGGCACCGTGCAGGTCTTGATGAGCTCTTCCGGCGGCAGGACCACAGGCCCCCCCTCGGCGTTCTCGCTGTAGGTCTGCCGGGGATCGCCGAACCGTGTCGGCGGCACGATGAGCTCACCGGTCTCGGAGTCGTCTGGCGCGGCCGATACCGGCTTGCCCGAGGCGATGTCGTGAACATAGGCGTCACGTACCGCGACCATGTTTCGGAGCTTCGAGTACTCCCGCGGAAAGGTCTCGGTGTCAAACGTGCGGCGACC
>CAYZHH010000310.1:0-668 GCA_964478275.1 uncultured Candidatus Kuenenia sp.
GCTGAGATGAAGGAGAAGAAGGAAGCCCGCATGAAGGAAGGCCGCGAGCGGATGTCGTGGACGCCCAAAGAGGGCGAGCGTTCGCCGAAAGCTGAGGCGATGAGGCCGAAGGCTGAGGAAGGTCGATCGATGATCGAAGCTGCTCGCAAGCGTGCTGCGGAGCTCGAGCACCGAGTCAAGCGACTCGAGGCAGAGCTCGAGCGAGTGAAAGAGGCTCTCATTAAGTCTCGCGATTCTTGAAAGTCGCTTTCTCTGTTCGCGCAGCGACCGGGAAACTTGACTCGGGCTGAATCACGAAGTCTGATGGAGGGAGTGGCGGGCCGTCGCCACTCCCTCCTTTCGTATGGTGGCGGAGCTTGCCCTATTCATGTTTGCAAGCCGCTTCCGCGACCTGGAATTCCCGATGAGCAATTCCACGAGCTATGCCGCCCGTCTTTGCCTGGGCTGTTTCATCTCTTTACTTGCCCTGCCGTTCGGTACGATTCGCGCTGGTGAGCCGGCCGTCGATTTCAACCGCGACATCCGCCCGATTCTCTCGGACCGCTGCTTCGCCTGTCACGGCCCTGACGCCGAGACACGGGAAGCTGGCCTGAGGCTCGATCTTCGAGAAGCGGCGACGGCCGGCTCACCAGCGCGAATCGTACCGAACGGCAGGGCAAGTAAAGAGA
>CAYZHH010000310.1:678-4130 GCA_964478275.1 uncultured Candidatus Kuenenia sp.
GAGTGGCACGACGGCAATCGTCGCGGGGGATCTGGCCTCCAGTGAGATCATCGCCCGGATCACCAGCACCGACCCCGATGTCGTGATGCCACCGCCGCAGATCCGCAAGCCAATCACGCCCGCCGAGGCCGCGACGCTCGAACGATGGATCAAGGACGGCGCCGAGTACCGTGGGCACTGGGCCTTTGAGCGAATTGAGCGGCCATCATCCCCGACGGTGAAGAATGGTTCGTGGCCCAGGACGCCAATCGACCGGTTCATCCTCGCGCGACTCGAGGCTGAGGGCATCGCACCCAATCCCGAAGCCGATCGCGTGACGCTCGCCCGCCGGCTCGCGCTCGACCTGACCGGGTTGCCGCCCGAGCCGAAGGCCGTCGATGCGTTCCTCGCCGATGGGTCTCCCAACGCCTACGAGAAGTACGTCGATGCCCTCCTCGCCAGCCCGCACTATGGCGAGCGCATGGCGATCGAGTGGCTTGATGCAGCCCGCTACGCCGACAGCCACGGCTACCAGACCGATTCGAGCCGCTCCAACTGGCCGTGGAGGGACTGGCTCATCCAGGCGTTCAACGACAACGTGCCTTTTGATCAATTCACGATTGACCAGCTCGCTGGTGACATGCTCCCGAACCCCTCCCACGACCAGATCGTGGCCACCGGTTTCAACCGCAACCATCGGATCAATGGCGAGGGAGGCATCATTGCCGAGGAGTGGCGGGTGGAGACCATCATCGATCGCGTGGAAACGACCGGGCAGACCTGGCTCGGGCTCACGGTCGGCTGCGCCCGATGCCACGATCACAAATACGACCCGCTTTCGCAGAAGGAGTTTTATTCGCTCTTCGCCCTGTTCAATAACGTTCCAGAGACTGGGACGATCATGGGCTCGCAGAACCGGGCGGGTGGCAACTCCGACCCGCTCTACGAGATCGCCTCCAAGGAGCAGAAGAATGAGCTCGCCCGGCTGCAGCGGGTCGTGGCCGATGCTGAGGCAGCCGTCACTGCCGAAGCAGGGAATCTTGATGATCTTCTTGTGCAGTGGGAAAACTCACTCGGCCCGGTGCTCGGTGGCGCCGAATCGGCCTGGGAGCCCTTCGAGCCCCTTGAACTGCGAAGCGTCGGCGGAGCATCGTTCCGGCGAAGCGAGGATGGTTCATGGCTGGTCGAGGGCCAGAACCCACCCCGTGACACCTACGAATTCGAGGCCCTGCTTCCGGGCCAGTCATTCGGCGGCGTGCGGCTCGAAGTGCTTCCTGACCCGTCGCTTGCAAGCGACGGCTTCGGTCGGGGTGGCAACGGCAACATCGTGGTATCGAAGCTCGAGGTCGAGATCGAACCCGCCGACGGCGGTGATACCGTGCCCGTGACGCTCGTGCGGGCTGAGGCCGACTACGAGCAGGAGAAGTGGCCTGCGACAGCCGTCCTTCTCGGACAGGCCAAGAAAGGCTGGGCGATTGACGGCCATGATCCGACCAAGCGGCAGCCTCGACAGCTGGCAGTGTTTCCGGCGATCGCCATCAATGTCCAGGAAAACTCACGGCTGGTGGTTCGGATTCGCCAAGAGGCGTTTGACGGGCACACCATCGGCAGGTTCCGCTTGGCGATCACCGGTGCCGACCCATCCGTTCTCGGCGTGGATGGTCTGAACCTACCGAACCCGGTCAAGAAAGCGCTCACGGTGGCCCGCGACGATCGCTCCCCGAAGCAGCGACAAGCCATCCGAAAGTTCTATGTGGACCGCTCTGGCGGCGCCACCAAAGCAGCCGAGGCGACCCTCGGTGCAGCGACCAAAAGCCTTACCAACTTTCGGAACACACTCCCATCGGCGATGGTGATGCAGGAGGGGCCACCGCGGGACGCGTTCGTGTTGATCCGCGGCGAATATGACAAGCGCGGCGAGAAGGTCACGGCGGCGCTTCCAGCCTTTCTGCCACCGCTCCCGGAAGGTTCGAAGGTTGATCGGCTCTCGCTTGCGCGCTGGATCGTCTCGCGTGACAACCCACTGACCGCGCGGGTGCAAGTCAATCGTCTGTGGGAGCGATTCTTCGGTGCCGGCCTTGTGAAGACGAGCGAGAACCTCGGGAGCCAGGCCGAGTTTCCGAGCCATCCGGAACTGCTCGACTGGATGGCAGCCGAATTCATGGAGGGCAACTCGCTGCCTTCGGTCGATGGCCAGCCGGCGAAACCATGGGATATGAAAGCTTTCGTGAAGCTTCTCGTGTCGAGCGCCGTCTACCGCCAGTCGGCCGTCGTGGCGCCAGCGAACCTTGCTCACGATCCCACCAACCGTCTCTTGTCGCGGATTCCGCGCATCCGGCTCCCGGGCGAAATCGTCCGCGACCAGGCGCTCGCGACGTCGGGATTGCTCGTGCCCACGGTCGGCGGCCCGAGCGTCCGGCCTTGGATGCCCGATGGAGTATGGGATGAAACGAGTAAGTACGGCGACCTTCGTGGCTACAAACCCGACACCGGCCCCGGCCGCTACCGCCGCAGCATGTACACGATTTGGAAGCGAACCGCAGCGCCGCCGACGATGCTTCTCTTCGACGCCCCCAACCGCGAGACCTGCCAGGTGAAGCGGTCGCGAACCAACACGCCGCTCCAGGCGCTCGCGTTGCTCAACGAAACCACATTCGTCGAGGCGGCCCACGGCCTGGCGAGGCGAATGATGAGCGCGGGCGGCGATACTCCGGTCTCACGAATCACCCATGGCTTCCGACTGGCGATCGGCCGACAGCCGACAGCCGATGAGCTCGATACGCTTGTCACCGGTTTCAAGGCTGACCTCGCGATATTCGCCGCCGACGCACATGCCGCTGGCAAGTACACCGGGTTTGGGCTCGTCAAGCCGCCGGAGGGCACACCGCTCCCCGAGTTCGCCGCCTACTCGCTCACCGCGAACGTGTTGATCAACCTCGACGAATTCGTAATGCGGGAGTGACCTCATGAACCACCACCATGTCCTCCGCGTGCAAGACGCGCTCAATCGACGTGTCTTTCTCGGCGGTACCGCTGGCGCGCTCGGTGCCACCGCCCTGGCAAGCCTTCTGGCTCCGGGGGGCACCGCCGCGGCGACCGGTTCGTCGGGGCAGGTCTTCCCAAACTTCCCCGCCAAAGCAAAACGGATTATCTATCTCTTCCAGTCGGGTGCTCCGTCGCAGATGGACCTTTTCGACCCGAAGCCCGAGATGGAGAAGCATCGGGGCGAGGATCTGCCCGCCTCGATCCGGATGGGCCAGCGGCTCACCACGATGACCAGTGGCCAGACGAGTTTTCCGGTGGCCCCTTCTCTCTTCAAATTCGCCCAGCACGGGAAGAGTGGAATGTGGTTCAGCGATCTCGTGCCCCACATGGCCCGCCACGCCGATCGCTGGTGCATGATCCGCTCGATGGAAACCGAGCAGATCAACCACGACCCGCCAATCACCTTCTTTCAAACCGGCCACCAGCTC
>CAYZHH010000311.1:0-4071 GCA_964478275.1 uncultured Candidatus Kuenenia sp.
GCAGATATCCGCAGGGCGCTTCGCAAAGGGCACGCCGACGCCAACTTCAGCACCCAGCGGAAGACCGCGCTCTCGATGCTCAAGAACGAAACGACCAACAAAGTCGGGGTCAAGAACAAGCGGCTCTCGGCAGGATGGGACAATGATTGCCTGCTCCAAGTGCTTCTCGGAGCATGACTTATGGTGCGATCGCCCTGGCGCGGCGATGCCGTTGCTAACCGTTCTCATTGCGCCTGGATCGGTGCTGATTCCCGTCGCAATTGGGACTTCGGTATTGTTCCTAGCGGTTCTGGGCGAGTTCGGCGCTCACGCAGGCGGCGCGCCAGTACTCAAGGCCGCCCTACGCGTGAATTTCTGGGGTGTCTTAGCAATGGCGCTCACCGCGGGCGTTGGAGCATTGTTCGGAGCGAGTGTTTGATGGAAGTCATGGCCGCACACGCCCCTGCGGCTTCCGTAGCCGCGCATTCGTAAATAGTATAAGTTGTTGCCAGTTCCGCACCCCAGATCACATGGAAGGATCAAACATGGCCAAGAAGAAGACTGCGAAGAAGCCCACCGCGACCAAAATCGCTACGAAGAAAACGCCCGTCAAGACCGTCCTCGGTAAGACCGCCGACACGGCCAAGAAAATCGGCAAGAACATGGCCGCCCGCCGTGCTGCTCGCCAGTCGGCGGTCATGAACGCTATCGCCCAGGGAGCTGCGAAGCTCGCAGCTTCAACTAGTTCGGTCGCAAAAAAGGCCACGAAGCGGGCCGCTACCAAGAAGGCGGCGGCGAAAAAGGCTTAGAGCCAATTCGTTCCGATACAAAAGCCCCCTTCTTCCCAACTTGGAAGAAGGGGGCTTTTTCTAAAGGATAAAGGATAGGACGGTCAACGGCAGTTCCGCACCGTGGCGCTGTCGGCTGGTTGGCTCCTGAGCGCAGCCGATCGGGCTTGAGCCTGTCTTGAGCCTGTCTTGCGAGGCGAAGGACGGCCTCAGACGCCCGTGGAATCCGCTGTCGAAGCACGGTTTTCGAGGCTCGGCGCAGGCCGGCTCCGCCGCAGCCCTCGGCGGGCGGTTCAGAGTGAATGGATGTCGATCGCAGGGAGCTCGTCGGGCGAGGTCTGGACGACGTCGCGGTCGCAAGTGGCCCTGCACAAGCTCGCCCCACTCGGTGGGCGGGCCTCTGGCGGGAGACACCGGCGGCGGCTCGAGATGCTCGAGGGGCTTGCAATAGGCACGCACTTTGGGGACTGAAAGTGAAATCCGCACGCAAAGCGTCGATCGAAAACCCGCTGTGTTCCCACGCGAGCATGTCGGCCGCGGCCTCCGCGTCGGGAAGCCCTGCTCGCCTGCAAAGCCAGGACTCGAGGTGCCTGAACACGGCCCGCCTGGCCTCGGCCGATTAAAAGCCCCCGTCGCCAGACGGGAGGCTGCGGGTAGAAGGCGACACTGGTTGCCATCAGGAATGAGCTCGCCCAAGAACCCGCCGCCCCCTCGCTCACGCGAGGGGCTTTTATGAAGACCAGTTCGCACGGGCCCTCACCGGCCTCGAACCAATTCGCACGGCGCAGCGGACCGGAAACAGCGGGTTCACGCCCGCCGCTCGCCTAGAGGCCCATGCATTCCGCTCGGGCAGGAACTAGGATGGTGGCTTCCGCCCGTCTCTCCCCGGCAGACCACGCCTTATGATCTGGTTCGATGCCTCGCGGATGTCTCTTCGTACGCTGGTCATCCTCACGGCGATGGCGTCGGCCTGGCCCTCATCGGCCCAGCCCCCGGCCGAACCTGCGTCGCCTCGGCCTCGCGCCGTGGCCGACGTCGATCGCGAGGCCAAGCGACTCTACGACCAGGCCGTCGAACTGCTCGACATGAAACAGTTCGATCGTGGCCTCGGGATGCTCGAGACCGTGGCCCGCGATCACCAGGGCACCATGCTCGCCCACATGGCCCAGATGGCGATGGGCAAACACCACCTCGCCCAGCGGCAGTACCCCGAAGCGCTCAACCACTTCCTGCTGCTCTCGCGACTCCTCGAGCCCAAGCCCGGCGTGGACCAATCGCCCCAAGAAAAAGAGCTCCACCGCGAAGCGCTCTTCCGGGCAGGCCAAGCCCATTACGAGGCGGGCCAATACGCCGCCTGCTTCCCCCTCTTCCGTCGCGTGACCGAGGTGGCCGAGAAGACCCCCTGGGCCAACCAGGCTTACTACTACATCGGCATGAGCCACTATCAGCTCAAAAACTGGAACAAGGCGATCGACTCGCTCTCCCTGGTGGGCACGGAGGTCGAGGAGCCAACCGGCGAGGGCGACGACGCGCTCGGCCGTATCGAGATCGGCGAGCGGTTCTACGCAAAAATAGAAGATGCCGACATTCCGATCATGCGCCGGCTCGGCCAGCCGGTGCGTGCGCGGGTGCAGGTCGCCAGCGGTGATGCCGAAGAGATCGATGGCGCCCCGGTGCCGGGGAGAGAGAACCAAATGCTCGCTTCGGCGCCGACGGCGCTGGGCCTCCCCAAGCCAAACGACGGCGTGATCCAGATGGTGGGCGGCGACCTGCTCACGGTCACCTATATGGATGACAGCACGATGGATGGCAGCAAGGGGATCCCGCGGTCAGGCAGGGTGCGGGCCGTGAGCACGGGCGTCGTGGGCTTCTACCTCGGCGACATGGCAACACCATCGGCCGTCGCCTATCCCGGCGAGCCGCAGGTCGTGATGCTCCGCGATGCCGATCTCGATGCCTCGGCCGCCGCTGAGCAGGTGACGCTCACAGTCACTTCGCGATCGAAGGTGCAGGAAGCGGAGACGGAAGAGTCTGACGACCTCCTCGATATCTTCGCCAAGGAGGATGACAAGCAGTCGTGGCGGGATCGCGACAGCATCACCGTGACGCTGGGCGAAGTGGGTGATGGGCCCGACATCCGCAGCGGGATTTTTGTCGGCAAGGTGCAGCTCGCCGCAGCCGATGCCGACACGAAGGCCGTTGCGAACGACTCCGTACTCCATGTCCAGGAGCTCGATGAACTGGTGGTGACCTACACCGACACCGTCCACCTCTACGGCGACGAGCCTCGGGAAACCGAGGCCCGTGTGAAGGTCTCGGGCTCGGTCAACTCCGGTGTGACGGCCGATCAGTACGTGGTCTTCGACGAGCTCCTCAAGTCTCGTAAGGGCGTCGTGGAAGCCGAGGCGCTCGTCGGCCTCGGGGCTATCTATAAGGACATGGGGCTCGACGAGCGAGCCAAGCAGCGAGCGAAGGAAGCCCTCGACCGTGTCGATCCGATTATCGTGGCTCGGCTGAAGCTGCCTGGTGACGTCGTCGAGACCGCCTTCCGACTCAAGTGGGAAAGCGAGCTCTTGAAGGACGATTTTGCAGCGGCCTCGGCCACGTGCCTGGCGTTCAATCGGCTCTACCCAGAATCAGTGCTTGCGGATCAGGCACTCATGGCGCTCGGTCGCAGCCTCGTTGACCGTGGCGACTTCGTCGCGGCGGTCGCCGCATTCGGCAAGGTGCTCGAGCTCGAGAATCCGATCTCCGCTGCCGAGGCCCAGTTTCGCATCGGCGAGGCGCTCCAGAAGGACGCGGAGAAGAAGGCCGAGGCAGCCGACCTGCACGGCAGCAAGTGGGGGACTGGCGGGCTCGGCAAAGCGACGGAGCTCCAAACCATGATGGGGCCCGCGATCACCGCCTATCGTCGTTGCTACGAGGTCTTCCCAGAGAGCGCGTTTGCCGCCGAAGCCCTTGGCCGAGTCGTCCGTCATTATGTCGACACCGAGAACTTCGCCCAGGCGTCGGATCTGCTTCAGAGCGTGTTCAAGGACTATCCCGACGCGGCTTTCCTCGACGAGATGCTTTTACTGTGGGCGAATGTCGCCTTCCGGACGGGAGACACGGAGCTCGCCAAGGCAAAGCTCCGCCAACTCGTCTTCGACTACCCCTCAAGCCCACACCTCGAAGAGGCCCAGCGGAAGCTCGCCGGCCTCGAGAGCCAGGCAGCACCGGGGGGGGCTCCATGACCAGCCTTGGGCGGTGCAGCATCCTCGCCGCGATCACGCTCCTCGCGGCCCTCCACACGGGCACCGCGAGG
>CAYZHH010000312.1:0-321 GCA_964478275.1 uncultured Candidatus Kuenenia sp.
CCTCTTGGACGAGATCCTTGAAGCGGCCGTCGTAGACCTTGAGGATCGTGTTCTTGGTCGAGAGATAGACGGGATAGTTGCGCGCCAGGCCGTAGCGGAAACTCGCGCGGGCAAAATCGCGGATCGAGTCGTCGAGGTTGTACATCGCCATCGCCACGCCGGGCGACGGGAAGTCGTAGACCTCGAGCTCCATCGGCGCCGAGCCATCGGCCGGCGTGAAGCTGAGCATGAGCTTGCCCTTGCCCGGAATGCGGACGTCCGTGGCGCGGTACTGGTCGCCGAAGGCGTGCCGGCCCATGACGATGGGCTTCGTCCAGCCCG
>CAYZHH010000312.1:331-4066 GCA_964478275.1 uncultured Candidatus Kuenenia sp.
GATCGGCTCGCGGAAGATCACGCCGCCGAGGATGTTGCGGATCGTGCCGTTGGGGCTCTTCCACATCTTCTTGAGGTTAAACTCTTTGACGCGGGCCTCGTCAGGCGTGATCGTGGCGCACTTCACACCCACGCCGCATTCCTTGATCGCGTTGGCTGCGTCGATCGTCACCTGGTCGCCGGTGGCGTCGCGGTTCTCCATCGAGAGATCGAATTCGCGAAGATCGATATCGAGGTACGGCAGAATGAGGCGGTCCTTGATGAACCGCCAGATGATCCGCGTCATCTCGTCGCCATCGAGATCAACAACGGGGCCTTGTACCGTGATCTTGCCTGCCATCTCGCGCGTCATCTCCGTGGTCTACGGCTGCCGCCCGCAGCCTGGGTTGGTGTCATCCGGGCGTCCATCGCCGCTCCGTTGGCGATGTTGTACCAGCGGCCGCTAGACCGTCACACCGGCCCGGTGGTGACGATTTCCATGAGGACGTCGGCGGCGGCGGCGAGCTGCCCGAGGTCGATCCACTCGTCGGCGGTGTGGGCTTGGGCGATCGAGCCGGGCCCAAAGACGATGCTTGGCACTCCGGCGGCAGCGTAGACACCGGCATTCGTGCCATAGCGGGCAGCCGTCCGTCGGCCGGCACCACGGCCACGGGCGGCCTTCTCGAGCGCGGCCGCCCACGGGGCCGCGGCCGGGTTGGCGGTGCCATCCGGTAATCCGTAGGCATCATTAAAGGGTTGTTCGTGGTCGATGCGTGCACTGCCGCAGGCGGCGGCGATCCTGTCGATCACTTCGGCACGGGCCGTAGCCGGGGATTCATTCGGGAGGAGTCGCCGTTCGATCTCGAGAACAGCAAGATCCGGGACCAGGTTGACTCCCGTGCCTCCTCGCAGCGTGCCGAGGCTGAGCGTGGGGGGTCCGCATGGATGGTCAGGGTTTCGCGTCAGCAGTTCTGCTGATAGCTCCTCAATTGCCAGCGCCGCGCGGGATGCAGCATAGAGCGCGTTGACGCCCTGTTCGGGAAACGCACCGTGGCAGGCGCGGCCGTGGACTCGTGTCCGCCACTTCATCGATCCCTTGTGCGATACAACCAGATCGAGCTGGGTTGGCTCTGCCACAATCGCCATCGCCGGGGAGCCGCCGAGGAGCTGGCGGACGGCCTCATCTCCGGGCGCTTTGCCGGGGCCATGCCACAAGGCCGCGAGCGCCAGCGCGCCCGCGAAGCCAAACTCCTCATTGACCGTGGCGGCGAACACCACCGTGGCATGACGCTTGTCGGCGACGACGAGCCGCTCGAGCGCCGTCACCATGGCCGCAAGCCCTCCCTTCACATCGCAGGTGCCGCGGCCATACATGCGGCCGTCGCGAACCACCGGCGAGAACGGCTCGATCGACATCCCTTCGGCTGGCACGGTGTCTTGATGAGCATCCCAGAGAAGAACGGGAGCATCCGGCACCGTGGCTTCGAGGCGGGCCACGATCGTGTCGCGGCCGGGGGCCACGTGCTGGCGGGCCAAGGGAATCCCAGCCGCGGAAAGCCGCTGGACGAGGTAGTCGCCGACGCGACCCTCGAGGTACTGCGGGCCAGACACCTCGCGGCCCATCGGGTTGACACTCGGCCGGCGCACAAGGTCGGCAAGCAACGAAACGGGATCAGGGGGTCGCATCGCCGAACACCCTACCAGACAGGCCGTTTTCTTTCGCGGGACCATCCTCGGACGGTACACTTTTAGCTCCAACGCTCGTTCTCATGACCGCGTGATCCGCGCGATAGCCAGCTGCCTTTCTTCGGAGCCATTCCATGCCACGGACAGTCAGGTGCCCTCTGGTGCTGCCAGTATTCGCACGTCTGGCCATGAGCCTTGTCGCATTCGCGACGACGTTCCCATGTGCAGCAGCCGAAACGGCCGCGTCACCCCGTGCCAAGGACGAAGCGGCCATCCGCGCCGCGGCCAAGGCGTATATCGACGCGCTCGCCAAGGGGGATGACGCCGCGGTGTCGGCGCTCTGGACGCCAGACGGCGACATCGTCGATGCCGCGGGCAGCGTGCTCCCCGGCCGCACATCGGTCTCGCTCGAAGCTGACGCGGCCAGCCCCGATCCGGCCGACCGTCCGAATTTTCGGATCCACGAGACGCGGCTTCGGTTCCTCGCCGATACGGTCGCGATCGAAGACGGCAAGGTCGAAGTGACCCCACGATCGGGGCCACCGCAGATGGGCCGATTCTCCGCAACGTGGGTCAAGCACGAGGGAGCCTGGAAGCTCGCCGCGCTCCGCGAAGCACGCGGTGAAGCCCCGTCGCCCCAGGAGCTCCTCGCTGATCTCGACTGGATGGTGGGTGACTGGGTCGTTGTCGACGCTCCCGCGCGCGATGACAATCCTGCAAAACCCAAGATCGAGGTTTCTGCCCACTGGAACGCCTCTCGCACGTACCTCGTCCGCATCATGACGATCACGCACTCAGCCGATGCCCCGCCACTCGAAATCACGCAGCAGATCGGATGGGATCCCCTCTCCAAGTCGATCCACTCGTGGGTATTTGGCTCTGACGGTAGCCACGGCGAGGCCAACTGGGATCGCGACGGCCAGTCGTGGGTCGCCCAGGCCCGGGCCATTCATCCCGACGGCAGCCAGTCGACGTCGCTCAATATCTATACCTACGATGGGAAGGACCGCTGTGTGTGGCGGTCGCTCCCGACGCACGTCGGCGGCGAACACATGCCGACGGTCAACATGACGATGGTCCGAAAGCCCACGACCGGCAGCACCGAGCCAGTCAATCCAGGTGAAAAACCATGAGTACGAACCTCACGCCATTCACTGCCGTGCCCCGCTGGATTGCATGTGGCTTCGCCTGCCTTCTCATGGCAGCGGCAGGCGCCCTCGCTGCCGACCCGCCCACCGGAAAACCAGCGGCGGCAGACGTGAATCCCGAAGGCGACCGCGCCCGCAAGGCCGAGATCATGAGTGGTCCACGATGGCGGCGGGCGGTCTTCGAGCTCGGCGAGTGGCTCTCCTCGCAGCAGATCTACACGCCGCAGGAAGTCAACCGCATCAAGGCCGACTTCAACCGTCGTGTGGCGGGCATGTCGTCGTATGAGCTCGAGTATCTCCTCGATGACCTCGACGCAAAGTTCAAAGTGCTCGAAACACCGGAGGCCCGCGACGCGAAGGCTTGGCTTGGCCAGTACCTCACCGTCATGAGTGACCAGCGTCGGGCCGAGGCGCTCCGCGACGTGCCCGATGTCGTGACGATGACCGCCGCGCAACTCCAGCAGGAGATCAACCGGATCGAGCAGAAGCGGGTGTCGCTCCAGCAGCGGCAGCAGGCGTTTGACCAGACCCGCGACCTGCGTGTTCAAGTGGCCGACGATGGCCGCCGTCAGACGGCGGCAGCGGCCGCAGCCGCGATGGCTCAAACGCAGGCCAGCGCCTCGTTCTCTCCATACCGCAGCGGAGGCGGTGGTGGCGCTGGCGGCCAGCCCCCCTTCTCCGACGTGAAGGGCTCAGGGATGAGCATCGGTGCCGGCCCGTTTGGCGCGTACGTCAGTTTTTCGGTTGGCGCGTTCTGACTTTACGGCTTCGCGGCCAGCTACGGCAATCCTGTTCGGCACGGCGAATGCAGAATGGCGGCCGCAAGCCGCATGGGTTCGCCAGCGGTGACATGCTCACCGCCGGCGGAAGATCTCCGCGATCAGTTCTGCTGGAAGGTCAAGCCTGTTGGTCTCGATCCGAAG
>CAYZHH010000313.1:0-4009 GCA_964478275.1 uncultured Candidatus Kuenenia sp.
CAAAAGTTCCGTTGGTACTGCCGAGATCGCGAAGCCGCCAGGCATCGACGCTCCGTTCAATCACCGCATGCCGACCTGAGACCATCGGCTCGTCGAGGACGACGTCGCATTCGGCCGAACGACCCACCACGATGGGTTGACCGTCCGCAGGAAGCACGAGGCAGGTCGGAGCCCGCCGGCTGGAAGGCTGGGATGCCGAAGCCGGTTCGTCCGGCCAGGGAAGCGGCAGCATGAGGCCGAGCGTCACCCGGTCCGTCCGCGAAATCCGGTGCAGCCCCGTCAGCCGCACGCCGTTGACGAACGTCCCGTTCGTGCTGCCCAGGTCCTCGATCGACCATCCGTCGAGGTCGCGGACGATCCGGCAGTGTCGCCTCGACACCACGGGGGCATCCACCCGAATGTCGGACGCCTCGCCTGCACCGATAAGCCATGCCTGCTGCACTCGATTGCCATCCTTGGGCCATGCGCCCGAGCGCGATAGCCGCGGTGCGTATCCGTCAGTATAAAGTTGTGGAGGAAGAGTCTGGCCGACTGGGGCCGGCGACGGAGTTGGAATGAAGCTGCCATGAACCCGCGCACCGCCGAGGATCGCGGCACGATTCTCGAGTCGACAGACGGTATTCGGCCGCGGCCAGCCGTCGGCACACTCGTGGAGCCGGTGCCCCCGGCCCACCGCCCTACGGCGGCGATGACTCAAGAAGCGCCATTCCGGCCCACGGTTCGGCCGCCTGTCGCCAAGCTCGTCCTCCTCGATGACGGTGACCAAATGGCTGGCGAGGTGGTGAGGCTTCGGGACGCGGTCACGCTCATCGGCCGGAGCGAGGGCCAGATTCGCATCCCGCACGACCCGCTCGTCTCAGCGAAGCATGCCGAGATCGTGCGCGATGGGGCGGGGCGCATCGCGAGGTGGGTGCTGCGGGATCTGGGAAGTGCCAATGGAACGTTCGTCCGATGTGGGCGCGCCCTCCTGCGACAAGACCGTCTCCTCATCATCGGAAGCCGGAGGTTGCGGTTTCGGCCTGCGGAGGACGCGGGAGCTCCAACAGGCGGACCGGCGGGCACCGTACTTGTCGATGTGACATCGACCGATGGGGCCGCGTGGCCGGCACTCGTCGAAACCGCCCAGACGGCCAACGGTCGTCACATCACGCTCTCGGGCGCGGATGTGTTTCTCGGCCGACAGGGGTGTGGCAACGCCGTCGAGCTCGATGACCCGCTGCTGGCCCCGAGGCACGCACGCATCTTTCGTGGGGCGACCGGCGCGTGGACGATCGAGGCCCTGCCCTCCGTCAACGGGGTGTGGGTGCAGGTGGTCGAGGTCGAGCTTGCGAGCCCGTGTCGCCTCCAGATCGGGGAGCAGCGGTTCGTCTTCGTCGTGTAGCCGAATGGGCGGTCCCATGATCGGGCGGCCCGTGCGTCAGCGTCCCTTCGCCAGCGCGAGCCGCTCCCCAGAGGCCACCACCGATTGAAGATCGGCGGCGATGAAGAGCACGCCTCGGCAGCTCGGGCAGCGTCCGTTTCGTCCTGCCCAGCCGGGCGGCGGAGACATCATCCGGTCGCACAGCGGACATGCCAGCCGGGGCGGTGGTTCGGCCTCGTGCGGCACATGGAGCAGCGCAAGGGCGGCCAGCTCGTGGCAGGATTCAAAACGGTCGGCCGGCTGCTTCGCGAGGCCGCGGAGGACGGCATCGCAGAGGCCGGCAGACAGTTCCGGGCGGAGCTCCGCGAGCCGCGGCGGAGGGCGATCGAGCTGGGCGGTGAGCGTCTCGCGCGGCGAATTCCCTCGGATTGGCGGCTGTCCCGCCAGCATCTCGTGGATGACGGCGGCGAGGGCGTATTGGTCGGCACGGCCGTCGGCGGGATCACCTGCGACGAGCTCGGGAGCCACGTACTCGGGCGTGCCGATGATCTGTCCTGCCGCAGTGAGGCCTGGGCCTACCGGAGTTGGAGAGACCGGCGGCGCTGTGATGGCGATGGCAGCCGAACGAACGAATGTCGCGATTCCAAAGTCGGCAAGCACGGCCCTGCCTTGTCCATCGAAGAGGATGTTCTCGGGTTTCACGTCACGGTGAAGCAGCCCCTTGGCATGAACATGGTCGAGCGCTTCGGCGACGGCTGGCAGCCAGTGCCGCAATGTGGCCGATCGCGTCGGCGCCGGCTGGCCGTTTCGGAGCGGTCGTCGGCGGGCGAGGCTGCCGCCAGCGAGGTAGGGCATGACGGCGAAGGGCAGGCCGTCATGGGTCCCGAAGTCGACGACCGGCACGATGGCACCATGCCGCATCCGCCGCATGGCTTCCATCTCGCGTTCGAAGCGGGCGAGCATCCCGTGATGGGCCACGATGTCCCGCCGTGGCACCTTCACAACGGCGTATCGGCTGAGGCCGTGATCCCAGACGCGATAGACGACCCCCATGCCGCCCGCGCCGATCTTCGCGAGCACACGATACCCCGAGCCGAGCACGACCCCGGTGAGGTCGCCATCAGTGGGAGGCGACGCTTCAGTGACTTGTGCGATCATGGTTGAAGTGCTCGTGTCGGTTTTCGATCCACGAGCGGAAACTGCCCCCTGGACCAATAGACTCTATGGACGAAGGGCAACGCTAGTATCTCGTCGTACCGACCACGGAGCACGCATGATGGCCGCAAATGCCCCCAAGGATTTTGGCCCGATCCGCGACGACTACGCGTTCTTTGAGGAGCACGCCACGGAGGCTGCCGACGACCTCGCGGCCTATCTGCCCGGCTTTCACGATGCGATGACGAGACGGCTGACTGCGTGTGGCGCGGCTGTCCCTGCAGGCTCGCCGAGCTCACGAAATCGCGTGCTCGACTTCGGATGTGGGCCCGGAACGTTCTCGGCGAAGTTTCTCCGGCGGCTTGGCTGCCCGCCAGACCGGCTCGCGCTGTCGCTTGTGGACCCGCAACCGCTCTATCTCGGACAAGCGGCATCCGCGCTCGCTGGATTCACCACATCGCCCATTCGCAGTTCGGCGATGCTGCTACCGGATGCTGCGAGGTCGTTTGATCTGATCCTCTCAAACCATGTCCTCTATTACGTGGCTGATCTCGACACGTCTGTCCCTGCGATCGTGGAGGCCCTTGCCCCAGGCGGCATTTTTCAGACGGCCATCGCGGGCCACGACAACCCGCTCATTCAGTTCTGGGTGGCGGCGTTTGCGATGCTTGGCCGCCCGGTGCCGTACCACACCGCCGAATCGGTGGCGGCTGTCCTCGACCGGCATCACATCACGGCCGCGACCAACACAGTCCCGTACGATCTCGTCTTCCCTGATTCGCCGGAAAACCGAGCGCGCATCCTGCGATTTCTCTTGGCCGAGCATTACGCCTTGCTGCCCGGCGCCGACCTGCTCCGCCTCTTCGACCCATACGCATCAAGCGGCACAATCACGATCAAGACCTCCAGCCACCACTTCGTTGTGAACGCGTGACCTATCGTTCCCCGCGGCACATGAACGTCTTCGAGGTCCACAGCCGCATCCTCGACGACTATGCGCGGTACATCCGCTCGTTCATCCGCATTGATGACGATGAGATTCGCCGGACCGTCGAGGTCGAGCTGGCGAAAGGAAAACTCTGGCCCGAGCTACTACCCCCGCGCTGCACTTTTCAACCGGCGTTCCCATCCGAGTGACGCCGCCGACACGCGTCTAGAAACAGCAACCATGAGTACCGGCTTCAACATCTACTGCGACGAAAGCTGTCACCTTGAGAACGACCACCAGAGGGTGATGGTTCTCGGAGCGGTGTGGACGCCCCTGACAGCCACCGCCCGCCTAGCCGATGCAGCCTCCGGTGAACGCCTCTTGGACTCACCCCGCGCGAAGCGTCTCGCCTGGGCGAGAGCAACTATCGACCATGCCGAGAGCGACGACGTTGTCGTTTTCGACTATGAGGAAGGTAGCGGCCGCGTCCGCACGTACCTTTGGGTCAACGACCAGGACTACGTGGTCATTTTGGAACGGCAAAACCGAGGGCATCGCCAAGGGTA
>CAYZHH010000314.1:0-3963 GCA_964478275.1 uncultured Candidatus Kuenenia sp.
GGCCTGGGAGCACTCCCTCGTGCGGCCGGATGACCTGTCCAGAGTCAATCAGGCCTTCTTCACGGCCAACGCCGCCATCGGCTTGGTGCTCCTGGCCGCGATTGCCCTCGACCTCTGGTGACCGCTGACTGGCGTATCACGCCGGCTTGTTTGCACGTGAGCGGGGCACAAATCCGAGCCCGAAGCAGGCTGCCATGATGGCCCAGAATGTCAGGCATTCGGGCCGTCGTAGATCATGGAAATCGAGAAGGTGCGGAACGTGGGGCACCGTGATTTTTCCGGCCGCGTCATGATCGTCTTCGGAAGGCTCCCCATGGGCCTCGGCTTCATGACGAATGGTCCCCGCGGTGAGCGGCCACTGGGTGTCAAGCCACGACTCGTAGCGCTCGACGGCTCCCCGTCGACGATCCTCGATGTCGGAAAATGTCTGTGACCATCGGCCAGGGTTCGCGGCCACCTGAGCGTCAGCCGGTGGTCCCCAATCGCTGTTGAGCCCCCAATCAGCAACCAGCTTCAATCCGATCACGATCACGAGGAGGTAGGCCGACACCTCGAAGCGTGGAAAACGATCGAGCAGCTTGACGAAGATCGCGGCCGCAAACCGCATGAGCACGAGCCCCAGCACGCCTCCGGTAATCACGACCCAGAGCTTCTCCTGACGGCTGCCAGCAAGCGCCATTGCCGCGAGAATCGAGTCGACGGCAAAGGCCACGTCGGTGAGCTCGATCACCGCGACCGTAGCCCAGAATGACGGGTAACGCCGCCGCTTTGTCGTTCGACTCGACTGGGCCTTGGCCCCCGTGCCGCCCTGCTCCCCGGTGACGAACGACGCGCCGATGGGCACACGCTCCCGAATCTCGATGTCTTCCTGTGTTGGAGTCAGCTCGGCACCGGTCGCGAGATCGACCAGCACTGGATGGCCCGACGCATCGAGCTCGATCCGCTCCGGATTCTCCTCCTGGGCCTCGAAGAAGAGATGCTTGACCGCGATGAAGATCAGGTAGCCGCCGCCCAGCAGCTTCACGAACGTCCACTGGAGCAGGAAACTTGCGGTGGCGATCGCCAAGACGCGGAACACGAATGCCCCGATGAGCCCATACGAAAGCGCCCTCGGCCGAAGATGGGGCGGCAGCCGTTTCGCGAGCAGGCCGAGCACGAGCGCATTGTCGATCGAGAGGACACCCTCGAGAAGCACGAGCATCCCGACGATCGCCATGTCGCCCCACTCGAACGTCTGGCCGAGGAACGCAAACACAGGAACCGGGAACATCGACGCCAGACACCAGGCCATGGGAGCCCTTCGATCGAGAGTGGTGGGTGGAGTGCGGCAGCGGACCGTGAGGCCCCAGAACGCCGCAGCGGGGACTCGGAGGCTACCCGATGGCGGCGAGTTTCCCCCAGTGGCGTTCCTAGAATCCACGTTAGACTGGGCTTCCCCACCAGGCCCGCGGATGGCCATCGCCGCCGAGGAGTCGCTCGCCGGCGCTCCGCCCAGCGGCCTCAAACGGCCCATCGTGGCCGGCTGTTGCAGAAATCGGCCGCCTTCGGTTCTGGTAGTAGCTCGATCTCACCGTCTGCCCCTTCCTCCCTCCCTTCCGCGAGCGCTGCGCTTCCATGATCCGTGCCGTCCCGCCATCGCTCGATCCGGTCCGAGAAAAAGTCGAGGCCGGCGAACGGCTCACCGCTGCCGAAGCCGAGTCGCTCTGGGATCCCGCCATCGACCTTCACGAGCTCGGAGAGCTCGCCAACCTCGTCCGTGAACGGAAGCATGGCGACGTCGCGTACTACAACATCAATACCCATCTCAACCCCACGAACGTCTGCGTGTACCGCTGCACGTTCTGTGCCTTTCGGGCAGATCTCCGTGAGGCGCGTGGCTATGCGATGAGCGATGAACAGATCCTGGCCCGCGGCCAGGAGGCGGTCGATACCGGCTCGACCGAAATGCACATTGTCGGCGGCCTTCACCACCAGAAAGACTACGACTGGTACCTGAACATCGTCCGGCTGTTACACGACGCCTATCCGTCGCTCCACCTCAAGGCATGGACGCCGGTCGAAATCAACTGGTTCTGCCATCTCACGAAGCGGAGCATCCGCGACATCCTCGTCGAGATGAAGGATGCCGGCCTCGGAAGCCTGCCGGGCGGCGGCGCCGAGATCTTTCACCCGGAGGTTCGCGACAAGATCTGCGAACACAAGGCCGACACGAAGGAGTGGTTCGCGATCCACCGCACGGCCCACGAGCTCGGCCTGCGAAGCAACGCCACAATGCTCTACGGCCACATCGAGAACGCCTTCCACCGCACCCATCACCTCCTGCGGCTCCGCGAGCTCCAGGACGAAACCGGGGGATTTCAGACCTTCATTCCATTGGCCTTCCACCCCGAGAACACGCGGCTTTCGCACATCTCAAAGCCATCGCCCGCGATGAGCCTGCGGACCATGGCGATCAGCCGCCTCGTGCTCGACAACTTCGACCACATGAAGGCCTACTGGATCATGCTCGGCATCGGCACGGCCCAGGCGGCCCTTGCCTATGGTGCCGACGATCTCGATGGCACGGTCCGCCACGAGCTCATCTATCACGACGCGGGGGCAACAACGCCCGAGATCCTCTCCGTGGAAGACATCACGCGTCTCATCCGCGAAGCAGGTCGCGAGCCCATTGAGCGCGATACGCTCTACCACCGTGTCGTGCGAGAGGGAACCACCTGGCGGGCCGAGGAACCGACGGGCGGGTCGGGTCAGCCAGCACGCGCGACACGCATGGGCGCGACAAACCGATAGCCAGGCCAGAGGCTCTCGATGAGTTCGACGCCAAATTTTGCGGCGCAGAACTCGTAGACCGGCTGGTAAAACTCGGCAACAAGCCGCTGAACGTCTTCCGGGAGATTCCCCTTCTTCGGTGACGCGTTGAACCGGACATCGGTGTCTGGCTCGACGAACGGCAGATCCAAAAACTGGGTGAGGAGCCGCACGTGGTCACCCGTGAAGAAGGTCTCGTAGAAGTCGAAGTGCAACTGGTCGGGTGAGAAGGCAGCCTCGAGGTTGCGGATCGTCTCGTCGTACCGCGTGCGAAGCACGTAGTCGTGACTTCGAAACAGGCTCCGGACTCGCTCCGCATCGTTGTGCACATCGCTACGGCCCTTGCGGTGCGCCATGCGCGCTGCTGACCAGATTCGCTCCACGGGGTCGCGCATCAAGAAGACGACCCGCACCGAAAAGCCACGGTCTTCGAGGGCCTTTCGGATCGAGGCAAAGACTTCGGCTGGCAAGCCCGCATACGACGGCGTGATGTCGCCGACCACGCGTACGGTGCTTTCGCGGCCCGCAAGGAACTCGAAGTAGTCGTAATAGGCTTCGACGTCGGCGTAGAAATCGAGCGCCGTGCTCTGCCCAGGATCCGTCTTCACCTTCCAGAACCACTCCAGCATCCGTCGGCCGCATACCGTCTCGGCATCGACGAACCTCCGGCACGATGGCAGGTGCATGGCATCGAAGACGTGGTACTCCTTGCGGATTCCCATGTCCGTATTCGGATGGTTCCGAAGGTAGTTGGAGAGCCAGGTCGTGCCCCCCTTCTGGCATCCCACGCCGAGCAGGAACGTTTTGTTCTGCATCGGCTCGGACGCGCTCGGCTGGCGCGTCCGCGACTGCGTTCCGTGGACGGCGCCGTTCATGGCCTCCGTCCAGGGAAGACGAACCGTCGAAAAGCCGAGGTCGTCTATGGTCACGAGTCGTTGCACCCCTGTGGCGGCAGACGCGGCGCACCGCCTTCCAGCGATGCGGAGGCAGCCGGCGAGCCGGCGGAATCCTCCCTACCGCTAAAGATCGGCTAAGCTGTGCCGATTCTTCAGTTGGAGAGGCCGAGCGGGCAGATTCCCGGCACTGACGACGGGTTCACTCCCGCTCGAATGTGACGAGCACGGCCTTGCTGCCCGGTTCCGTCACGAAGTCTCG
>CAYZHH010000315.1:0-3951 GCA_964478275.1 uncultured Candidatus Kuenenia sp.
GCCGAGATCGATGCCTTCGTCGCCGACTCGCGGTCCGACTCCTACGTGGTATTAGTCGACCGGCTCCTGGCCAGCCCGCACCACGCCGAGCGGCTCACGGCCTGGTGGCTCGACCTCGTTCGCTATGCGGATAGCGTTGGCTACCACGGCGATCAAGAGATCACGATGTGGCCCTACCGGGAGTGGATCATCAATGCCTTCGCCGCGAACATGCCCTTCGACCGGTTTACCCGGGAGCAGCTTGCTGGCGATCTCCTCCCTGATGCAACCCGTGAGCAGCGCATCGCTGCCGCCTTCAACCGGCTCAACATGATGAGCGCCGAGGGGGGCGGGCAAGACAAGGAGTACCACGCCCGCTATGCCGCCGACCGTGTGCGAGCGACCGCCGGCGCCTGGTTGGGCTCAACGGTGGGCTGCGCCGAATGCCATGACCACAAGTATGACCCGTTCACGGCGCGAGATTTTTATGCTGTCGCTGCGTTCTTTGCCGACGTGGCTGAGCGAGGCATCTACCACGGCGCCAATAGGAACGGCTCTTGGGGCGAGATGATGCGGCTCCCGACGCCCGAGCAAGAGGCGCGAGAGCGAGAGCTCGAGGCCCAGCTCGCGGCAATGCCTCCGCCCGCCAAACCAAGCGGCGACTCACCTGCGCCGGCCAAGCACGCCAAGCCAGAGGACGCCAAGCCAGAGGACGCCAAGCCAGAGGACGCCAAGCCAGAGGACGACCCCGTAGCCGCGGCCCGTGCAAAACTTCAGGCTGAGCTCGACGCCGTCAAGAAGGCCCAGACGATCATGCCGGCCACGGTCTCGACCACGCCTCGCGTCGTCCGCATCCTGCCCCGTGGCAACTGGATGGACGATTCGGGCGAGGTGGTCTTGCCCGCCGCGCCCGCGTTCCTGCCCGCGGCGCCGGGAGGTGAGGAGGACCGCCGGACGCGGCTCGACCTCGCAGTCTGGATGACCGCCCATGACAACCCGCTTGTGCCGCGAGTGCTTGCCAACCGCCTTTGGGCGATGGCCTTTGGCGAGGGGCTCTCGCGTCGCCTCGATGACCACGGGGCGCAGGGTGAGCCGCCGAGCCACCCGGCGCTGCTCGACTGGCTGGCCTGCGAGCTTCGTGATGAAGGCTGGGACATCCGCCGTGTTCTGCGGACGCTCGTCACGAGCCGTGCGTATCGGCGATCGAGCACACCTGCGCCGGGCCACCACAAGGCCGACCCGGAGAACCGTCTGCTGGCGCGGCAGAATCGTCATCGTGTCGATGCCGAAAACATTCGTGACGTGGCACTGGCCAGCTCGGGGCTTCTCGAGCGGTCGATCGGTGGCCCGAGCGTGAAGCCCTACCAGCCTGAGGGCTACTGGGACTATCTCAACTTCCCGCAGCGAACCTACCAGGCCGACACGACAGCGGCCCGCTACCGCCGAGGGCTGTATGTCCATTGGCAACGGCAGTATCTCCACCCGGCGCTCATGGTCTTCGATGCACCGAGCCGTGAGGAATGCACGGCCCGGAGGCCACGGTCGAACACGCCGCTTCAGGCGCTCGTGCTCCTCAATGATCCACAGTTTGTCGAGGCGGCGCGGGCGCTGGCGGTGATGACGCTTGCCGAGGCTCCAAGCGATCCTCTCGCCCGAGCGGGCTTCATGCTCCGGCGTACGATTGGCCGCGTGCCGACGGATGCGGAAGTGGGCGTGGTGGCCGACATCGCCGAGCGGCAGCGGGAATTTTTTGGTGGTGATCCGGCGGCGGCCACAAAGCTTCTGAGCGTGGGGGCCACTGTGAATTCGCGAGGAATCGAGCCGGTCGACCTCGCCGCCTGGATGACTGCCGCCCGCGTCGTGCTCAACCTTGGCGAGGCGTACTCCAGGAACTGACTATGCACGATGCTGCTCATCCATCATCAGTCGCCCTCGCCCGTCGGGCCTTTCTCTCGCGGGCTGCTGGGGGGCTTGGCAGTCTCGCTGCCGGCTCGTTGCTTGCGAGCCCAGCCTTCGGTGATGCGGCTGGTGCGTGGCCCGGCGTGGTTCGGCCTGTGCATGTGCCGCCGAAGGCAAAACGGGTGATCTGGCTCTACATGGCCGGTGGCATGAGTCATCTCGACTCGTTCGACCATAAGCCAAAGCTCGCCGAGATGGATGGTCAGCCGATGCCCGAGAGCTTTACGGCTGGGCAGCAACTCGCCCAGCTCCAGGGCAAGAAGCTCCTGTGTATGGCCCCGCAGCATCCCTTTTCACGGGCCGGTGCGAGTGGCCAGCACATCTCCACGATCTTCCCTGAGATCGCCGGCCGGATCGCCGACAAGATCGCGATCGTTCGCAGCATGCATACCGAGGCCATCAATCACGACCCGGCCCATACGTTCATGAACACCGGCTCGATGATCGGGGGCCGCCCGGCCGCGGGGAGCTGGCTTTGGTATGGCCTCGGCAGCGACGCCGACAACCTGCCAGGCTTCGTGGTGATGGTCAGCACTGGAAAATTTGGTCAGAGCCAGCCGATCGCCGCGAGGCAGTGGCACTCGGGCTTTCTGCCCGGCCGTTTTCAGGGCGTCGAGTTTCGGTCGAAGGGCGATCCGGTGCTCTACGTCAACAACCCGCCTGGCGTGACCACGGCAGGGCAGCGCGACGTGGTAGACGCGGTGTCGCGACTCGATGCGCTGCGGGGCGACATGGTGAGTGACCCGGAGGTGGCGGCTCGGCTCGCGCAGTACGAGCTCGCTTTCCGCATGCAGGCCAGCGTGCCCGAGCTCGTGGACCTGTCGGATGAGTCGGAGAGCACCTTCGATCTCTATGGCACGCGCGGGGGCGATGGCTCGTTTGCGGCCAACTGCCTGCTGGCTCGTCGGCTGGCCGAGCGGGGCGTGCGGTTCATCCAGCTTTATCACCGCGACTGGGATCACCACGGCAAAGTCAAAAAAGACATCTTGGGCACGGCCGCCGAAGTGGATCGCGGGGCGGCGGCGCTCGTGGAGGATCTCGCCCGTCGCGGCATGCTCGACGACACGCTTGTCGTCTTCGCCACGGAGTTTGGCCGCACGCCGATGGCCCAGGGCAACGGCCGCGACCACCACATGAAGGCGTTTTCAATCTGGCTGGCCGGGGGCGGCATCCGTCCCGGAATCACGTACGGCACGACCGACGAACTGGGCTACAACTACCAAGACAATCCCGTAAGCGTCCACGATCTCCACGCCACGCTCCTCCATCTCTTGGGCATCGACCACACGAAGCTCACGATCCGAGCCCAAGGCCGCGACTTCCGGCTCACCGACATCGCTGGCACAATCGTGAACGGCCTCATCACCTGAGGCCTTCGCTGCTGCTGACGCAGGCGGAGCGGATGCCGTTCGTCCGGTCTCGCCTCGCAAGACAGCCTCCAGGCAGGCTCAAGCCCCATCGACTACGCTCAGAATCCGACCAGCCAACCAGCCGACATCGCCCCAGCGCCGAAGTGCCGTTGACCGTCCTATCCTTTTTTGTTCATTGGCAGCCGCTGGGGATAGAATGAGGGGCAATAGGCATCCGCACGTCTCATTGACCGAACAACATGTCGAATCGCGCCGCGACCCTGTGTGCATTGCTCATCGCGGCCCTGTGGGCCGTTGGCTGCTCAAGCGAAAACTCAGCCAACTATCCTCCGCGCGGCGCGCAGTATGGCGGCGAATACGGCGATGGTTCGATCGAGTTCAACGATGATGCCCAGACCAACGCCACGGCGAATCCGGACGAGCTGAACCTGACGTTCGTCGATATCAAGGGGAACCAGGTCAAGTTGGCTGACTTCCGCGGCAAGAAGAGCGCCGTGCTGGTGTTCACGCGAGGAATTCCCGCGACGACTGGTTCTGTCTGTCCGTTTTGCACCACGCAGACGTCGCGCCTGGCCGCCAACTACGATGAATTCGCCCGGCGCGACACCGAGGTGCTGGCCGTATTTCCGGGAGACAAGTCGCG
>CAYZHH010000316.1:0-3894 GCA_964478275.1 uncultured Candidatus Kuenenia sp.
TGGGGCCGCGTTCATCGCCGCGGCCCTGGCCAGGGGTGCGGCGGCCGTGCTGACGACCGAGAGCAGTGCCGATGCGTTTGGACCCAAGGCCGTACGTGCCTCGGCTGGGAGCCTGTTCCATCTGCCGCCGCTGGCCTGGCCCGATCGCTCACCGTCGGCGCTCGTAGCAGCATTCGAGCGCGAGGCCGTGCCGATCGTGGTGGCCGTGGCGCACGACGGTGAGAGCTGTTTCGACTATCACTGGCCGTCACGCTGTGCCCTTGTGTTGGGGCATGAAACACGCGGCGTCGCGGCGAAATGGCAGGCGGCGGCAACCGCACGCGTGACCATCCCGATCGTGGGCCGTGCTGAGTCGCTGAACGTGGCCGCCGCCGGCGCGGTGCTGCTCTATGCGTGGCGCATACACCACGCGCCGACAGAATAGCCACGGTGTGTGCCCTTTCCGCTCGGTCCCATCACGCGGCATGCGGACGACAATTCGGGTGTCCGAAGAGATCGTCCAGCGGCTCGAACGTCGGAGATGCTACTGTCGTGCCTGCGCGGGATGGCGGATGCGGCTTGATGACGTGCATACGAAAGGAGTGAGCCTTTGCAGAACCTAGTGACACGGGAATGGTGCAGGGCGGAGTCGTTTGATCGGCTTACCGAAGGAGTAGGAGGACCGCCTCTCGACCTCGTCGTGATCGGTGGCGGCGCCACTGGGCTCGGTGTTGCCGTCGATGCTGCAGCACGCGGATTCTCGGTCGCGCTCTTCGAGGCCGAGGATTTCGCAAAGGGCACGTCGAGCCGCGCGACAAAACTCGTCCACGGTGGCGTTCGTTACCTCGCTCTGGGCGACGTGAGCCTCGTGCGCGAGGCCCTTCGAGAGCGGCTCTTGTTGCTCCAGAATGCCCCGCACCTCGCCGGCCCCCTGCCCTTCGTGCTCCCCGTCTACGGCTGGCGAGGCCAACTCTGGCAGAAATGGTTTTATGCTGTGGGTCTCCACGCCTACGGGCTCCTCGCCGGCGCGAGCAGCCTCGGGCCCACCCGCACGCTCGGCAAGAAGGCGATGCTGGCCGCCGCGCCAGGCCTCCAGGCCTCGGGCCTTGCCGGAGGCGTGACCTACTATGACGGCCAGTTCGACGACGCGCGACTCGCTGTGGCGCTCGCCCGATCGGCCGTCGCCGCCGGTGCGACGGTGCTGAACGCCTGCCGCGTGAAAGGCCTGCTCGAAACCGCCGGTCGCGTCACGGGCGTCGTCGTCGAGGATCACGAAACAGGCCGAACGCTCGACGTCGCTGCCCGCTGCGTCGTCAATGCCACGGGTGTCTGGGTTGACGCCGTCCGCAGGATCGACGACCCCTCGGCCGCCGACATCGTCGCCCCCAGCCAGGGCACGCATGTGGTCGTGGACCGGGAGTTTTTCCCGTCCGACCACGCTCTCATCATTCCGAAGACAAGCGACGGCCGCGTGCTCTTCGCCGTCCCCTGGATGGGACGCGTCATCCTCGGCACCACCGACACACCGCGGACCGACCTCCCCCTCGATCCAAAACCCACGGCCGATGACGTGGACTTCATCCTCGCCGAAGCGTCGCGATATCTCGCTCGCCCACCGAACCGCAGCGATGTGCGAAGCGCGTGGGCAGGTCTGCGTCCACTCGTGAAGCCACCTCATGACAATGGCACCGACACGAAACGCATCTCCCGAGAACACACGATCCTCGTCTCGGCCCGCGGCCTCGTCACCGTCACCGGCGGCAAATGGACAACCTACCGGGCAATGGCCGAAGACGTGCTCGATGCCTGCTTCCGCACCGGCTTGTTGGTGGCGCGGCCCGCGGGCGTCACGCGGCACCTGCGGCTCGTTGGCGCTCCTGCACCGGGCACACCGTGCCCGCCACTCTCCGCCCCACCCGGACTCCACCTCTACGGCAGCGACGCAGACACGGTTGCATCACTCCCAGGTGCTCACAACGAAATTCTCCCCGGCTTCACCGAAGCGATGGTTCGTTTTGCCGCTCGGTATGAAATGGCTCGTACCGTCGAGGATGTTCTCGCGCGACGTTCACGATGGCTCTTCCTCGACGCCGCCACCGCGGCCGCCGCCGCCGAACCCGTAGCAGCGATACTCGCAGAGGAACTTGGGCCGAGCTTTGATGCGGCTGCCTCCGCCGCCGAATTCCGCCTCCTGGCCGCCAGCTACCTTTCGTTTTGAGCGTCGGAAAGGCGTAGTATGCGCGCATGAAAGCCCCTCGCGATAGCGAGCGGGCGGCGGGTCATTGGGCGAGCCCGTTCATGATGGCAAATTGGGCGGCCGGCACCCCGCAGCCCCCCGGCTGGCGAAGGGGGCTTCTATTCGCATGAGCGATCCGCCAACTGGAAACGGAGTTACGGGGCTGCTTCGAAGAGTGCGATGCTCGCCGTGAAGCCGTGGAGGAACGTGCGGTCGCCGATGGGGCCGATCTCGCCCTGTGCGAAAAAACCGGCGGCGGGCAGTGGCCCGAGACAATCCTGGAGACACCGCGCGTCGTGGCTCGGCTCGGCGAAGAGCCGTGAGCCGCGGCCATTGCAGGTGAACACGAGGGCGCCGGCGGGAGAAGGCCGCCCGTCGCCTTCCCCCATCACCAAAAGCGCTCGGAGGTCTTCGTCGGCGCTCGTCGCATCGCGGACGTGAAACTGCACGGTCTGTCCTATCCGCACGAGGTCGCCCACGGCGATCACGCCCGAATCGGGATCGGCGCCCACCACATTCCGCACGAGAAAATCACCGCGGCGAAACGTGTCGCGATACTCACTCGCCGCGCGGCCGAGGTGGAGCGACGACCGCACGAGCTCGCGGTCAACTTCGTCAAGATCGCCATACAACTCGCGAAGCCGCTCCAAGGCCGGGCGGCCGCCAAGCTCCACAATGAGGTTCTCGCGGGCCTTGGTGACGACGAGCGGCCGACCAACAGGCCGGCAGCCCTGCGACACCACCGGCCGCACGCGGACGCGACCCCCGATGACGAGCCCGACGGCACCGGCGTCATAGGTTCGCGGCGCCGCGACGAGCGTGTTGCTCCCCGGCTGATCGCCGCCGCTGGCCATGCCGCCGACGATCGGGACGCCAGGGTGCTCATCCTCCATGCGGCGGACAAACGCATCGACGGGAAACGAAAACGGATCGGCGAGCAGGACGATCGCGGCGCCAGCAGGCCACTCACCCGAAAGCGCGGTTGGCCAGCCAGCGAAGAAGCCGCCATCGGGCGTCTGGCGGTATTCGAGCGCGAGCGGCTCTATCCACGCGCCCGGCAGTCGCGCGAGCCAGACCACCACGGCCGGACCGCTTTCGTATTCGCGGTCGCCCGCCAGGACGCCCTCCGCGGTCGTGCCGATCACATGCTTGGCCGGTACGAAGTCGGCTGCCAGCTCGAGCGCCGGGCGGATCGCGCCGCCATGCGCCGCTGATACGAACACCACGCCTATGTCGGCCGCCGAATTTTCTCCGAGCGCGTCCACGGCCTGGGCTACGGCCTCGCGAATCGCCACGTCGAGCTGCGGAGCCGTGGAACTGCCGCAGCCGCACCGCGGCGGGCCCGACCCAGCTCCATTCCCCTGCCCTGCGGTCACGTGACGATCTCCGCGAATGACGTCACCGATGGATGGTCAAAGAGGCCATCGGCATCACGGTTGCCAGGCCGCACGGCAAGGGCTGTCTGCATCCCAGCAGCGCGGGCCGCATCCAGCTCCGCGCCGATATCACTCACAAAGAGAACCTGGCGCGGAGCGAGCCCCATGTCGACGGCGATCTTTTCGTAGCTCGACGCTTCCCGCTTAGGGCCGGTCGTCGTGTCGTAGTAGCCGCGGAGGGAGGGGGTCAGATCCCCAAAGGATGTGTGCCTGAAAAAGAGCTGCTGGGCCTCGATCGAGCCC
>CAYZHH010000317.1:0-3884 GCA_964478275.1 uncultured Candidatus Kuenenia sp.
GCCGCCGCGGTCGAGCGCCACGGCAGGGGGGCGGATAGTGCCGACCACCCGTCGGCCACCACAAGGTCACTTTGCCAATTGTCCCGTGAATAACCCTTGCCCAGTCACCCACGCCGACCGGTGTTTCCCCGTCAGCGCGATGGTTTCTACAATCCGCCACGTCGCCGTCAGCCGTCGACCGCCTCCCCCATCAGGTTCCTGCCCGCATGCCACGTGCCTCGCCGCGCCGATTGCTCGTCACCTCGGCGCTGCCTTACGCCAACGGCCACATCCATCTCGGGCACCTAGTCGAGTACATCCAGACCGACGTCTTCGTTCGGTTCCAGAAGCTCCGTGGGCACAAGGCGATCTACCTTTGTGCCGACGACACCCACGGCACGGCGATCATGATCCGCGCCCGGGCCGAAGGAAAAAGCGAACAGGAGCTGGTGGGGGCGATGCGGGAGGCGCATCTCGCCGACTTCATCGATTTTCAGATCGCCTTCGATCACTATGGCTCCACCAACAGCCCAGCCAACCGCAGACTGTGCGGCGAGTTTTGGGGAGCGCTGCGAAAGAAGGGGCTCATCGTCACACGAGATGTGCAGCAGCTCTACGACCCGACGGCGGGCGTGTTTCTGGCGGACCGCTTTGTCCGGGGTACTTGTCCGCATTGCGGCACAGCAGCTCAGTACGGCGACTCCTGCGAGCAGTGCGGGGCCACCTATGCCCCGTCCGAGCTCGTGAATCCCGTCAGCACGCTCTCCGGCGCCGTGCCCGAGGTGCGGTCGGCCGAGCATCTCTTCGTGACGATCGAATCGCTCCACGCATTCTTGGAAACGTGGACGCGCAGTGGCGCGCTTGATTCGCGGGTGGCCAACTATCTCACCGGCCATTTTCTGGGCGAGCCGCTGCGGGATTGGGACGTCTCACGGCCCGCACCCTATTTTGGGTTTGAGATCCCCGATGCCCCGGGGCAGTACTGGTATGTCTGGTTCGACGCACCGATCGGCTACGTCGCGGCGACGGCAGAGTGGTGCGCGGCCCACGGCGGCTCACTTGACGACTGGTGGAGCCGGGATGCAGCCGGGAAGTCCCGCGCCGAGATCCATCACTTCATTGGCAAGGACATCGTCTACTTCCACACGCTCTTCTGGCCCGCCATGCTCGAAGCTGCGGGGAAGGCACTGCCGGAGAAAGTCCGCGTCCACGGCTTTCTTACCGTCAACGGCCAGAAGATGTCGAAGAGCCGGGGGACGTTTATTCTCGCCCGCACGTATCTCGATCATCTCGATCCTGGAATGCTTCGCTACTACTACGCCTCTAAGATTTCGGGTGGGATCGATGACATCGACTTGAACCTCGAGGAGTTCACCGCGAAGGCGAACTCCGATCTGGTCGGCAAGGTGGTGAACCTTGCCAGCCGCACGGCGCGGTGGCTCGAAGGCACCGGCCTCGCGGAGCAGTACCCGGATGATGGCGGCCTCTTCGCCGCGGCCGCGGCCGACGGCGACGCGATTGCCGAGGCGTACGAAGCGGGTGACTTTGCCCGTGCGATGCGGATCGTGATGGCGGCGGCTGACCGGGCTAACGCGTATGTCGATGCTGAGCAGCCGTGGAAGCTGGCGAAGGCCGGACCCGATTCAGCCGCGCGGCTGCGGGACGTGGCGACCGTTGCCCTCAATCTGTTTCGCCAACTGACGGTCTACCTGGCCCCGGTGCTACCGCGGCTTGCGGAGCAGGTGGGCGACCTCGTGGGAGGCCCGATCCGCTCGTGGGATGCGGCCTCGCAGCCGCTCGTGGGCCTTCCCGTGGCTGCCTTCACACCGCTCATGAAGCGAGTGGAAACGGGCCAGGTCGAGGCGATCCTCGCCGCCTCACTCGCAGACCAGCCACCACCTGAATCACAACCCTCTGGAGACTCGACCATGAGTGATCTTCCCACGGCCAATGACCCCGCCGCTCCCCTCGAGGCCGAGCCCCTCGCCGTCGAATGCACGATCGACGATTTCACGAAGGTTGACCTCCGCGTCGCGCGAATAACTGCCGCCGAGGAGGTGCCCGAAGCTCGAAAACTCCTCAAGCTCACGGTGAGCCTGGGTGGCGGTGTGACCCGCACGGTGTTTGCCGGCATCAAGGGGTTTCATGAGCCGGCTGCGCTCGTAGGACGGCTGGTCGTGGTCGTGGCGAACCTCGCGCCGCGGCAGATGAAGTTTGGGTTGAGCGAGGGGATGGTGGTCGCGGCCAGCGGCGCCGGTGCCGAGGGGGTGTTTCTGCTCTCACCCGACCCCGGCGCCCTCCCGGGAATGCGGCTTCGGTAGGGGTATACTCAGGAACGTCGCATGGGGATCGCTCATGCGGCTTCTCTTTCGCTGGAGCACCGAGCCATGTCTCAGAAGACGATCCTTTTCCCCACCGACTTCTCGACCGCCAGTGATGCGGCGCTTCGGCACGCAGAGACGATCGCCAAGTCGTCGGGTGCGAAGCTGCTCATCGTCCATGTCGAGGAGCCACCGCTCGCGTACGGCGGCGGCGAGCTGTACTACGGCCTTCCGGAGCCCAATACCGAGCGGATTCGCTCGATGCTCGAAGCCGTGCGGCCGTCGGACCCGTCGGTGTCCTTCGAGCATCGCTTCACGATGGGCGATCCGGCTTCTGAAGTGGTCCGGATCGCCGATGAAGAGAAGGCCGAGATGATCGTGATGGGGACGCACGGCCGCACGGGCCTGACGCGCCTGCTCATGGGAAGCGTTGCCGAGCTGATCGTGCGACGGGCGAGCTGCCCTGTCCTCACCTATCGCGAAGTGGACGAGAAGCTCGCGAGCGGCGGCAAGAGTTGAGCAGGGCACCATGACGCTCCGGCCCCTTCTCAAACAGCGGGCCGGCGTGCGGCGAGCGATCCGCGAGTTCTTTGACGCCCGTGGGTTTGTCGAGGTCGATACGCCCGTGCTTGGTGTCGAGGTGCTCCCGGAGGCGCATATCGACCCGATCCAAGTTCAGCTCGCCGATGGCCAGGTGCGCTGGCTCCAGGCGAGCCCCGAGCTTCTCATGAAGAGGCTTGTGGCGATGGGTTCGGGCGCGATGTATCAGGTTGCGCCAGCGTTCCGTGACGGCGAGCGTGGGCCGTGGCACGACGTGGAATTTCAGTTGCTCGAATGGTATGCGCCTGGCACGAATGCCGACGATGCCGCCGAGCTGCTTGAAAAACTCTGTGAGACGGTGCTCGGCACGACTGGCCTCGAGCGGCTCGACTGCGCCGAAGTGTTTTCAGAGCATGCGAAGATCGATCCGCTGAAGGCGACATCGGACGACTGGCTTGCCGCCGTGCGGCGGGCGGGCGTCGTGATGCCAGACGGCCTCGGAAGCCTGCCCGGCGCGGAGATCGCCGATCGCTGCTTTGAGATGCTGCTCTCCGAGGTGGTGCAGCCGCGGCTGGGGCATGAACGCCCCGTGCTCCTTGAAGCATGGCCAGTCTCGCAGGCCGCCTTTGCGCGGATCGATCCGGCGAGGCCCACGACAGCCCGTCGCTTTGAGCTTTTTGTGCGAGGCGTGGAGCTCGCCAACGGCTGGGAGGAAGACACCGGGCGCGAGGAACTTGCCGCCCGCATCAGCGCCGCAAATACCGTCCGAGAAGCCGAAGGCCGCATGGTTCTCCCGTTCCCTGAGCGACTTCTCGAAGCTCACGGCCCGGCGATGCCAGAAGGTGTCGGCGTGGCCCTTGGCTTCGACCGCCTCGTCATGCTCGCCGCGCAGGCCGAGACCATCGACGCGGTGCGATCGTTTCCCGCAGGTGGCACAGGGCGATCTCTTCCGCCCTCACCGCCAAGTTCCAGTTCTCGCTGAACCAAGACAGGATCAGGATCAGGCGAGTCAGACCGCAAATCTCAGAGCCGGCCCCTGTCTGC
>CAYZHH010000318.1:0-3856 GCA_964478275.1 uncultured Candidatus Kuenenia sp.
CGGTTGTTCGCACCAGGCCTGCGATCACGTACGCCCATTCCGCGGCCACGGCCACATGCTCCAGTGCCTCGGCAACGAGCCGTGCCACTTCATCCTCGTCTTCGACAACGGCTACTTCTCGGAGTTTGGCACGTTCAGCATCTCCGATTGGCTCGGGCACGTGCCCCCTGCCCTCCTCGCCAAGAACCTCGGCGTGCCCGAAGAAACGTTTCGGGCGTTTCCCAAGAAGGAGGTGTATTTCGCACAAGGGCCAGTGCCCCCCAACACTTCAGCCGCTCCGCGCGGGGGTGTGAAGCCCCCGCCGCTGCCACATAAGCACTCGCTTTCTTCGCAGCAGCCCCACGAGACATTTTCAGGGGGCCGCGAATGGCGAGTCGAGGCCAAGGATTTTCCGATCTCGTCCACCATGACCGGCGTGATCCTCGAGCTCGCGCCGGGAGCCCTTCGTGAGCTGCATTGGCACCCGAACGCCGATGAGTGGCAATACCTCCTCGACGGCGCGGTCCGAGTGACGCTCTTCGGCTCTCGCGGCCGTTACCGCGAGGCAACGCTCGACGCAGGAGACGTCGGCTACATCCCGCAGGGCTACGGCCACTCGCTCGAGAACGTGGGCACGACGCCGGCCCGCATCCTGATCGTGTTCAACGCTGGCACCTACGAGACGATCGATCTCTCGCAGTGGCTCGCCGGCCAGCCCGTCGACGTGCTGGCCACGACTTTTGGTGTCCCTGCCAAGACCTTCGACGACTTCCCCACACGGGATGTCTTCATGACAGGCGACTGACCGCCGTCGGCAGCGGCCCGAGCGAATGACGGTCATGCGTTGCCGCGGGTACGGTCGGAAGGGGATACTGCCAGGCAGCCCCGATCACGAGAAGCAGCGCGGAGTTCGCATGGGAAGAAGCGTCGTACGCGCCGGTGCCGCTCGCTGCCCGCGGTGTAGCCTCCCGCCACGGTGGTGCGTGTGCGACGCATGGCCGCCGGTCGAGACGCAGCTCTCGGTCCATGTGCTGATTCACCGCCACGAACAACACCGGCCATCGAGCACCGGCAAGATGATCGCGCGAGCGGTGGGTGGAGCGGTGAGCCACACCTTCCAGCGGGAGACCCGCCACGATGCGGCGACGGGCGTGAATGCAGCATCGCTCGATCCCGACCGAGACGTCTGGATCCTCCATCCTTCCGGCGCGCCCATGCCCGCGGCTGGGGAATCAGCGGACGCCATGCGGCGATCCGACACGCAGATCCTTTTGCTCGATGGCAGTTGGCGGCAAGCAGGCGAGATGCTGCGGGCGGCCGAAGGCTTGGGACGGTGCGTTCGCCTGCCAGACCCGACACCCGCGCCCAGCCGCTACTGGCTCCGGGACCAGCCCGAGCCGACGCATGTCTCCACCGCCGAAACGCTCATGGCCGTGATGGAGGTGCTTGGCGAGGCAGACGCGGCAGAGCGCCTCCGCCTGCACTTCGAGCTCCATGTGTACGCGACGCTTCTCGCCCGCGGGCGTCGAGAGATGGCCGAACGATATCTTGGGCATTCGCCGTTGCTCGCTGACGCACCCGACGTCCTCGATCGCCTGCACCATCGGCGAATCCAGCCGGGCTCGTGCGATGAGGCTTCGCAGGTCCCGCTCCCACTTCCATGAGATACCGCCGCATGTTCTGGAGCGTTTTGACGATCGTCGTCGCGGTCTATATCGGCCTCTGCGGTGTCATGTTTTTCATGCAGCGGTCACTCATCTACATGCCGACGCCGGCCACGCCGGCCCATGATGCGGCGATGGTGCTCGACGTGCCCGGGGCGCGCCTGCGGATCTCGTCACAGCCACACGACGGGCCCAAGGCAGTGCTCTCCTTTGGTGGCAACGCCGAAGACGTCGCGTACTCCATTCCCGAGCTTGCGGCGGCTTTCCCCGACCGAGCGATCTACGCCCTCCACTATCGTGGGTACAGCGGCAGCAGCGGCACGCCCTCGGAAGCAGCGCTGCGAAGCGATGCGAAGGCGGTCTTCCAGATGGTGCATGATCGGCATCCCGATGTGCTGGTCATTGGCCGCAGTCTCGGCACGAGCCTTGCGATTCAACTCGCCGCCGAGGAGCCGGTCTCCCGGCTTGTGCTCGTGACTCCGTTCGAAAGCATCCTCACGATTGCCGCGCGGGTCGTGCCGTTTCTGCCCGTCCGATGGCTTCTCGCCGACCCCTATGAGTCGTGGCGCTACGCCCCACGCGTCACCTGCCCCACGACGATCATTGTCGCATCCAACGACGAAGTCGTGCCCATCGTCGATACGCGTCGGCTCTTTGAAGCTTTCAAGCCGGGCGTGGCTACGATGGTGATGATCGATGGTGCCGACCACAATTCCGTGTCGTCTCGCGAGGAGTTCTGGGACGCCCTCACAAGCGGCCGCTCAGAACACGATCGGTAGCAGCTCGATCCGGCCGTTGCCGCCGACGATGATCTCATGGGAGAGGCTCGACCGGCTGCGCGTCGTCTCGATATCGGTCCCGAGTACCCACGACTCGTAGGCCGCATGAATCAGGCTCTCCGGCGAGCCGAGGGCGTCGTTGCTGATGTCCCAAAACATCATGCCGCCGAGGCCCAGCTCGTCGGCCCACTGGGCCTTCTGCGCAATCGAGGTGGGTGTCTCGAAGGAGCTGAAGATGCCCTGCGACTGGTTGTAGACATAGGCTGCCTGGGCCGTGTCGTCCCAATAGAGTTTCCAGCCGGCAGCAGGGTCCTGCACCTTCGTCAGGAGATCCTTGTAGTCGTAGTTCCCGGCCTCGAAACTCCCGGGAGCAGCCCCCGAGGCACGCTCCGCATAGCCCCCATCGCCGCCATCGGCCACGCCGCTCCAAGCCCGCGTGTAGAGCGGCGCACCAAGGACGATCTGCTTCGGGTCGATGCCCGCGTTGAGATAGGCCTTTACTGCGGTCTTGATGTCGTAGCCGTTCGGATCCCCCGTGAAGGCAGACTGATGGCCGGTGGTGCCCTCCCACGTGCCATGGAAGTCGTAGGTCATGACGTTGAAGAAGTCGATGTGGGGCGCGATGCCCGCCACATTGAAGTTGGCGATCTTCTCGAGACCGGCCGGCGAGGCGACGGAGATCTCGTAGCTCCGCCCGAGACGATCGCCAAGCGCGTCGAGCTTCTGTCGCACGAGGCCGAGCAAGAGCGCGTAGTTGGCCCCGTCGTTCGGGCTTGCTGAATTGCCATCGAGGCCACCGCCGCCCGGATACTCCCAATCAAAATCGAGCCCGTCGAACATCCGGTAGGTATCGAGGAAGGTGACGAGCGAATTGGCGAACGTCTCGCGGCCCGCCGCCGTGGCGGTCACCGTGCTGAAGTTCTTCGAGAGCGTCCAGCCCCCCACGGCGATGCTCACCGTCAGATGCGGATACTTCGCCTTGAGCTGGGCGAGCTGGTTGAAGTTGCCCCACACCGTCTGCTCAGCCCGTGAATCACCCGGTGGGTAATACCAGCGATCGGCCTCACCGGAGACCGTTTCGTTGGCGGGGAACCGCTTCTCAATCGCTGCATAGCTGTCGAAGAGGGCGACCTGGCCGCTCGGCGTGAGGTCGAGGAACGCATAGAAGATATGCGTCAGATTCTCGGCAGGCACGTCGGCAACCTGGAAGTTTCGCCCATAGATGCCCCACTCGGGGAAGTAGACGCCCGGCTCGACCGACAAGCACGTCCGCGGCAGCACTCGGCGTTCCTCGTGCGTCTCCAGGTCGTCCATGTTCGCGCCGTTGCCGTGCGGGTGGCGTCGAACGAACGTCCGGAATCGATGGGCGATGGCGCGCACCTGGTCGGCGACGCGGTGACCGAAGACCTTCGCCGAACGCTCGAGCCGGACCGG
>CAYZHH010000319.1:0-3856 GCA_964478275.1 uncultured Candidatus Kuenenia sp.
GGTTGGCGATGCCGCGGGCGGCAAGTTTTCCCGAGACCACCGCATCGATCGCCGCCGTGGCATCCTCGGCATCGGGCCGTTGCGGAGCCACAAAGGCCCAGTGGGGTTCGTAGGCGGCGCCTTCCTGAATCCAACGCTTCAGTGTCTCAACCTCCTCCGACGAAAGCCTCCCGATCTTGGCTTCCGGGGGCGGCATCACGAGGTCGGGGTCGTCCGTCGTGACGCGGGCGATGAGCTCGCTGGCGTCGAGGTCCTCGGGCACGATGGCCCGCACGCCGCTCTCGAGCTCAGACGTCGCTGCCTCTGCCACGTCGAGCCGAAGGCCGCCCTGGCGGTTGGCACTGTCTGGGCCGTGACAGGGGAAGCAGTTCTCGGAGAGGATCGGCCGGATACGGTCGTTGAACGAGATGCGGGCGGCCGAGCCGGACGGCACCTCGGCTGCGGCCCGCATCGCAAACGCGACGGAGAACACGAGCATCGAGAGAAGGAAGCGATGCAGGAGCAGGAGATCAGCCATCCCGCTAGTTTACTGTCACACGCCCACGAGGGCCCGCAGGTCTGCCTCCATCGCATCGAGCCGGTTCTGAAGCATGGCCTTCGTGCTCGCAAGCTCGCTGGCGACGCAGGGCTCGGCCGCGGTAAAGAGATAAAACTTGATCTTCGGCTCCGTGCCCGAAGGACGGGCCGCGACCGCGTTGCCCAGCGGTGGAAACCGTCCGCCGGATCGCGTGCCGGCATCGGGCAGACCAGCCAAATCAAAAATCACGAGATCGCTCGTCACGCCGTCGTATGACTCTGGCTCGCCGCCGGGCGTCCATGTCGTCAGCGTGGCCTGGTCGCGGGTGCGGGCCACATCGAGACCACCGCAGCGCTGAGGCGGAGTCGCTCGCAGCGTAGCCATGATTTCTTTCATCCGGTCCATGCCACTGGCGCCGGGAAGCATGATGTTGACGGTCCGCTCCTGGTGGCATCCAAATTGGCAGAAGAACTCGTCGAGTAGTTCATGGGGCGTGCGGCCCTGCGCGGCGAGGGCGGCGGTCTGCTCGGCCATCAGGAGGGCTGCGACTGCGGCATCCTTGTCACGGACATGCGTGCCGGCGAGATAGCCATGCGACTCTTCCGTCCCAAAAACAAAGCGCTCCGGCCCGTGGCGATCCATCGCCGCACAGATCCACTTGAAGCCCACGAGCTGGGTGTCGTCCGCCTCGATGCCGTGAGACTCAGCCACGCGACGGACGAGGCCGCTCGTGACGAGCGTGGTCACCACGTAGTCGCCTGGCCGCGATTGGCCGCGGGCCACGCGGGCGGCGATCGCCTGTTCGCAGAGGAGGGCACAGAGCTGGTTGCCCGTCAGCACGCTCCACGGACTGCCCGGTGCCCGTGTCAGCGGCACCGCGGCGCCGAGGCGGTCGCAGTCGGGATCGCTTGCAAGGACAAGGTCGTCGCCCGCCCCAATGGCTTCGGCGATGACCGGCTCGAGCACCGCGGGCACCTCGGGATTGGCCACGTGGCCAATCACGTTCGGGAAGTCGCCGTCGGGGGCTTCGTGTGGCCCGTAGACGCGAAGCCGCTCGAAGCCCGCGCCGCGGAGCACCGGCACAACGGCCGTCGCGCCCACACCGTGCAGCGGTGAGTAGAGAATCGAGATGCCCCGTGGGCCGGGCGCCGACTGCTGGAGCACGGCGGCCACGAAGGCCACATCAATCTCTTCCTCAACGAACTGCACGCGGCCGCTCTCGACACCCTCTTCAAAAGGCTCGCGCCGGATTATGTCGGCTGTCATCACGCGGTCGATGATGCCCTTGTCATGCGGCGGAAGCACCTGCACGCCACCGGCCCAATAGACCTTCACGGCGTTGTCGGAAGGTGGATTGTGGCTGGCTGTCACCATGATGCCGCAACTGCTCTTCATGTATCGCACCGCGTAGGAAAGCTCCGGTGTGCTCCGCACGCCGCGGAGAAAAAACACCCGGAAACCGCTCGCGAGGAGCACCTCGGTGCAGAGCTTTGCAAAATGCTCGGATCGGTGGCGAGTGTCGTAGGCTATCGCGCAGGTGGGCGTCTCGCCCGGGGTCAGGACGCTGCGGACATAGTCGGCCAGGCCCTGGGCACTCTCACCGATCGTGCGGTCATTGATGGCGTTGGAGCCGACGGGGTACATCCGTCCGCGGCGGCCGCCGGTGCCGAAGGGGATCACCGTCCAGAAGGCATCGTCGAGCTCCTTCCACTTGGCGGCGTCGATGAGGGCGGCCAACTTGGCGGCAAACTCGGCGTATCGCGGCTCGACGAGCCAGGCCCGCATCGTGGTGGCCGAGTGGTCGGTGATCGTGCCGGCCGCATGGGCGGCGGCGATGGCATCAAGGCGTCGGGCGAGATCGGGGGTGGCAGCAGCAGACATCGTCGGCTCCGGAAAACACGTCAATCCATCAGAAACGAAGCCACGTTTTATACTGCCGCGGCCATGAGTGATACCGCCTCGACTACCGATCGTTCCGCCATCGCTGCAGCCGAGCCGCTCATTGTGAGCGTCTCCGGGCTTCGAGGGGTTGTAGGGATGACGCTCACATTCGATGTGGCCGCTCGTTACGCCGGCGCCTTTGCCGCCACGCTGCCCCCAGGGCCGATCGTGCTCGGACGCGATGGTCGTGAGAGTGGCCCGATGCTCGCGGCGGCGATCACATCGCGGCTCGCGATGGACGGCCGCGACGTCATCGACTGTGGCGTCGCAGCGACACCGACAGTGGGCATCGCCGTCCGCGTGCATGCCGCGGCGGGGGGCATCCAGATTTCGGCCAGCCACAACCCGGCCCGCTACAACGGTCTCAAGTTGTTTGGAGCGGCCGGCCGCATCCTCACCGCTGAAGCGGGCCGCCGCGTTTTGGCGGAGTATGAGCGGCGCGTGGATGACGCCGTGGCGAAGCCCTCAGGAGGCCACGCCGGTGCCGTCACGGCCGCCGACCCAACCGCGGAGCATGTGCGACTCGTGACCGCGCTCGTCGACGTGGCCGCGATCCGCCGCCATCGCCCGAGGGTGTGGATCGACTGCGGTCACGGCGCGGGAAGTCGCGTGGCAATGCCGCTGCTCGAGGCCCTCGGGTGTGACGTCGTCGCCGAAGGCATCGAACAAGACGGCCAGTTTGAGCATGAGCCAGAGCCGACAGCCGAGAATCTTGCCGGGCTCTTGCCACGCATCGCGGCAGCGGGCGCCGATATTGGCTTCTTTCTCGATCCCGATGCCGACAGGCTCGCCATAGCCGATGCAACCGGTCGCTACCTCGGCGAAGAGGCGACGGTGGCGCTGTGTGTCGAGGGCGTGCTCGCCCGGACGTCTGGCCCAATCGTCGTGAACTGTTCCACGAGCGGCATGACTGCCGCGATTGCAGCACGCCGTGGCGTCCCCTGTCATGTGTCGGCGGTGGGCGAGGCGAATGTAGTCGATGCGATGCTGGCCGCACGGGCTGTTCTGGGGGGTGAGGGCAACGGCGGCGTCATCGATCCCCGCGTGGTGCTCGTGCGGGATGCCGCGGTGGCAATGGCGCTGGTGCTCGATCGCATGGCCGCTGGCTCGCGGCTCATTCCCGTGGCCGATCTCGCGGCCGCGTTGCCGAGATTCGTGATGACAAAATCAAAAGTCGCGCTCTCGCCGACGACTCGTGGCTCTGGCCTTGTCGCTGCGATCGACCGACTCGAAGCGGCGTTCCCCACCGCGAAGCCGAGCCGCCTCGACGGCCTCCGGCTCGACTGGCCAGGCGGTTGGCTCCTCGTGCGGGCAAGTAACACGGAGCCGATCGTGCGGCTGGTCGCGGAGCAGCAAGTCGGCCCCGACGGGGAAGCCGCCGCTCGCGTGGCCCTCGAC
>CAYZHH010000320.1:0-3832 GCA_964478275.1 uncultured Candidatus Kuenenia sp.
TGACAACAACCCTTGCCACGGCCGACGACGCCGAGATCAGGCCGCCGGCGAAGGGCGAGCGAATCGTGTTTCTCGGCGACTCGATCACGCAGGCGGGTGACAAGGGGCGCGGCTACGTCGTGCTCGTGCGGGAGGCCATGGCGAAGGAGCTTCCCGACGCTGGTATCGAGGTGATCGGGGCCGGCATCAGCGGCCACAAGGTGCCCAATCTTGAGAGCCGGCTCGACCGCGACGTGCTCGAAAAGAAGCCCACAACGGTCGTGATCTATATCGGGATCAACGACGTCTGGCACTCGAAGGGGGGCAAGGGCACGCCGAAGGATCTCTTCGAAAAGGGCCTCCGCAGCCTCGTCGAACGAATTCGGGCCGTGGGCAGCCGCGTGATCCTCTGCACGCCGAGCGTCATCGGCGAGAAGGCCACCGGCAAGAACCCGCTCGACACGATGCTCGATGAATACTCCGTCATCACGCGGAAGGTGGCCGCCGACATGAAGACCGGCCTCGTCGATCTCCGAAAGACGTTTGTGGACCACCTCGCAAAGGCGAACCCGGACGGGAACGAGAAGGGCACCCTCACAGGCGACGGCGTGCATCTCAACGCCGACGGAAACCGCTTCGTCGCTGACCGTATGCTCGAAGGCCTCGGCGTGGCCGTCGATGCCCCGGCTGCTCCGTAGCCACCAGCGCCGCCGCCGCCCCGGAGACCTTTGATGCATATCGTCCATGTCTTTGTTCACGTGAAGCCTGGCCATGAGGCCGCCTTCGAGGCATCGACGCTCGCCAATGCGAAGGCGAGCCTTGCCGAGCCGGGGGTGGCCCGATTCGACGTTGTCCGTCAGCAAGGCGACCCGTTGCGGTATGTGCTCGTCGAGGTGTATCGCTCGGCCGACGCGGCACTCGCCCACAAGGAAACGGCTCACTACGCCACCTGGCGCGACACCGTTGCCGACATGATGGCCGAACCTCGGTCGAGCGTGAAGTATGAGAACCTCCACCCCGACGACGCGGGCTGGTGAGGCTCCTATTGATGTCTGAGTAGTTGATTCAAGGGCGAAGGCCGAAAAGACCCGGAGCGGAGCGAAGGGATGCCATGAGTGAACCGTTCAAAGATCAATAGGCATGTTTGAGTTTGCGACGGCTGGCCGGATCGTGTTTGGAGCGGGCTCGCGGCAAGGCCTCGGGGCGATCCTCGCAGGTCTTGGAAAGCACGTACTTATCGTGGGTGGTCGTGGCCGGCGCCATGATGCTTGGCTCGAACCACTCCTTGCGAAGCACGGCCTTTCTGCGACGCACTTTCCCGTGTGGGGTGAGCCGACGCTCGACGTGGCGAGGGCCGGGGCGGAGGCGGCACGAATGGCTCATGCCGACGTCGTGCTCGGCATCGGTGGTGGCAGCGCGCTCGACGCTGCCAAGGCGATTGCGGCCCTCGCGACTCAAGGCCGCGACGTGCTCGACTATCTCGAAGTCATCGGCACCGGCAAACCGCTTGATGCCCAACCGCTGCCATGCGTGGCTGCGCCGACAACCGCGGGCACCGGCAGCGAGGTCACAAAGAACGCCGTCCTGGGCAGCCCTGAGCATGGCGTGAAGGTGAGCCTGCGCAGCCCGGCGATGCTGCCGCGGGTGGCCGTTGTGGACCCCGAGCTGACGCTCTCCATGCCGCGGGACGTGACCGCCGCCACGGGGCTTGATGCACTCGCCCAGCTCATCGAGCCTTTTGTGTCGGCCAAGCGCCAGCCGATCACGGATGGCCTGTGCCGTGAAGGCTTCGCTCGGATTCGTGATGCCCTGCGCCGCGCGTGCGACGAGCCAACCGATCTCCCTGCACGGGAAGCCATGAGCCTCGCGAGCCTGCTCGGGGGCATGGCCCTTGCAAACGCCGGGCTCGGCGCGGTCCACGGATTTGCCGGACCGATCGGGGGAATGTTTCCCGCACCGCACGGGGCGGTGTGCGCCATCCTGCTGCCGGGCGTCATGGAGGCAAACATCCTCGCCTCTCAGCAGGCTCACGACGAAGCCGTGCTCGCCCGGTACGCGGAAGTCGCTCGCCTCCTCACAGGCGACGCTGCCGCACGCCCCGAAGACGGTGCCGCCTGGGTGCGATCGCTCGTCGCGGACCTCGAAATTCCGTCGCTCGCGGCCTACGGCATGACGCTCGGCGCCATTCCCAAGCTGGTGTCATTGGCCAAGAATGCCAGCAGCATGAAGGGCAACCCGGTCGTGCTCCACGACGACACGCTCACCGCCATTCTCGCCGCGGCCATCGGCTGAACGGTCGCTACCGTGTATGGCCCGCATGGAAGCCCCTCGCGGCAGCGAGTGGACGACAGGCTGTTGGGCAACCCCGCTTTCGATCCACGGCCGGCTATCCGCTATCGCGGCACGATCCAGATGTTGCGGAACTTGACCGGGCTGCCGTGGTCTTGGAGGAAGAGCGGCCCCTCGTCGGTTTCGTCGATCCGCTTCTTCACCGCCCGAAGATGATCGGTGACGCCGTGGAGGTACGGAATATACGGCGACCGCGGCTCGGTAAACTCGGTGCCGTCCTGCACGAGCTTGCCGTTGAGCCAAGCAGTGATCCGCCCCGGCGTTGCGACCTTGCCATCCTCGCCACGGCGGGGCCCCGTGTAGCGGATGTCATACACCTGCCACTCGCCGACCGGTCGCGCAGCATTCACCAGTGGCTTCGAGAATCGATAGAGGCTTCCTTCGTCCTCGATCGTCGGCGGCTCGACCCCGAAGGAGTCGAGAATCTGCATCTCATAGAGGCCGTGGATGTAGAGGCCGCTGTTGCCGCGAGCCTTCTTGTCCACCATGAACTCGGCATGGATGTCGGCGTCGCGAAAAACATCAGTGGACAGAATGTGATTGGCATGCCCCTTCGACTTTTCCATGAAGAGCACGCCGTCTTCCACCTTCCAGTCAATTGGGCCGCCACTCATCGCGACAAACTTTGGTTCCCCGTCGGTGCCGTCACCAAAGAGGACGATCGCACCCTCGGGCGGCTTCGCCGGCAGCGGCTCCTGCACCGGCCGAAACTCTGGGTCGGCCGTCGAATGCTCCTCCGAGGCCACGGCAATGGCTCCCACAAACACCAGGATTCCAAGCAGGCTGAACATGTGTTTAATCATTGTGAGCTCCGATTCTCGGCGCCGGAATCCCAGGCGCCTTTGAAGAGAATACCACCCCGGGTGGCCAGGCTTCAGTAGACTGTTTCAATCTTCCAAGGAGGCCTTCTCGATGACATCCCACACCGCCCGCGTCGGGCTTTTCGTCCACGGCTTCGCGGGGCTTATCGCCCTCACGGGCTGCAGCGAGCCCGAGGCCACGCCGCCCGCCAAGCCCCCAGTCGAAACCCGAAAGACCGTCGGCAAGACGACGGACAAGGTTCTCGATCTGGCCACTGCCCTGGCCGATGGCGGCGTGGTGATCGATCCCGGCGCCGAGCGATTCGGCCTCGATGCCGTTACCGGGGCGCATCGCTATGCTGCCGCCGCGCTCTCGTCCGCTTCGGTCGAGCAGACGTTGAAGCTCTACGAAGCGGAGCATGAATCGCGGCCGGCAACACATGCCGAGTTCATGGCGAAGATCATGAAGCCAGGCGGCCCCGACGGCCTCCACCTTGCCATGCTGCCGTACTACCAGGAATACGCCTTCGACCCAGGGAAGGGCGGCATCGTCGTGGTCGAGTTCCCGGCGCTCAAGGAGCAGTACGAAAAGGAAAATACCGGCGCCGCCGGACTGTAAGAGGCGGCGCCGCGCCAGCGTGAACGCGGGTATCGGTCGCGCCTCATCCGCGCGACAGCCCCGCGACCGCATTCCGTGGTGTATT
>CAYZHH010000321.1:0-2998 GCA_964478275.1 uncultured Candidatus Kuenenia sp.
GCGGTGCGGGGCCGCGACAAGGCCAAACTGGCGGTGCTGGAGCGAAGTCTTCGACCACCCGGACCCGCGGCACCGGGCGTTCCGAGCCCTCCATCTGCTAAACTCCGTCGCTCGAAAACCTTCCGATCCTTCCTGGATTTCCCATGGCCTCGGCCGCGATCGAACCGGAGACGGTGCCAGCCCAGTGGACCCACCGCCACTTGCTCGACCTCGAACGGCTCACGGCAAACGAGATTCGACTGCTGCTCGACACCGCGGCGCTCTTCAAGGAGGCAACCGGCGGCTGCCGTCGGAAGCTGGCGGTCCTCGCTGGCACGACCGTGGTCACGCTCTTCTTTGAGAACTCGACCCGCACGCGAACGAGCTTTTCACTCGCGGCACGTCGCCTCGGTGCCGACGTCGTTGACTTCTCGGCATCGGGCAGCAGCCTCTCGAAGGGGGAGTCGTTCATCGACACGGCCCGCAACCTCGAGGCCATGGGCATCGACGCGGTTGTTGTCCGCCACGCGACTCCAGGCACACCGCATCTTCTCGCGCAGCACCTCTCGGTCGGCGTCATCAATGCCGGTGACGGGCCGCACGAGCATCCCACTCAGGGCCTCCTCGATATCTTTTCGATTCGGGAAAGGCTGGGTGACCTCACCGGCGTGACGGTTGGGCTCGTCGGTGACATCGCCCACAGCCGGACCGCGCGATCGAATCTCTGGGGGCTTGTGAAGCTGGGCGCGAAGGTGATTCTGTGTGGACCACCGACGCTCGTGTCGGAACGCTGGCGGGAGATCGGCGTCGAGGTTTCACACAATCTCGATGCGATCGTGCCCCGTTGCGACGTCCTCAATCTTCTTCGCATCCAATTCGAACGGCAGAACACGCGGCCCTTTCCTTCGGTCCGCGAATACGCCCATCTCTACGCCATGACCCGCGAGCGACTCAAGCGTGCCAAGAAAGATCTGCTCATTCTCGCGCCCGGCCCGATCAACCGTGGCGTCGAGGTGACAGCTGAGGTTGCCGACTGCCCGCAGTCGCTGATCCTCGACCAGGTCACCAACGGCCTGGCCGTACGGATGGGCGTCCTCTGGCTCACCTGCGGACCGCGGGCAGCCACCGGAGGGCATGCCTGATGGCGACGCTCCTCGTTCGCGGTGGTCGGGTGGTCGATCCCTCGCAGGGCATCGACCGCATTGACGACGTCCTTGTGCGAGACGGGTTCGTCGTCGCGATCGGCCATTCGGGCACGCAGCCGGTAGGACGCGTCGATGAGACGATCGACGCGGCGGGCCTCATCGTCACGCCAGGCCTTGTCGACATGCACGTTCATCTCCGCGAGCCCGGCCGCGAAGAGGACGAAACGATCGAAACGGGCACGCGTGCGGCGCTCGCCGGCGGGTTCACGAGCGTGGCCTGCATTCCGAACACCGAGCCCCCGCTCGACACGCAGGCGGCGGTCGAGTTCATCCATCAGAAGGCGGCCCGTGCCGACACGTGCAACGTCTTCGTCGTCGCCTGCGCCAGCCGCAACCGCGAGGGCAAGGAGCTCGCCGAGATCGGCCAGCTCGTCGAGGCTGGTGCCGTGGCGTTTAGCGATGACGGCGCCCCGGTCTATGACGCCGAGTTGATGCGACGGATCTTTGAGTACTGCCGCATGTTCGACAAGCCGTTCCTCGCCCATGAGGAGGTGCTCGAGCTCACGGCCGGTGGCGTGATGAACGAGGGGCTCGTATCGCTTGTGCTCGGGCTCAAGGGCATGCCGGCCGCCGGCGAGGAAGTCATGATCGGCCGTGACATCGTGTTGGCGGATGTCACCAGCGGCCGGCTCCACGTGATGCACGTCTCAACGGCTGGCGGCGTGGCGATGATCCGAGCGGCGAAGGCCCGTGGCATCCGGGTGACGGCCGAGGCCTGCCCGCACCACTTCACGCTCACCGACGAGAGCCTGCGGGGCTTCGATTCCAACTTCAAGATGAGCCCGCCGCTGCGAACGAAAGCCGACATCGACGCCATCATCGAAGGGATCGTGGACGGCACCATTGACTGCATCGCCACCGACCATGCGCCCCATGCCATCGAGAAGAAGATGCTCGAGTTCGATCGGGCGCCGTTCGGGATTCTCGGCCTCGAGACGGCTGTTGGGCTTTCGGTCACACGCCTGGTGGAGCCGGGCCGGATCGGCTGGCCCCGGCTCGTCGAGGCGATGAGCACGCTCCCGGCCCGCATCCTCGGGATCAACCGCGGCACGCTGCGGCCCGGTGTCCCGGCCGACATCACGCTCATCGATCCAGCCCTCACCTGGCGGGTGGACGTTCATTCCTTCGCATCCAAGAGCGTAAACTCACCCTTCCACGGCTGGACCCTCCAGGGCAGAGCCGTCGCTACGATCGTCGCGGGCCGGGTCAAGTACCGGCTGGGCGGGGGCTAGAGCCGGCGAGCGGCTTTTCCATGAAGATCCTCATCGACGGCTACAACCTGCTCCATGCCTCGGGGGTGTTCGGAGGCGTGCGAGGTGCTCGAGGGTTCGAGGCTTCGCGGCAGGCACTCCTGAAGGAGCTCGCGCGACTGCTTGGCGACGCCGCGGCGAGCGCGACGGTCATTTTCGATGCGGCCGATGCCCCGCCGGGCCTGCCCGACCGGTCGAACCACGAAGGCATCGCCGTCCGCTTTGCTCGCGGCTACGACTCGGCCGACTCGCTCATTGAGGAGCTCATCGAAGAGCATGACGCGCCGACGGCACTGACCGTTGTCTCGTCCGACAACCGCGTGATGGCGGCGGCCCGGCGACGGCGCGCCAAGCCCGTCGCCAGTGATGCATGGTTTGCGAGCCTTCGCGAGATGGCTCGAGCCACCGGCCTTGTTCGTGATGCCAAACCCCCAGAGCCGGGGCCCGAAGGGGCGGAAGAATGGAAACGCTACTTCGGGCTATGAGGTCGCCACCGCATCGTGCGGCGGCGATCGCGTCACGCCGTGGCCCACTTGGCGAGCTTCCGATCGAGCGTCGATCGCT
>CAYZHH010000321.1:3008-3819 GCA_964478275.1 uncultured Candidatus Kuenenia sp.
CAGCCGCTTTTGTTTTGTTGCCGCCGACGGCTTCGAGGGTCGCGAACACATGCCCCCGCTCCATCTCGTCGAGAGTTGTCGGCACGAACGGACCGGTCGGGGCCGACTTCGCCTTGCCGGTGTCGCCGGGTGGCCCGAGGCAGGAGAGCACCATGTCGTCGACATCGATCCACTCGCCGTGTGAGAGCACCACCGCCCGCTCGACGACGTTTCGTAGCTCACGAATGTTGCCAGGCCACTGGTAGGCCCGAAGTGCCGCGACCGCCTCGGGCGTGAACACCCGAATACGCCGGGTCGTTTCCGCGGCAAACCTGGTGAGGAAATGAGTCGCGAGCGGCTCGATGTCTTCTGAGCGTCGGCGCAGCGGCGGCACCATGATCTCGACAACCTTGAGCCGGAAGTAGAGGTCGCGGCGAAACTCGCCGCTCTTCACGGCCGCCTCGAGGTCGCGGTTCGTGGCCGCGACGACGCGGACATCGACCTGGACCCGGGTCGACCCACCGACCCGCTCGAAGGAATGGCCCTCGAGCACCCGCAGGAACTTGGCCTGGATGGCCGGGCTCATCTCGCCGATCTCGTCGAGCACGAGCGTGCCACGATGGGCAGCCTCGAACTTTCCGATTTTCTTTTCCGTGGCGCCGGTGAAGGCGCCCTTCTCATGGCCGAAGAGCTCGCTTTCAAGAAGCGTCTCGGAGAGGGCGGCGCAGTTGAGGCACACGCACGGGCCACTGTGGCGGTCACTGGCCTCGTGAATGGCTCGCGCGACGAGCTCCTTGCCCGTGCCGCTCTCGCCCCGCACGAGGACGGTCGC
>CAYZHH010000322.1:0-3793 GCA_964478275.1 uncultured Candidatus Kuenenia sp.
GGGCAGAGCCCCGTACAAAACGCGTTACTCCACCCACAGATTCTGCGGAAGAGCCGAATGACGGAGGGTCGCGCTTTCGATTGGAGACCGGCCGCGCCTGGACGTTGATTGCGATGCGGCCGCTGCCGTCGTTATTCTTTAAGAAAGCAATTTTCCGCGAGGCACAGGCAGTCTCATGACACGTTCGCTCGGCAATCTGATCGCTGATTCACTCACCGTGTCGCTCTCGTACTCCGAGCGGCTCCTGGCCGGCATCACCGCCGAACGGTTCGCTCGCTTCGCCTCCCCCGGCAGTGTGGTCGTGGCGTCGAACCACCCGGCGTTCGTGTACGGCCACCTCGCGCTCTACGCGCCACGCGTGCTCCGTCTGATCGATCACCCGGCACCGTCCATTCCAGACTATTTCGACCTCGCGTTTTCGAAGGACGCGGTTTGCCAGGACGATCCCGATGGCGACATCTATCCGCCGATGGACGAGGTCGTGGCCTTCTTTCGTGAGGGGTACCGCATGGTCACCGGGGCGCTGCGGACCGCGCCGGACGAGCCCTTTGATCGCCCCAACCCTGCCGAAGGCCCTATGAAAAAACTCTTTCCGACGATCGGCTCAGTGCTGGGGTTCTATTGCGGTGGCCACATGATGATGCACCTCGGCCAGTCGAGCGCGTGGCGACGGATGGAAGGGCTGTCAGCGGCATAGCTGAATTGCCGCGATGAGCATAGACTCAATCTGTCATCAATCACCCTCGAGACACTTTCGCTATGTCCGAACTCGCGCACCGCGACCAGCCGAGCCCGCTTGTCACCCTTCGGAATTGGTCGTTCGGCGTGGGGGCACTTCTCGTGCTGCTGGGCATCGGCGCCTTTGCCCGGCCGCTCATTCCTTCGCTCACAATTGATTTATTCATCGGCGGCCTGCTCGTGGCCGCCGGTACCATGCGAATCATCGCCGCGTTTGGCACCTACACCTGGAAGGGCTTCTGGATCATGCTCCTGTGCGGTGCCCTCGCGCTCGTATCGGGGACCGCGATGCTGGCCCTCCCGGGCGTTGGGATTGAGGCGCTGGTCGTATTCCTCGGCGTTCTGATTCTCTTCGAGGCGGGTGGAAAACTGGCCGCAGCTTTTTCAGTACCAAGGGACTACCCGTGGGGCTGGTTGCTGCTCGACGGCGTGGTCACGGCGGCCCTGGGCGCCATTCTCTTCATGGCCGCGCCCGAGCAAGCAGCGGTCTATCTCGGCGTGATCATCGCTATTCACCTGATCGCCAGCGGAGCGATGCTGCTGGGGGCAGGCGTGTGGCTCAACCGGGCGATCGCTCGCCGAGCCGCGTACGCGGGTGCCGCGAAGGCTCAATAAAGCCGACCGACCGCCAGAACGCCACCGCATCGGCCCATGCGGAGTGGCATTCGACGAACACTTCGGTCGCCCCGAGCTCGTCGGCTCGTCGGGACGCCTCATCGACAAGGCAGCGACCGATCCCGCGACGCTGGGCCGCGGGATGAACGATCAGCCATGAGATCGAGTGCCGCGGGCCAGCCTCGCCAGATCCCGTGACGAGGATTGCGATGCCGAGCGGCTGCGGGCCGGCGGCCACGGTGTCGGCTGCCAGCCAGGCCTCGACCGTTCGATCTGGTCGGCTGGTGAGCTCCGCCAAAAGCCCCTCGGGCGTCGGCGCGGGCCCCGGGCCAGTGGCCGCGGCCTGAGCGAGCCTGATCACGAGGGCATGGTCCTCGCGGACATCAAAAAGCCGGACCTCAACCCCTGGCGGCGGCCGATCCGTGGGCACATTCCGGCATTCGCGAACGAAATGGACGACCGCCACCCATCACCTCGCCCGGACGTGAAAACGTGACCTACGTTCCCAAGGATAGCGAAAAATCGTCCAGAAGTGATGTCAGACGGCAGTGGCGACGGATTTTTGGCACCAGAACATGGCGTGTAACGGCCATATCGTGACGCTTTCTGTGCACTGGTGAACGAAATAAGTGCGTGGATACTTGCATGACGACTCTTTTCGATCATAATGCGGTGACTGAATCGATGCTTACCATGCAGCACCACGAACGCCGCTCCCGACTCCTCGACCTGATCCGAGTCCGCGGATTTGCGTCGCTAGACGAAATCACGAGGGAGCTCGGGGTCTCCGCCTCGACGGCCCGGCGGGATCTCGACGCCCTCGAGGGCCAGGGGTCTGCCCGCCGAACGCACGGTGGGGTGGTCTACGCCAGTGGCGACCCAAAGCGTGCCGAATTCGGCGAGCGTCAGCCCACCAACTGGGCCGCCAAGCGAGCCATCGCCGCCAGGGCTGCCGACGAGATCGCCGATGGCGAAACGGTGCTGCTCGATGGGGGCACGACGACGTACGAAGTGGCCCGCCTGCTCGTGGGCCGCTCGCTTCAGGTCGTCACCAACAGTCTGCCAGTGGCCAATCTTTTTGCCTCGGAGGCGCGGACAGACCTTGTCCTCCTGGGCGGCTATGTCTCGCCGCGGACGGGCGTCTGCCTCGGGCCCTATGCCAACGAGCTGCTCGGCCGGCTGCATGTCACTACGACGGTGCTCTCGGCAGCTGGCATCACGATCGAAGGGCTCTTCAATGCCCACCTGCTGCTCGCCGAGACGGAGCAGGCGATGCTCCAAGCGGCCGGCCGCGTGATCGTCGTCGCCGACAGCACGAAGTTTGGTCGCAAGAGCCTGACGCTCGTGGCTGGGCTCGATGCGATCGACCTTGTCGTCTCCGACGACGGCCTCTCCCCATCGTGGCGTGACCAAATCACGGCAGCCGGCCCGCGGCTCATCGTCGCCTCCGTGGAAGAACAGCCGCCGTCCGTCGGCCCCGATGCCGCCCGCAGGAACCCCTCGTCATGATTGCTACCGCTTCTGGCCTCGATCAGGCAGCCGTCGAACGGATCGTCCGAGAGATTGTCCTCGCCTCGCGGGGCGTGCCGCCGTCGCAGGCCGCGGCCGCACCAAAAGCTGAGCCAAAACTCGTCGTGAGCATCTCGGCCCGGCACTGCCATCTCACCGATGAGCATGTCGAAAAGCTTTTCGGGCCCGGCCGCACGCTGACCGCGCAGAAAAACCTCTATCAAAACGGTTTTTATGCGGCCGAGGAAACCGTGATGCTCGTCGGCCCGAAACGAAAAATGCTGCCCACTGTGCGGGTGCTCGGCCCGACGCGAAAAGCCTCGCAGGTGGAGCTCGCCTTCACCGACGGGATCTCGCTCGGCATCAATCTGCCCGTACGGGCGAGCGGAAACATTGCCGGCACGCCGGGGTGTGTGCTGGTCGGGCCCGCCGGTGCCGTCGAGATGGGCGAGGGGGTCATCCGGGCGGAGCGGCATGTGCACATGTGCTTCGCCGACGCCGAGCATTTCGGTGTGAAGAACGGCGACCGGATGAGCCTGGTCATCAAGGGCTCGTGTGGCACGGTCTTTCGTGACCTGCTCGTGCGCGCCGATGCGACGAGCAAGCTCGAGGTGCATATCGACACCGACGAAGGCAACGCGGCGGACCTAGACCACGCCGACAGCGTCGAGCTCGTGAGGCAAACCTGATGGCGAAGCGTGCGGCCCAAGGCCGTGACAACAAGACAAGGCCGTCGAGCCGGCGTGTGCCGGCGCGGTCGGCGGGGCGTGTGCCCCGCGGGGACGGGAAGGTCGAAACGATAGGAATGGTGCGACAGATGGCCAAGAACGTCGAAGCCCTCGGCATGATCGAGGTGAAGGGGTTCACCACGCTCATCGAGGCGGTGGACGCGATGATGAAGGCGGCAAATGTCACCTTCATAGGTTGGGAC
>CAYZHH010000323.1:0-3785 GCA_964478275.1 uncultured Candidatus Kuenenia sp.
CACTTCGATGGCGGCCTCGTAATTCTGGAGCGCGAGCTGGTACTGCTTGATGGTCTGGAAGCACTCACCGAGCTCCAGGGCAATCACCCCCTTGCGACGGACATCCTTGAGCGCGTCTTGAAACGAGCGGATGGCTTCCTGAATCTTGCCAGCCGCCTTGAGTCGAAGGGCGAGCTCATACTTCCAAGTGACGTTGTCTGGATAACGGCGACAGCGTGTCTCGTAGATATGAATTTCCTGACGAAGACTCGATGTCTTGAGCTTTTCCACAGCCATACGGTTGTCGGGCGAGTTGTGGGCCTCAAGCCTCTTCTCGGCCAGCATGAGTTTGGCACGTCCCCATCGGAGCTGACGGTCTTCAACATGCTCCTGCACCTTCAGGGCATTGCCCGACGCGGCGAGCGCCTTGGTTAGCACCTTCTCGGCGTCCTCGATCGTTGCTTCCTGCTCGAGGACGTCCGCCAGTTCGAGGTACGTGTCGATGTCGGTCGGCTTGTCGCGAATCGTCTGCTCGAGCTTGGCACGGCGGCTCACGGCCGGAGCTGCGGCCTCCGCCTCGGCAGCCAGCTTCGCTCCAGGTCGGCCCGTGAGTCCGTGCCCGGCAGCAATCGTCTTCTCGACCGACAGCCTGGCGATCTCTCGTTCAGACTCTTCGGTCATCCCCTTGACCCGCGAAATCCTTCTCCAGCACTCGATTGCCTGGTCGTAGTTCCCCTGGCTCGCCGCGAACCGGCTGCATTGTCGATTGACCTCGACGTCAGAAGGCGATGCGTCGAGGGCCGCCCGGAGATACACAGACTGGCACTCCGCCATCATGAGGTTCTCGCAGGCCTCGGCCATGGAAAGCAGGCAGGTGTGGTCGGCGGGGTTCGACTTGAGGGTGTTCACGCCCAGCTTGATGACCTCTCGCCAGTTGGCATTGGTCCCAGCCCGCTTCATCGAGCTTCGGCCAGACACGTTCAAGAAGGATGCAAACACACTCGACTTTTTGGCTCCAAACTTCTGACGAAGCGCCCCGAGGAACGCCTGGAGGAACACGACATTGCCCGGATCGCCCACGACGCACATCGCGAACATGTCGATGGCGTACTGGGGATCGCCGGCCTGCATGCCCGTGCGGTAACACTGGAGCAGCCTCGAGCGCTCCCCCTGAGTGAGGGCCGTCCACGAAGGGCACCGGGAGGGATCGACCGGAACGTGTGGGCCCGCTGTAGACTCGTTCGCCATGCCGGATCCGCGGTGGATGCGTGTCCCTGGAACTGGCCCGCCGGAAGTGACCCGATGGAACCCGTGAAACTCCTGAGTTTAGGCAGCCTTGGCCGTTGCCACAAACCCGACTTGCCGGGGCGGTCCTGCCCCCGATGGGGTGCCCGCCGATGAATCCCTTCCAGACGGTCATTTTCGTGGGTGCTGGGCCTGGCGCGGCCGATCTCCTGACGCTGCGGGCGGTCGATCGACTGAAACGGGCCGAGGTGGTCGTTCACGACCGGCTCGTGCGTTCCGACGTCCTCGCCCTCGTGCCAGCGTCGGCCGAACGCATTTGCGTCGATCGAAGTGATGTGACGGACATGGATCCCGGCCGACAGACCGGGGAACTGCTCGTGCGGCTGGCTGCTGGCGGGCGGCACGTGGTGCGTCTCAAGGGGGGCGACCCGACTATCTTCGCGAGACTCGCCGAGGAGCTCGAGCCGGTCCGGCAGGCAGGGCTTGCGGTCGAGATTGTCCCGGGCGTGACCGCCGCGCTCGCTGCCGCGGCAGCCGCAGGGATTCCTCTCACCAGCCGAGGCGCCGCGTCGAGCCTCTCCCTCGTGACCGGTCACGAGGCACGAGGGAAGGTCGAACTCTGTGATCTCACGGGCCTTGCCTCGCTCCCCGGCACGCTCGCGATCTACATGGGTGTTGAACGGATTGCGTCGTGGTCCAAGCGATTGATCGAGGCGGGCCGACCGGGCACCACGCCCGTGACGGTCGTGAGCCGATGCTCGTGGCCTGACCAGCGGCTGGCCACGACCACCCTCGCCGATGCCGCAAGGGACGCCGAGCGTGAGGGCTGGCAATCCCCAGCGGTGCTTCTGGTGGGAGGCTCTGTCGAACCGGTTACAGAAGGACCACTCAAAGGCAGGCTGGTGATCGTGACCAGGCCCGTGGGCCAGGAGCATGAGATCGCGTCGCTCGTACAGGCAGCAGGGGGTGCATGCCTCCACGTACCGGTGCTCCGCATCACGTCGCCCGTCGAGATGCCTCATCTTGATGCCGCCATCGCACAAATCGACACCTACGACTGGATCGTGTTTGCCAGTGCCAACGGTGTTCGCGGTTTCCTCGATCGATTGCGGGCAACCGGCCTCGATGGACGGGCGCTCGGCACGGCTCGGATCGCGGCGATCGGGCCCGCGACGCGCCGCAGCCTCGCGGAGGCCGGCTACGCATGCGACCTGGTGCCCGAGGAGTTTCGCTCCGAGGGGCTGGTCGAATCGTTTGCCGGGCTTCCTCGCGGGAGTCGCTTTCTCCTCGTGCGCGCGGATCGCGGCCGCGACGTGCTCCGTCGTTCGCTCGAGGCCGCTGGTCATGGCGTCGATGAAGTGCCGGCTTACCGCAGCGTGCCTGTGGAAAAGCTCGACACCGGCACTGAGGAGCTCCTTGCCGCCGCCGAATCGCCATGGCTCACGGTCACGAGCAGTGCGATTGCCGAGGAGGCGATCCGGTTGTGTGGCCCCTGGATCCGGCTCCGAGGCTGGCAGATCGCAAGCCTCAGCTCCGTGACGTCAGCCGCCCTCCGCCGATTCGGGCTGGAACCGACGGTCGAGGCCGTCGAGGCCACGGCTTCCGGCCTTGTCGCAGCCATCGTGGCTCATGAGCGTGACCACTCTCGCGAACCGGCAGAGTCGCCGTAATCCGTCGTCTCGGCATCGATGACACACGGGAGAGGCTCGGTGCGCGCGGGCGTGCGGGCTGCGCTGGGCGAAGTGGGGCCGCTTGAGACGGGCCGACGCGGGCGACGATACCGAGGCATGGCAGTGGTTGACGCTTCTGCCGTTTCTGGGGGAGGACTTCGATGCCTGGTGGACAGCCGCGTGGCGTGATCGTGGTCTGCGGAATGGTGACGGCAGCACCGCGTCCGGCGCGGTCGAGAGCGCCGGCCACGAGACTCTCCACGTCAATTCCCGTGACCTGGATCGCGAACGCCGAGCGGATCAGCGGCGCGGCTGAAGGAATCGATTCGAGCCACGATCTCGTCCTCCAGGTTGCGCCAGCGGCCTTTGCGTCGCGTCAGCGACTGCGGGCAGTCTTGGCACGGGCTCGCGAAGCCGTTCCGACCCTATCGGCGATTGCCATTCGGGGCGGCGGTGCCATCGACCATCGGCAGCTCCTCGTCGAAGAAGGGATCAGCGTCGTACTCGTGGATTCGCTCGCTGCGGACGGCCGCGGCAGCAGGCGGCCGGCGCCTCTCGGATGGCGGTGCCGCAACTCGTCATGGGGCCTGTGGGAGGTCGAGATGGCGCCTGCGTCGCGACCCGGTCCGCTGGCGATCTTTGGGCTTGGGAAGCAGCCACGCGTCCGCCGAGGTGGCCTGTCTGTGGTGGCGACCGATGGCCATGACGGCCAGGGCACCGTCCATCACAGGCTCGAACGCCTCACGGCCTGGGCCGACCGGCTTGCCTCCCGAGGCGATGCGGAAGCGGTGTCGCTCTCGACCCTCGTGGCCCGCCTCACGGGCGACGATCAGCAGGCCCTCGCCGGCTCCGTCCTCCGGGCGGCTTAACGCAGGCCGCCCGCCTTGGGGG
>CAYZHH010000324.1:0-3731 GCA_964478275.1 uncultured Candidatus Kuenenia sp.
GGTATGGGCCTGGCAGGCACCGGGTCAACCCGCAGAAGCACCGCCTCCGTTCCCGCGTGACGCAGGGCGTTCCCCCAGTTTCTCCACCCCTGCTATAGTGCCGCCCGCCAGCCGAATCGGTCGAGGGGATGCCAGCGTGGCGCTCATCGTGTGCCGGAGGCGGTCGGGGGCAGGAGGCGATTCCGCATGATCGGCAAAGAAACGGCAGAACGTGGTGACCGGCAACAGCTCGTGTTCTGGGGGTGCTTCGTCGCCCTGATCACCACGTCGTTCGCATTCTTCACCCGCATGTACCTCTGCGACGAGCGGTTTCCCGCCGACTTCGGGATCGACAAGGTCGGCATTGGCGCTCTCAAGGGAGCCGGGGTCTGGCCGTTTGCCATCTCGATCATCCTCTTCAGCCTCGTCATCGACCGGATCGGCTACAAGGTGGCGATGGTCTTCTCGTTCATCTGCTATGCGGTCTACCTGGCGATGGCGTGGATGGCTTACGGCACCATCCAGGACGTACCCGCCGCTGACTTGGCGGCAGCCCAGAAGCGGGGTTACCAACTCCTCTACTGGGGCAGCATTGTGCTGGGGCTTGGAAACGGCACGGTCGAGGCGTTCATCAATCCTGTTGTGGCCACGATCTTCCCTCGCGAGAAGACGAAGTGGCTCAACATTCTCCACGCCGGCTGGCCCGGCGGCCTCGTGATCGCTGGCATCATCACCATCATGCTTGCCGATACGGCACGCTCCGGTGACTGGCGGATCGTGCTGGGTATCGTCGCCGTGCCTGCCGTGATCTACCTCGTGCTTCTCGCGGGCGTGCAATTCCCCCGCAGCGAGCGCGAGCAGGCGGGCGTTACGTATCGCGAGATGCTGGCGGAGTTTGGTGGCTTCGGGGCCCTGGTTGGCTTCGGGCTGATCTTTCTTCAGCTCGCCGAAGTATTCCATTTCAGCGTCTGGATTGCCGGAGCGCTCACGGCGGTGGTGGCGGTGGCGTTTGGGGTCTTCACCGGGAGCTTCGGTCGGCCGATTCTCGCGTTTCTGATCGTGATCATGATGCCACTGGCCACGACCGAGATCGGCACCGACGGCTGGATCACCGGCCTCATGCAGAAGCCGATGGAGCAGGCCGGGTTCAACGCGGGCTGGGTTCTCGTTTACACGTCGGCCATCATGATGGTCCTGCGGTTCTTCGCTGGGCCGATCGTGCATGCCCTTTCCCCAATCGGCCTTTTGATCGCCAGCTCGGTGTTGGCGATCCTTGGGCTCCTGGCGCTCTCAAGGACCGGAAGCTCGGGGCTGGCAGTGATTTTTGGGGCCGCGACCCTGTACGGTATCGGCAAGACCTTCTTTTGGCCCACCATGCTCGGGATCACAGCGGAGCAATGCCCCAAGGGCGGCGCCGTGACACTCAACGCGATTTCGGGAATCGGAATGATTGCCGTCGGGGTGCTCGGTTTCCCACTTATCGGCGCGCTCCAGGAGCGAACTGCCAGCGGTGACCTTAGGCGGAACGCGCCAATCGTGGCGCAAGAAGTGCTCGTGCAGAAGCCCTACCTCGGCATCACCTACGATGCGATCGACCCGAAGAAGGCGGCTGCGTTGACGGCCCCGGAGGCACAGGCGGCGCTGGCGGCGGCTGACAAAGCCGGGCAGTTCGACACGCTGGCGAAGATGGCAGCGTTCCCGGCCTTCATGCTCGTCTGCTATCTCGGACTGTTCATGTACTTCCGGTCCAAGGGGGGCTACGTGGCCCAGGAGCTCGCTACGCCGGGACATTGACCAGCCCCTGTGCCACAAAGTGCGGTCAAGGCCGGGTCATGATGGACGGGCAAAGACGAGCCAGGTGGAGTCCTGCCATGCCACAGTGACCGCACCGGGAAACTGGCGGGGCTGATGCGGTGCGGCACCATCATGCGGTTGACAGAGTCGTTCCGTGACGAGGCACGAGAGAGCCTCGTAGTGCCCCGCCGTCATGTCTCGCTGCGGCCAGCCTTCGCGCCGCCAGAGCGCCACGAACACCTCCGCGACGAGGTGCGGGTCGAGCCCCGCAAGCTCTCGCGTCCTGACGAGGACAGTTCCGTCTGACTGACGCTGAGCGTACATGGCAAGCAAGTGCTCCGCAGCGCTCGTGATGGCCGCCGCCACCGTCGCTGCCTGGCTCCCGAGCCGCGCGACAGCGGCCGGAGCTGCCGGATAGGGGCCGGCAACACACCGCGGCAACACCTCATGGCGGAGGAAGTTTCGCGCGTGGGTCGTGTCGGCGTTACTGGAATCCTCCTGCCAGTGCTCCGACGCGGCACGAAGAAACGCTCGGCCAGCGTCGCGAGAGACATCAAGGAGCGGTCGCACGAGCGCCACGCCGTCGCAGAGCTCGCGGGCGCGGCGCATCCCCGCCAGGCCCGTGAGCCCCGTGCCCCGGAGGATACGGTGGAGGATCGTCTCAGCCTGATCGTCCGCCGTGTGGGCCACGAGCACATGCCTCGCGCCGGCCTCCTTTGCCACATCCGCCAGAAAGGCGTACCGAAGTCGCCGAGCGCGGGCCTCGAGCCCCTCGCCCCCCGCCTCGTTGCCTCGCCCGCGCACCGCGAGCGGCCGCCAGACCCAGGGCAGGCCGAAACGTTCCGCGAGCCGGCCGACGAACTCACGATCGGCAGAAGCTTCGGTCCGAATGTCATGCTCCGCGTGGGCAACGACGAGCCTGGGGATACCCAGCCGCACGAGCCCCGCCAGCAAGGCCACGCTGTCAGCACCCCCGGAGACCGCGACCACGACAGGGAAACCGCTCAGCCCCGATGGAGACATGCCAGCGGCCAGCGCCGCGAGGAAGGATTCCTCGACGGTCGCCCCGACTGGCAGGCTGGGCGGAACGGCGGACATGGGAGGGGTTTTCACGTCCGTATTGTGCCATCCCCGGCCGGGCCGAGCGGGATTGAGCAGACCGGCACGGCCCGCTACTGTCCCCCCATCACTATCCCTGAGGATTTCCCGATGCGCTCCGCTGTCCTCCGCCTCGCGATTGTCGCGGTCCTGGCACCTGCCCTGAGCGGATGCTCGACGCTCTTCACGGTCGCCTACCTCCTGCAGCAAGCCGATGTGCCCGCGGAGTTCCCCGGGCTTAAGGGCAAGAAGGTCGTGGTTGCCTGCCGTCCAATCATCGAGCTGGAGTTTTCCGACGCCGGTTCCGCCCGCGAGTTGGCCACGTTGACGGGCAAACAGATCAAGGAACACGTGCGACGGGCCGACGTCGTTGGGCAGCATGAAGTCGCACGCTGGATCGACGAAAATGCCTGGGTCGATTACCAGACCGTGGGGGCCGCGCTCGACGCGGACTATGTCGTGGGCATCGACCTCGAGGAATTCAGGTTCCACGAAGGCTCGACGCTCTACCGAGGCCGTGCCAGCGTCAAGGTGTGGGTCTACGACATCGCCGAGAAGGAGCTTGTCTTCGATCGCCGAATCGACGACTTCGCGTTTCCCGCAAACACGGCCATCCCCGCCACCGACCGCTCCGAGGGGGAGTTCCGCGCCCTCTTCCTTCAGATGCTCTCGCTACGAATCTCCAGGCTGTTCCACGCCTACGAGAGCCGCGAGGTCTTTGCCGAAGAGAACTTAACATTCTGATTTCACGGATTCGCGGCCATCCATGGCCCGCGAATCCTTGCCCGGCCTCCGCCGGGAAGTAGGCGACGCATCCAGCGTCGCAGTCGCCCGGCCTTCTGGCTTCACGGAGTCGCGGC
>CAYZHH010000325.1:0-3730 GCA_964478275.1 uncultured Candidatus Kuenenia sp.
GTGGCAGATGGTGACCACGGACGCTTCTCGCGTTCTCGTGGGGGCCACATCAGGGCCCCTATGAGTACGAACGAGCGCGGAGGCCGCGACCGGCAAAAGCATGGAACTCCTCGTGAAATCCCACCCTACCCGCTCCTTGTCGTTGCCATTCAGACCCGTCACCTGGGGCAGAGGACTATCGCTTCCTCAGCACCACGAGGGTCCGAAGTTTTCAAATGCCCAGGCCTTCGCGGCCAGCGCCCGACGCGACTCGGCACCAAACGGCTGACCAAACTCGGGCGCATCGATGCAGACGAGACTCCGAGCACCTTGGCCGGTGTGCCAACTTGAGCAATCGGAGCGAAAAGGACTATCCTGCGACGCGTTGTGGACCGCCTGACGATCCTCGGTATTCCTTTGCGCCCAAGGAACTATGAACACATTCTTCGCGTATGGCCTGAACGAGCCGGAACCGGGCTTCTGCTGGAGTACGCATGAATTTGGCCTCACCGTGCCTGGCGGCACGAAGCTCTTTCTTTGCTTCATGACCTTTTCCAGAAAAGGACATGTGCTGCACTGCTGCAGCGAGTCGGGCAGCGGCGAATGCTTCGAACTCACCGATGGGGAGCAGGCGATTCAGGTCGAGAATACGAGCGTCAAGCCGCTGGTGTTTCACTTCCGGCTCGAGCCTCGCATCTCCAATCCAAACGACATCCGCGACCTTGGCATCATGGTGCAGCACGTCGTCGAGGCTGCGTCGGCGACGGCGAAGCCTCCCGAGCCCTTTGGGCTGCTGAGGGGCAGGCCTTCATCGTTCCGTCCGCCGGCCCCCATCAACGTTCCCGCCGTGCTCGCCGCATCGCTTCTGAGACGGTTCGCCGATCAGGGCTGGCTCCGAACCCACATCGTGGCGTCGAGCCCAACAACCTTCGTTCTCGAGTTCGCCTTCTATCCTCCGGCAGGCGTTCCCGCACCTTCGTCGCTGACCTTCCTCATCAATGGCTCTGCCAGAGTGACTGCTCCGGTCGACAGCGATCCCGACACCAGTCGCTACCTCCTCAAGGGCATGCCGGAGCCCTGTTCACGCGGCGTGCTCGACTGCTCGCCGTTTCTGGGGCCAAACGGGGACCACATCGACATCGATCTCGTCTGGGAGTGGAGCAACGCCTATCAGCACCAATCCAATCATTGGCGGGGATTGGGCCGGGGCATCATTCCGGATATTGCCAACATCACACGGGTCGCCGGGGCGATTTCGCCCAACACGTTCGCGTTTACCGGCGCCACGTGGTTCGTGAAACTCGAGCGGCTGTACCGCCGCTTGGCTGGGCGTCCGCTGGGCAGCGGGCCGATTCTTGATTGGGGCTGCGGCTGTGGAAGGATTCTTCGCTTCTTCCCAGAGGAAGTCGCCCAGAAGGTGCACGGAGCCGACATCGACGCGGTCAACATTGAGTGGTGCAAGAGCCATTATCAAACCGGTACGTTTTCGCTAGTGAACATCAAGCCCCCGATGCCCTATGCCGACGGGTTCTTTCAAGTGATCTATGCGCATTCGGTCCTGACCCACCTCGGCGAAGAGGACCAGTTCACCTGGCTGAGCGAGCTCGCGCGTGTGCTCGCTCCGGGAGGGCTGGCCTTTGTGACCGCGCTGGCCGAGTTGAGTTGGTTCGTCCGCTTTTATCCCGGCCGCAGGACTCCGGAAGCCGTCGCCAGCTACGTCCACCGCGGATTCATGGACGATGGCTGGCTCGATGTCGGCGTCGACGCCGCCAGCGCGGGGAGCTACCGGACAGTTGCTCACACCTCCGACTATATCGCGAAGGAATGGTCACGCTTCTTCGAGGTCGTCGAGATCCTCCCTGGATTCGCCGACCTCCAGACGCTCGTAGTACTGCGGAAACGATAGGCCTTTGGAAGAATGAGGGTCACGCCGAGGCCCGCGCGGTCCCAGGACTCGCGTATGATCGTGATCGTGATACGGAAGCGGATTTGCATCCCAATGTGCGTTTTATTTCTTTGCTGATCTGTGAACATCGGTGATCTTCACTTTCCGAGCGATGCCGACATTGCAGATGAGGAAGCGGCCCGTTTTCGGGCATCCTCTCCGCGGGATCGCGTACGGGAGATCCAGTCGGCGTTGGCCGCTGGCGCAGTCTTGATCGCGCGATCTCCCCAACGGGCGTTCATCGAGGCCTATCGGGAGCACCAGGAGAATCTCGCTCGCGAGGCAATGACCCAGTTTGTGACGCGCCATGCCGGAAAGCCCTGAGACGCTGGCCGCAGATCGCGTTGCCAAGCCTTCTCCATGATCTCGCAAATCGCGGATTCTCGCTCGACCGGGACACTGTGATTCAGCAGTTCGTCCAGGAGCACATGGCTGCGTTTCGTTACCGCGTGGCTCGAGGCGGAGTTGGCCAAGATCGCACCCTGAGCCAACATCCTCGACCGCCGTCAACAGCCCGGTGGCCACGATTCACGGCGCCCAGTTGATGTCGCCTTCGAGGCCACGGCAGAAGGCGGCGAGCAGGTCAGCGGCGCGGTCGGCGTCGTCGAGCGAAATGAGCTCGACGGCTGAGTGCATGTAGCGGTTCGGGATGCCGACGAGGCCCGTCGCTACGCCGGCTCGAGTCATCTGGAGCGCGTTGGCGTCGGTCGGGGTGGCTCGACCGCTGGCCAGGAGCTGAAAAGGAATCTCCTTGGACTTGGCGGCGGCCAAGAGCCGGTCGACGACGTGGGGATTCATGTTCGGCCCACGCGCCACAGTGGGGCCCTTGCCGATGGCCACGTCGCCCTCACTCTTCTTGTCGATCGTGGGGCAGTCGGTCGCGTGGGTCACGTCCACCGCGATTGCGACGTGCGGATCGACGCCGTGGGCACTTGTCTTGGCGCCACGCAGGCCAATTTCCTCTTGCACGGTCGAGGCGACAAAGAGATTGCAGGGCAGGGGGCCGGTGGCGACGGCCCGCCTGAATGCCTCGAGCACGACCCACAGGCCGATCTTGTCGTCCATTGCCACGCTGCAGGCACGGCCGTTGCGGAGCTCGCGGGCTTCGAGCTCGAGCGTGATCGAGTCGCCGATGCGGACGACGCTCTCGCAGTCGGCCTTGTCGGTAGCGCCAATGTCGATCCAGAGATCCTTCATCTTGGGGACGACCTTCCGCTCGTCATCCGTGAGCAGATGGATCGGCTTGCGGCTCATGATTCCCTGCACCGGCCCGGACGCTGTCCACAGCGTCACTCGGGCGCCGATCAATTGAATGGGGTCCCAGCCCCCGATCGGCTGCACCGAGATAAACCCGTCGGAATCGATGTACTGGACGATGAGGCCGATCTGGTCGCAGTGGCCAGCGAGCAGCATCCGCGTAGTGCCCGCCCCCGCCTTCTTGCCAATGACGTTGCCATGCGAATCGGTGGTCACGGCGTCTGCGATGCCTGCGAGATAGTCTCGGACAAGCCGCTGCACGGGCTGTTCGTAGCCCGAGGGGCTTGGCGTATGGAGAAGGCTCCAAAGAAAGTCGCGGGCAGCGGTATCCATCAGCGGCAAGCTCCTGAAAGACGGTTCGAATTGGCTTGCCCCGTTTGTAGGGCATCGAGCGACTGCGCGACAGCGCTGGCCCCAATCCGGACGTTTCTCACTTCATCCGGGTGTGCTCGGCCCCAACGGCGTCATTCAAGCGAGGCGATGAAAACGCTGCTACTGGACAGACTGGCCCGCCCGTGGATAGCCTCAGCAATCTCGCCAAGATTACTC
>CAYZHH010000326.1:0-3690 GCA_964478275.1 uncultured Candidatus Kuenenia sp.
AGATCAGCGAGCGGACGAACCTTGTGCAGGCGCAGAAGTTCCGCGAGGCGCTGGAAAAGGCGATGCTCGGTTACACAAACAAGCAGATCAGCACCGCCGAGATGATCGCGCAGCTACTGGAACTGGCCAAGTGGGTTCGCGAAGCAAAGAAGCACGGGCAAGAATTGGGACTCGATCAAGAAGAGACTGCGTTTTACGACGCCCTGGCGGAGAACGGGTCGGCCAAGGAAGTCATGCAGTCCGACAAGCTCCGCCTGATGGCCCGCGAGCTGGCCGAGATGGTCAAGAAGATGCCCAAGCTCGATTGGACGCAGCGCGAATCCGTCCGTGCCGACCTGCGTCGCAGGGTACGGCGGTTGCTCGCGATGTACGGGTATCCGCCGGACCTGTCGGAAGATGCAACGCAGCTTGTGCTCAAACAGGCGGAGCTATCGACCGAGGCCGGAACGGCGGAATGACGGCGGTGTGTCGTATCTGCGGTCCCCAAGGATATGCGCCCGGTGGCCTCGCGACGCAAAAAGTTGACAGTCGATTAGGCCTGCGCGGAATGGACTTGAAGGATCCGTTCACCCGCGCGGGGGCCACAGTCGCCAGAGGGCGGCGAGGAGGCTGCCGAGGACGGAGTGGACGAGCGCGGAGATCGCGCCCGGCACCGCCGTGAGGGGCTCTGAAGCAAAATTCCGCTTGGCCAGCACCACGCCCAGCCCGGAGTTCTGCATCCCCGTCTCGATCGACACCGTGCGGGCAACGATCGGCGAAAACCGAAACACGCAGGCGAATGCGTAGCCCACCCCAAAGCCCGTGGCATGGAGCAGCACGATCGCGGCCAAGAGCCGAAACCCGCTTTCCCATACCGCCGCGGCACTCTGGCCAATGATGCTCCCACAGATGAGCGCGATCGCCAGCACACTCACGAGCGGCGCGATGGGCAGCACTCGTGCCACGGTCGCCGGGGCGCATCGGGCGAGCGCCACGCCAATCGCCACGGGCGCAATGACCACCTGGAGCGTGTCGCGAAACAGCCCGAGCGTGTCAACTTCCACGAGATGGCCAGCAAGCATGCTGGTGAGCAGCGGCGTAAGCACCACCGCCGCAAGCGTCGAGCAGGTTGTCATCGTGACGGAAAGGGCGACATCGGCCCTCGCGATGTAGCTGACGACATTCGAAGCAGTACCCCCCGGGCAGCAGGCGACGAGAATCAGCCCCACGGCAAAGGGTGTGGGCAAATCGAAGAGTGTGGCGATCGACCAGCCGGCCGTTGGCATGATCATGAACTGCGCGACGAAGCCGGCGATCACCGCCGACGGCCGCGACGCCACGCGCGCAAAGTCGGTCGGTGCGAGCGTCATTCCCATTCCGAGCATGACCACCGCGAGGCCCCCCACGATCATCGGGCCCTTGAACCATGTGAAGAGCTCGGGCCAGACGAGGGCCAGCCCGCAGGCCCCCGCCACCCAGAACGGAAACGCGTTGGCCAGCCGCTCGAGGATCCCGGAGGCAGACGATGCGGCGACCTGATTCATCCTCATGACTCTCCGCGAGTAAGCTGCAACGAGCTGGGCGTGGGGCCATTTTTGGGCCGGAAAGCTCGACCAAGCGAGTCCTCGTGGGCCGAAATCATGGACCTGATCCCTGCAAACTTCCGAAGCAGGCAAATGATAGCCTGCCTCGGCATGATGTGAGCACGATGCACCCCGACATCACCTGCCGTCTCGCCATCCTCGACGAGATCCTGCCGCTGCGGCATCGGATTCTTCGCGACGGACTTCCGTTTGAAACGGCCATGTTCGAAGGCGATGACGCCCCCGGCACACGGCACTATGTGGCCTGTCGCGGCAACACGGTGGTGGCCTGCCTCACGCTCATGCCCTCGTCCTTGGAGGGCCGTCCCGCTTGGCAGCTTCGCGGCATGGCGACCGACGCTATCGAGCAGGGCAGGGGGCTCGGGCGACGGCTCCTGGAGCACGCTCTTGCTGATGCGCAGCGGGACGTGCCCGACCGCATCGTCTGGTGCAACGCCCGCACGATGGCGATCGGTTTCTATGAGCGGCTTGGCTGGAGGGTCGTCTCCGAGCCTTTCGATGTGCCAACGGCGGGGCCACACGTGAAGATGATCCTTGGAGCGTGCCCGGCGAACCGTCCGCAAGTTTCTACGTTCATCGCCACGGAGGGAGCGTTCTTGGCGGTGGCCCACGTGTTCGGCGGCCCAGCTTGGGTGGGCCTCGGGGTGCTGGCCTGCATTGCCCAGGTGGCCGCAGACTTCAGGCTTCCGCCGCTCCTGGGCCTCGTGCCGGCACTCGGCTGGGTTGCAGCGCACCATGCCACAGGCAACCGCGAACTTTTCTTTCCGTATGCCATGTACCTCGCCGCCCATGTGGCCGGCCAGTGCGCACGCCGCGGGTGGCCAGCGGCCTTCTCAGCGGGTGCCGTCGTGGTCGCCGCGTTCCTGGCGATCCGCGGTTTCCAGGGAGCCACGTCCCGCGTGCTCGCTGTCGAGCTCGCGGTCGCAGGGGCAATCCTCGCGGCGGTCGTTGTCGCGGTCATGACCGCAGCCAAACGCCCGTGGGCCAAGGCGGTCGTCGCAGTTCTCGCCTCCCTCGCCGCATACGCGGGCCTGGCGCTTTGATTCGGCTCGGTCACGACTACTGCTGCTGAATGGATGTGCCGCTGGGCGTACGCCCCGATACAATGTGCAGAAGCTTTCAATGAGGGCATGCCATGTCGATAGAGTTGCCTCTGGATACGATGACGCTTGCCGACAAACTGGAGGCGATGGAGTTGCTGTGGGCGGATATTTCCAGACGCCCGGCCAGGCTGCCATCGCCGGCGTGGCACAAGAATGAGTTGGATGAGAGGCGACGGCTGGTCGCGGAAGGGAAACTGAGATTCCTCGACTGGGAGCAGGCGATCGCCGACCTGCGAAAGGAGCTGCGTGGCCATCCGGCTTCTTGAGACCGCGAAGGAGAATTTGCGGGAAGGCTGGCGGTTCTACGAGACCAGCTCAGCCGGCCTCGGTGACTATTTTCTCGATTGCATGCAGGCCGATTCAGATCCCTCGATGTCTTTGCCGGGATCCACGAGATGGCGGAAGGATACTTCCGCATGCTGGCCAAGCGGTTTCCGTTTGCCGTGTATTACTTGATCGACCGCGACGCGATCGACGTGTACGCGATTCTCGATTGCCGACGCGACCCGGAAACGATCGTGAAACGCCTCCAGGCATCCCGGACACGCGCGTGAACGCGGCCGCGTGGAGCGGTCGGCGGCCAGGGCTGTAACACAAGGGCGGTGTGGCCGTTATCTGGTTGGGCGGCCACCTGCGATCGGGTGCCGTCGCCCGACCGAAGCGCAGGACGCGGATCGGTGAACCGGCCCCAGGAGCGAGACCATGCCTGGCAGCGCCGAAACGCACCTCTGGCTGCTCGAAGCGGTCGATCAATACGAGCAACCGCTCACGCGCTATGCCCGCCGCCTGCTTGGCGATCTCGATCTCGCGGCCGACGCGGTGCAGCACGCCTTTGTGGCGCTCTGCGGCGAGTCACGCAGCCGCGTCGGTGATCGGGTGGCCCCGTGGCTCTATCGAGTCTGCCGCAATCGGGCCGTCGACCATCTCAGACACGCCGGCCGCGAACAGTCGCTCACGGCGCATGACGCCGCTTCCGAACACGCCGCGGTCGCGCAGGCAGGTGT
>CAYZHH010000327.1:0-1852 GCA_964478275.1 uncultured Candidatus Kuenenia sp.
GCATCGAAAACGCTTGGTGTCCACCGAGACATCACCACGCTTCACCTTGTTCGTGAGCATGACGGCCCTTCGGAGGTCGGCAGCATGTTCATCCACCCGGATGCCCGTGGCCGCGGCGCGGGGCGGGCCTTGTCGCTCGCGCGGTTCCTCTTCATCGCTGAGCACCCCAAGAGTTTTGATGAGACCGTCATCGCCGAAATGCGAGGCGTCATCGACGACCGCGGAAGAAGCGAATTTTGGGATGCCGTCGGGAAACATTTCTACGAGATCGATTTTCCCAAGGCCGACTCCCTGAGCATCCTCAACAAGCGTTTCATTGCCGACTTGATGCCACGTCACCCGATCTATCTGACGCTCCTCCCTCACCAGGCGCAGGCTGTGATCGGCCAGGTTCACCCAGATACCGCGCCGGCCTTGGCCATTCTCGAAGCAGAGGGTTTTTCCGCCACCGGGATGGTGGACATTTTCGACGCCGGACCGATCGTGAGCTGCCGGCGTGACGATCTTCGGCTCGTGCGCGAAAGCAGACGGGCCATGGTGGCTGCGATCACGGACGACGCGCTCACGTCGCCCGTGCACCTCATCGGCACGACGGCGACGGCGTTTCGGGCCTGCGCGACGCCGCTGAGGCACCTGCCCGACGGCGGTGTCGTCTTGCCTCGTGATGCCGCCGAGGCGCTCGGCGTGGCTGCGGGAGACACCATTCGCACCGGCATGCTCAGGCCCGGCGGAGGAGCGCGGCCATGACCGACGCATCACGATCAACGCAGCCTGCGGACCAATTCATCGGAGGCGTGTGGCGCCCTGGAGACGGCTCGGCCTTCACCTCGACAAGTCCCGCGACGGGCGACACCGTCTGGCAGGGCCATGCCGCCACGAGCCATACGATCGACCAAGCGGTCGCCGCGGCGAGGGCTGCGCAGAACGAGTGGGAGGCTCGAGACATCGCCGACCGTATCGCCATTCTTGAAGCCTGCCGACACGAACTCGAGGCATCTGGCGGCGATCTCGCAGCCGCCATCTCAGCCGAAACAGGAAAGCCGCGCTGGGAATCGAAGGCCGAGGTGGCGGCCATGATCTCAAAACTTCCGACCACGATCGACGCATGGCGAACACGACGGCGAGATGAGGTCAGCGATCGCGACGGCATCGTGACGGCCACACGCTACCGAGCCCACGGCGCGCTGGCCGTTCTCGGGCCCTTCAATTTTCCGGGCCACGTTCCTCACGGCCATATCGTCCCGGCGCTCCTCGCCGGAAACACCGTCGTCTTCAAGCCCAGCGAACGCACGCCCTTGTCGGCCCAGCGGACGATCGAGATCTGGAACCGTGCCGGCCTGCCAGCGGGCGTCTTGAATCTCGTGCAGGGGGGCAGCGAGACAGGCATCGCCCTCACACGTCATTCCGGCATCGACGGCATCCTCTTCACGGGAAGTTTTGAGGTCGGCGTCGCGCTGCGTCAATCGCTCGTGACCACGCCATCAAAAATTCTCGCACTCGAAATGGGGGGCAATAATCCGCTTGTCGTTCACGCTGTCGCCGACATCGATGCGGCCGTGACGCTCACGATCCTCTCGGCGTTTCTCTCGGCCGGGCAGCGGTGTACCTGTGCGCGGCGGCTGGTGGTGACGGACTGGCCAGGGAGCCGAGTGTTTTTGGAGCGACTCGCGGCGCGCACGCAAACCCTCCGCGTCGGAGCCCCAGACGATTCTCCAGAACCCTTCATGGGACCGGTGATCGACGAGCCCACGGCCCAGCGGCTTCTTGCCGTTCAGGAGACCCTCATCGCCCGCGGAGGTCTTTCGCTCGTGCCCATGGAACCACGCCTCGAGCGGATCACGCTGCTCTCGCC
>CAYZHH010000327.1:1862-3652 GCA_964478275.1 uncultured Candidatus Kuenenia sp.
GCGAGCGGACTTTGTATCGAAAGATACGCGGCTATGAGGAAGCCTCCGGCATCATCGACGTGACGAACGCTACCGACCGGGCCGACGCCGAGTGGTTCGGCCCACTGCTCCAGGTGATTCGTGTGCCCAACTTCGAAGCGGCGATCGCCGAGGCAAACCGAACCGAGTATGGCCTCGTCGCGGGCCTCCTCTGCGATGATGCCTCCTGCTACGAAGTCTTTCGCCGCCAGGTACGCGCCGGACTTGTGAACTGGAACTGCCAAACCACCGGCGCGTCGAGCCGCCTCCCCTTTGGTGGAGTCGGACGAAGCGGCAACCACCGCCCCAGCGGCTCATTCGCGATCGATTCTTGCTCCTACCCCGTCGCGTCCCTCGAGCGGCCCGAGGTTGTCGGCCCAAGCGAGCTTCCTCCCGGGCTTGAACCATGATTCCACCGCCTTGCGATGCGGTTCCTGACGTGGCCGTCGAGGTCAACTTTGATGGCCTGGTGGGCCCGACGCATCACTATGCCGGCCTCGGTGTTGGAAACCTCGCGAGCCAGCGGCACCGCCATGAGCCGAGCAATCCACGAGCCGCTGCTCTCGAGGGGATCACGAAGATGCGGCTTCTCCATGACCTCGGAGTGCCACAGGGCGTGCTCCCACCGCAGGAGCGGCCGCTCATGTCGGCGCTTCGCGGGCTCGGCTTCACGGGCGACGACGCCACCGTTCTCGCGACCGCCAATCGTGAAGCCCCTGAGCTTCTCGCGGCATGTTCGAGCACGTCGAGCATGTGGGCGGCCAATGCGGCGACGGTTTCTCCCGCGAGGGACACGGCCGACGGCCGGCTTCATCTCACCCCAGCGAATCTCACGAGCCAGTTTCATCGTTCCCTCGAGGCACGCGCCACAACGGCGATCCTGCGTCAGGTTTTTGCCGACCCGAAGCGGTTCGTGGTTCATGATCCGCTGCCGGCCGCCGTTGGCCTCACCGATGAGGGAGCGGCCAATACCATACGGCTGGCTCCGGCACACGGTGGGCCCGGCATCGAGATTTTTGTCTACGGCCGCGACGGCGATGCACGGCCGTCCGGCAGACGATTTCCCGCACGGCAGTCACTCGCCGCTAGTCAGGCTGTGGCTCGACGGCATGGCCTCGAGCCTGGACGCTCGCTGTTCCTCCGGCAAGGCGACGCCGCAATCGACGCTGGCGTTTTTCATAATGACGTTGTCGCCATCAGCAACGAGAACGTGCTCCTCGTTCATGAGGAGGCGTTTGCCGATGGCACGGTGGCCCTCGCCGCCATTCGAGACGCCTACACCGCCGCGTGTGGCGACGAGCCTGTCGTGATCGAGGTTCCCGAAGCCGTGATTCCGCTGGCCGTTGCCGTGGAGACCTACCTCTTCAATAGCCAGCTCGTCACGCTGCCCCGGGGCGGCATGGCCATCATCTGCCCGGTCGAGTGCCGCGAGCACCCGGCCACGAGCCGTTGGCTCGACGAGCTTGTGGCTGGCGACAACCCGGTGACCGCCATCCACCCTGTCGCTGTGAGGCAGAGCATGAAAAATGGCGGGGGCCCTGCCTGCCTCCGCCTTCGTATCGTGCTCTCGCCTGACGACATGGCCGTGATGCACCCTGGCGTGCTCGCCACACCAGCCCTGCTCGATGCACTCGAGGCTTGGGTCAATCGCCATTACCGCGACCGGCTCGCACCGCACGATCTCGCCGACCCGGCGCTCCTTCACGAGTCGCGGGAGGCGATGGCGACGCTCATGGATCTTCTGAAATTCAATCCTGTGGAAGGGTGATGCC
>CAYZHH010000328.1:0-3605 GCA_964478275.1 uncultured Candidatus Kuenenia sp.
TCGCCATCGCCGTCACGAGCGAACGCAGCGGATGATTCGGCGCGAAGACTTTCGTGTTGCGATGACGATATCTACGCCGCGGCGGCACGAGGTCAGCAAGCCGACTCAAAAACTCGTGCGGGGACAGGGTGATCACGCCTTGCGCGTCGGGAGTCGTCGTCTTCTAGGCAGAAATCGCACGAATGGCGAGACACCATCGTCTCAATGGCTGGACGTATGCCTGCCCCTTCCTGTTCCCTTCCCTATTGGGGGCAAAATCGCTCCCGTCCCTAATTTCCGCCACTGGCGGCCAACCGAAAAAACTCGAACCGCGCGGGATTGCCATGCTCATCGCGGCCGATGAGCGCGAACTCACGAAAATTAGTCGCGAGCACCTGCTGATGCTCTTTCCAGTACCGAGCGACCTGCTTGCCTTTGACGAGCTTTCCGAGATCGTCGCCGAGCGGCTTGGCTTCGATGACGCCCCGCGCCGGTTTCCCACCCTGCAAGGGATCACCGTCGCCCTTCGGGATCTGATCCTGCGTGAACAGCCCGCCGTCGGGCTTGTCGGCCGGCATCGCGTCTAGCTCGGTCGTCTTGAACGCTCCATCCGCAAGATGCCCCTGCTCGTTGTAGCTCACGTCCGACCATCCCTGATCGTCCGTCATGCACAGGATGACGTTTGGACGACCTGCGGGCGTGGAAAACGCGGCATCATCGGCCCCAGCAATGCCCGTACGACCTACGAGCGTGGCCAGCACAAGAACGATGAACAGGACCGCGGCTCGCATTGAAACCACCTCCAGCAAAGTCCGCCATGGGCAGCATTTCGCCGCCTCGCGTGTCATCACGATGAGCGAGTGGAGGGCGGCGATGAGGGTTTGTCACCGTGCGTGGCCCAAGGCGGCATGGATCGCCTCGACTACATCGTGGATCGGGACGGTGAGACGTTGACGGAACTTCGAGCACGAGGCCATCACCACGTGATGATGGAATCCGTACAGGCGACTCCAGTGGGGAAAGAGCTCCATGTGCGACCGCCGCTGGGGATATATTTCGACGATGGGTGTTCCTGGTCTCGCGAACATGGCATTGGCCAGGGCCGCCCCGTGGACCGTCACGATCAGCGACGCTTCACGCATGAGCGCGGCTTGTCGCTCAAACGGAATATCTTCAAAATAGTGCATCTCGAAGCCGAGCTTCTCGAGCTCCTCCTCGAGCGCACGCTCATTCACCAGCCGGCGATGAGTGGCTTTGCGACGACTGATATAGAGCAGGCGCCGCTGCGTGGGATCGACCGTCGCCTGGATAGCGGGCTCGAGCATGCGAACGAAGTGACGCAGGAGCGTTTCCCCCGGCTGCGAGACCCACAGCAGGTGGTCGGCGGTTAGGTGCAGTCGCCCATGGGGTTGAATCCACTGAGATTCCGGGATGCCCAGCATCGCGAGGACGCGTCGCTGATAGCCGCACTGGTGATCCACGAGGTATCCGGCCACATCCAGGTTCGCGAGATGAGCGGCAGCGATCCGCGGCGCGATCTCGACGAGCCAGTGGTAGAAGTTGTGGGGCTGCCAGTTGTTGGCCACCACGACGCGGCCCGAGACATGCTCGGGTTCCGGGAGTCGAAAGCGGGCCGTCACATCGCCTCGATGGCGATGCTGCCAATAGCGAGGGTCGAGCTTTCGCCGCTCGAACGGGCCAGCGATGCCACGGGCGAGATAGAAGCCGGTTTCTCGGATCGCCGATCGCTCGGGACCGATCAGGCAGCAGGCACGCCCAACGGAGCCGCCACCATCGAGCGTGTGAATAACGACGGGCGCAGCGGTGGTGGGCTGGAGCGATTCGAGGTACGAACAACCGTGATCGGTGACGCGAAAATGCGTCACTGGCTGCGGCGGATCGACGCCGAGAGTCAGCGTGTGGACGCGATCCGGAAATCGTGCTTCCAGTTCGGCAAACGGCACCTGCTGCGTCGGGGCCGGGACCGTGCGTCGCCGCGGGAGGAGGCACGCCGCCGGGAGGATATATTTTCCAAATCGGGCAACCCGGTGTCGCCATGCGTCGCGGTCATAGAGCCTCGTCATCGACCGTTCCTCAAGACGTCCGTCGGCCTGCCGCGTCCGCAGCTGCGCGCACACCTATCGACATCGAAACGAGACTCGCACGGTCTCGGTGGCGTCGGCCGGTGGCAACGGCACCAGCACAAACGTGTCGGTCACGACCGGCTTCCACTCCATGCCATCGACAACCTCGACGGGCCCGAGCCGGCGGGGCAGAAACTGAACGATCGGACGGCCGCCCCGCTGGGAACCATTCGTGTTCACCGGCGCATACGACTGGGCACCGTCGAGCGGTGTAACCTCGAGCGTGAAGAGGCCGTCGCGCTCGGTGAGCCTCTGACTCAACTGGAGTTTTCCATCGGCCATGCGGGCGTCCCACGCGGGATCACCATAGAACGCGACGACATCGCGATCAAACGTCAGTCCACGCTCGCCTTTCGGGTCGGCGTTTGTCTCGAGCCGATGCACAAGGGCGTGGTGATTGGCATGAAACGCCTCGCAGAGCGTGAACCGCCCTGGCTGTTCGAGAAAATAGTCGAGGCATCCCCAGCCGGCGTAGCCGAACCACGTCGGCACGGTGTAGCCGATCATCTGGCGAACACCGCAGGAATTCATGAAGGCCAGGGCGAGGGCATCGCCGCCGTCAACGTGCCCGGCAAGACAGTTCCCCACCGGCAGCCACACTTTTGGGTTGGCCGACACAATCGGGATTTTTGTCCCCTTGGTATCGATGCCAACGAGCCGGCCAGCCGCAGAACGGAATTGGCCGTTGCGGTAGGCAAATCCGATCTGCCAGTCGCGCTCCGTCGCGTGGCCACTCGTCACAAAGAGATCGGTGTGGCCCTCCGTGAGCCGACTCGCAAGCGCCGCAGTCGTGTCACCGGGCCCACGAACCTCCTCAGGCTCTTCACCGGCTGGCTTTCGCACCATGCGCTGAGGCGTCAGTTCGCTGAACCACTCCCCCTCGACGACGCGATCCATCGCGATCTCTGTCCCTGAGGTCACTCGCCGAATGACGAGCGGCTCGGTCGTCTTGGCAATCGACAGGGCATTCGCCGCGTCAAAGCCCGTCAGAATGCCCCACAGGACATCGCCGTAGGGATCGTCATCGAGCGAGCGACTGATCGCGTGCACCGCAGCAACGAACGTCCGCCCCGCCTCCTCGGGCCGCGCGACGAAGCAGGCATGCTGCGGCATCGCCGCGGCAAGGGGCGCCGCGGACTCTGCCACGGTGTCCCGCCATTCAATGACCGTCGTGCCGCGGTCGCGATGCTTCGCCTCCAGCGCCGCCACAACCTCCGCCCAGTCCGGATCGGCCCGCGTGGCCGCCGACACGACGATCAAATAGCCAGGCTGCTCCGCACCGGCCGCTGGAATCGCGCCGGCGACCAACGGCATTGCGAGTAGACCGGCACAGACAATCCAGCAGCGAGCAATCATGAAGGGCACCCCAAAGAAAGCCGACTCTTTGCCCCATACCCTACTACACTCCAGATTGGCTACGAGAGGTTGGCTACGAGAGCTTTAATCCCTATCCGTCTCTCTCCGAGAACAGATCATGAACCA
>CAYZHH010000329.1:0-1913 GCA_964478275.1 uncultured Candidatus Kuenenia sp.
CGCGCCAAGACTCTCGAGCTCCTTCGCCAATACCCACTCCAGGCCACCGAGCGTGAGCCTCCGCGGAGCGACGCTCAGGCTCGCGCTTCACCTCGTGGGCAACGTGGCGACGATCTACCGTGACGCTGCCGGGCGGTCGCTCCATCAGCGGGGCTGGCGGACCGGCGAGGTGGAGGCGCCGCTTTCGGAAGTCCTCGCGGCCGGCATCCTCGCCATCGCGGGCTGGTGGCGTCCTGGTGATGGAGGCGATGGAGCAACGACGGGCGAGCCACTGCTCGACCCGATGTGTGGTTCGGGCACGCTCGTCATCGAAGCGGCCACGATTGCAGCGGGCATGGCCCCCGGCCTCTGGCGGGCTCGGCGGCGCGGGCATGGGTTCTTTCGGTTTCACGACTGCGACGTCGGGCTTGCTGATCGCCTCGTGGCGGAGCTCGAAAGCCGCGTTCGCCCCGTGACCGACGGTTTCTTCGCGAGCGACCTCGATCCCGCAGCGGTGGTGGCGGCGCGGACGTGCGCGGCGAGTGCCGGCGTGGCCGAGGCGATTCGGTTTGATGAGCGGCACTTTGAGGACGTTGCCCCTTCCGCGCCGCCGGGGCTCATCGTCACGAACCCCCCGTACGGCGAACGGCTGCCGCTTCCACGGGCCGCAGCGATCATGCGGCGACTCGGCGATTGGCTCGTGGCCCGCTGCGGCAGCTGGCGGGCAGTGATCCTCACGGCCGACACGCCGGCCGCGAAGCAGATTGGCCTGCGGACAACAGCCCGCGTGCCGCTCATGAACGGCCCGATCGCCTGCAAACTATTGGAGCTCGAGATTCGGGAACGGTCGCATGTGGAGCCGGAGCTGTCAGCGGAGGCGACGGTCCGGCCCGTGAAGCGTGCGGTGGCTGATCAGATCGGCGACTTCCGGCGTCGATTGGCCAAGCGATTCAAGCATCTATCGAAGTGGGCCCGCCGACAGGGCATCGAGGCGTTTCGTGTCTACGATCGCGATATCCCCGAGATTCCTCTGGCGATCGACTGGTACGCAGGATGGCTTCATGTTGCCGAGTATGACCGTCCCCATGAGCGGACTGAGATCGAGCACGATGTCTGGCTCGATCGGATGCTCGAGGCGGCGGCATTGGAGCTCGGCGTGCCGCCAGGGTGTTCATTCTTGAAGGCCCGCAGGCGACAGCGGGGGACATCACAGTACGAGAAAGTCGGCGAGCAGAAGGCCGTGCTGACGGTGCGCGAGGGCGATCTGGCCTTCGAAGTGAATCTCTCCGATTACCTCGACACGGGGCTTTTTCTGGACCACCGCACCACTCGGTCCCTTGTCCGGGACGACTCGGCTGGCAAACGCATGCTCAACCTGTTTTGCTACACGGGGGCCTTCAGCGTGTATGCGGCAGCGGGCGAGGCCAAGGAGACCGTCGGCGTCGATCTCTCCAATACCTACCTCGATTGGGCCCGTGCAAATCTCGCTCGCAATGGGTTTGCGGATGCCGGGCGTCATCGGCTGGTGCGGGACGAGTCGAGGGCATTTCTGCTTCACCGCGCACGACGGGGCGAGCCGGCTTTTGACCTCGTCGTCGTTGATCCGCCGACGTTCTCACGATCGGCCAAGAGCGACGTGCCGTGGGACATCGAGCGGAATCACGCCGAGCTCCTCGGCCTCGTGGCCGACAATCTGTCGCCTGGGGGAATCGTCTACTTCTCGACGAACTTCCGCCGGTTTCATCTCGACACGGAGGGGCTCGCCGCGCGCTACGCGATCCGCGAGATCACGGCCCGCACGATGCCCGAGGATTTTCGCGACCGCCGGCCGCACCGCGTCTGGCGGATGGTGTTGAAGCCGCCCGCCTGACTTGTCACCCGTGGCTGGGCGTCGGGGTTGCCCGTGTCATGTCGCTGGACGTTCGCTACGGGCA
>CAYZHH010000329.1:2013-3580 GCA_964478275.1 uncultured Candidatus Kuenenia sp.
CCCGTGTCATGTCGCTGGACGTTCGCTACGGGCAACTACCTTCGCGCCGTCGCCGCCGTCCCGGCGTCGGCTCCGGCTTACGGTCGCCGTGCCAAGCCCGGCTCCCAGGAAGCAGTCCTTTGCTCACTCGGAGTTTGCGGCGCTGGCTATCCCGCATCCGCTTCGCCATCCTGGCTGCGCTCGGCCTACAACGCCAGCTCCATGGCACGGGCAACCCCGTCACCCGTGTCATGTCACCGGACGTTCGTGGTGAAGTTTAGTCGATGGCCTTCGGTTCGCGGCCGGCGATGAGGTCGAGGATGGCTTCACCAAAATCGGCGAGCCTTTTTTCGCCGATGCCCTTGCAGCGGAGGAGCGCTGCCAGGGTGGATGGCTTCTCGCGGGCGATCGTGCGCAGCGCCTTGTCGTCAAGGATCGTCCAGGCCGGCTTGCCACGGGCCTCGGCGATCCGCCTTCGCCATCGCCTGAGCCGGTCGAAGAGATCGCGGTCGACGCCTTTCCAGTCGTCGGCCTCCGCCTTGGTGACCTTCGCCTTGCTCGTGCCCGGCTCGAGGAGCACCACCTCCCGCTCACCCCGCATCACCTCCCACGACCGCTCATTGAGCTGGATCACCGGGCGATCGCCCGGGGTCCGCACGAGGATCTCCTGATCGAGCAACTGGTGGACGAGGTTCTCGGCCGCCCGCTGGTCGAGCCCGTCGAGAAGCCCGTAGGTGGAAAGCCGGTCATGGCCGTTACGGATCACCGCGTCGGTCTTCGCCCCGCGGAGCACTTCGCAGACATGCTTCACTCCAAACCGCTGGTCAACTCGGGCCACACACGACAGGATTTTTTGAGCGGTGACCGTTGCATCAGGAAGACCAGCGGTCTCGCCCAGGCAGACATCGCAGGCGTCGCAGGATTTTGCGGGATAGGACTGCCCAAAATACTCCGAGAGCGCGGCATGCCGGCAGCGGGCCGCCTGGGCATACCGACGCATGGCATGGAGGTGATGCATCTGCGAGGCGACGAGGGATTCCTGTTCCTCCTCATCAAGGTCGCTCTCCGCCGCACTCTTGCGGACGAGGGCCTCCCAACTGAACACATCCGCCGACGAGTACAGCAGCACACACTCGGCTGCCAAGCCATCGCGGCCCGCCCGCCCCGTCTCCTGCTGATAGGCCTCGAGGCTCTTGGGCAGGGCGGTGTGGAGCACGAGCCGCACGTCCGAGCGATCGATCCCCATCCCGAAAGCGACCGTGGCGACGACAACGTCGATTGTCTCCTTCGCAAAGGCGTCCTGAGTGCGGTGCCGCTCCTTGACCGTGAGGCCGGCGTGGTAGGGCCGCGCGAGGAGCCCCTCTGCGGCGAGTTTGGCCGCCAACCGTTCCGTCTCGCGCCGCGAGATGCAGTAGACGATGGACGCTTCCCCCTGATGGCGCCCCAGAATGGCGAGGGTCTGGGCCACGCGGTCGGTCCGCGGCACGATGCGGTAGACGAGGTTGGGCCGGTCGAACGTGCCCACGAGCACGGCCGGATCGCGAAGGCCGAGCTGGCTCGCAATGTCGTCGCGAACCCGTGGCGTGGC
>CAYZHH010000330.1:0-2357 GCA_964478275.1 uncultured Candidatus Kuenenia sp.
GGGCATCTTTATCGACGCAATCGCCGCTAGCGAAACCGCTGCTGACATCGTTTTCACGCTCCAGGCAACTGGGGAAGCGGCAAGCGCACGCGATTTCGACACGGTGAGGCTCACGGCCGTAAGAGCGAACCTCATCGCGCATCGCACCGGAGGAAAACTCGGCGACGTTGTGGCTGAGGATATCGAGAACAGCGGTAACCCCAACGCCTACATGATCCTTACCAACCGCGACTTCGAGCAAGGCCTGCCGCTCGCGGGTCGCGACTTCGACGACGAGGTGGCGATGGTGCCGCCACTCTTTGGCCCGGAAGGCCAGCAGGATGACGACCTGGCGAGAATAATCCTCGAACGACTTCCGATTGGACTTTCCCACGGCTCGGTCAGCCTCGAGCTCTCGCATCCAGAATCTGTCCGTATCTTTCGCAACGACGGAACCATGCTGTCCGCCAGCGAATGGTCCGCGGATCTCTCCAGCGACGAATATCTCGCAGGCATGTCTTCTGGTCCTGTGGCCCTGTGGCTCGAAGGCCTCAGCAAGGTCGCAGACTTCACGTTCGCCATATCGTATGAGGCCCCCTCGGGCGTGACGTCATCAGACGACGTCCACATGCTGATCGCAGAGTGGACGTTCATTGGGTCCGATGGCGACGAGGTGCCGTTCGTGTCCCCGATGTGGCTCGATGCGCTCCTGGCGGCAACCGATGCACCAATCATGCCACTCCAGGATCCGACGGGCGCGTTCTACAAGATTCAGATTGACGGCCTCGCGCCGCACCTTGTCACGCAGTTGCGGGTTGCATCCGACTCGACGACCGACTCATACACCGAATCCTACGCGGCCGGCGACTTCGACACATCGCTCACGGATAAGACAGTTTCCCGCCGGTTCGGCGCGATCTATTCAGCCGCTGATGTGCTCTACGCACCAGATGATCCCGTTGTGACCGACGAACAGCGCACACTGATTCGTCAGACGCTCGGCCTGAACGTCGTCCACAACGAGGGACTTACCGCCACAATCGTCACGCCATGGGATACCCAAAGTGACTACCTTAAGAAGCATGGACAGTTTCAATGGTCGCTCCAAGGGGATCAACGCCCCGCCTACAAGGTTGGCGACACAATAAGAGGTTCGGTTACGTGGCCTACGCAGTTTTTCCCGAAGTGGAACTCCGCGATTGGCCCGGTTTCACCGATTCTGTTTGTCGTAACCGACGAGGCCCAGCCACAAGTCACGCCGCTGAAATGGTCCCATGACGGCACAACACTCGATTTCGAATTCACTGCCCGAATAGAAGGACTTCTGAGGCTTGTCTTCTCGCAAAGGCGGGGGGAGATGCTTGTGGGCCCCGTTCCGTCGTTTCAGCTTTCGAGCATCCTGGTCCGTATCACCGCAGACGGCACGTTGCCCAAATGGGAAGAGCGTGCATGGAACGCCCTGAAGCTTGACGACGGGTTTGTTCCTGGAGACCCAATCAACCGCAATCGACAGATCACGACCAAGTACGCCGACATGTTCAATTCCGGTCGCAAACCCGGAGAGCTGAACCCGTTCGAGTGGTTTGGCATGGCCGCCTTCGCATCGCGTCTTGCCGGCGACGGAATGCACACCGCCATGAGTCGCGGGTATGCGCCGCTTCCGAACAATCCACCCTTCGACTGGATTCCAGCCAATACGCAGAAGGTGTTTCGGGGCCTCGCCGACGGCAATCTCGCAATCTTCATCGACATGTACAAAGCAGGGCTCGCGTACAGAGACGGCGGCGGCATCGCAGAAATACGTGCCATGAATGCCAGCGGGGAGGTTTCCAACGAGCAGATACGCGCGTGGAAAAAGATCGATCAAGGGCTGCGAGAGCCTCGCTCTGAGACGATCTGGCAAGGCGTCGAGATTCTGGTCAACGTGGAGCAGCGAGACTTGCTCCAACAAGTGCTGGACAAGGACCCCGACCTTTGGCAAAATGCGACAGACAATGTTGGGTCAAAACTTTCCAGAATCTTCATGATCTCTTCGCCCTTTCCTGGCGACGAAAGCACCTTCCAGGACTATCGCGCCAATCCGGATGGCCCAGCGATCCCGAGCACATCCACGTTCTACGATGTGGAGGCAAGAATGACCTGGATCTTGTCGCGTATGCCGAAATGGCGAGAAGGGTGGCGGGCCACGCATGATTTCATTGAAATCCCCACGTTGCTGAAAGGCGACTACAACCGGTTACCATGAGCCGATATCGCCTGCTGATAGCGCCGATTGGTCTCGTAGCAAGCCTGGCTGCATTCTTGTGGAGGGGCGGTGCGCCGGCGAATGACGAGCCCACACTCCGGCCTTCGGTTCCGCACATCACCGTATACATGAA
>CAYZHH010000330.1:2367-3562 GCA_964478275.1 uncultured Candidatus Kuenenia sp.
GAGGGGCTGAGTACCGAAACGAAGGCCAGATTTCTCCCTCACGGCAATTTGTTGGAGCCGTGCCGGCTTACTGTCGCGACCACCGACGGCAAGCGACTGAAAGTCGATCTGCGAAGCGTTTCCGTCTCAACTGACCTCGTCAACAACGAGCAGTTTGATGCAGTCACTGCCGTCTATGCTAGGCGTCCATTGGAGCCAGGAAGGTTTCAAGAGGTCGTTGCCGACATGCTGGCCACGATCCGCGGGCTGGGCGGGGATCCAGACGAGCGCTTGTTATCAATGGCGACGCGAGGCGATCTGCCGGGCTATGAAGGTCCAGGCACTAGGCTCCCGATCAACGGCGGAAAACTTGCGCTCTCCAAGGTGTTGGACCTCGAAATTAAGTTTAATCCCGACCCTAACCGGGGTTGGTATTACCTAATGACTTTTTCGGTCCCCCCGGGGCTTTCACCCAGTGATATTCAGTGTGACAAAGAACGCGTTATTCGCTGGCGGGCGATCGACTCCATTCGATTGGTGCTGCCTGCCGCTTTCCAGATCGAGCTCATGTTTTCCGCCACAGACCATCGCTTCGACAACTTCGCCTTCAAAGGCGATGAAAGCGACTTTCTCAAGAACTTCATTACCAAAGCCTATTTCGGCGACCGGTATCGACTGACGATGCGGGCCGAGGTAAAGCTTGACAAAGACGACAAGACCATCACAAAACTCCGCAGCGAGCCTACCTTCGTCCTCGAGGAGCTCGAGGCCGTCACTCGCGCGGCCGAAACTGGCTTTTGGCGAGCGGATCCCACCTGGCGGCGTGAACATCGCTTCGACCTGAACGCGTGGAACAAGGTCTGCGCGGCCAAGGGAGACTTCTCGGTCATCGGCATCAAGATCGATCCGACGTCCGTTCCGGACGCCGAGGAGTACGTCCGGCAGGAACGGATGTGGAGCGACCGCATCAGCTTGGGGACTGCACCGGCCAGGCCGGAATAAAGCGCGTGCTAGCCGCTGCCGATCAGCTTGCGGCGGCGCACGCGGATGGCCCGCCAGAATCATCGAGCGCCTTCCCCCGCGTCGGGCCGGGGCTATCTCCGGCTCGCGGCGAGGCCGAAGGTGGCAGACGAGGCCCCGGTAGTGCTCGAAACTCCACCAGTATGGATCACGAGCCCACCCGTCGCCGCCCCCGCTGGCAAACTCTTGGAGATTT
>CAYZHH010000331.1:0-3561 GCA_964478275.1 uncultured Candidatus Kuenenia sp.
GAAGGGACCGCCGGCTCAGAAGGGACCGCCGGCTCAGAAGTGGATGCCGGAGCTGGCGTGGATGCCGGAGCGGTGATCGATTTGCTGGCGGCATCAATGGCTCGGTCGGCCGCGGCCTTCTCTTCGTCAACAGCTTTGCGGGCCTCGGCTCCGGCCTCGGCGACGGGCGCCGCCGCGGCTGGCGGCGCTGCTGGAGGCTTCATCTCGATCTCTTCGATTTCGACGATCTCTTCGGTCGAGGGCGTTGCCCCGCGGGGCGCGCAGCCTACGAGCGCAACCGCCACCACACTCCACGCGGCGACAACTTTCCACACCATGGTTTTGTAGGAGGCGTTCACGCCACAGACTCCTCGGGCGGGGCACAAATAGATGGAAGCCGCGGTCCCCGACCAACGTCGGGATCTTCGAGCGATAGGCATCATAGAACGCAGTCACCTCGAGGTGAACCGACGACGCCGACTGCTGTCACCGAGTGCTATCACGCCTCGGCCAAACGGGCTCGAATCGACGCAGATTGCCCCCGCCTCCCGCTCCGCGCAAAACCCACCCGAAAGTGGGGTTTCTCATGCCGCTCGGTGACGGGTTTTTGGGGCTCTCGCGCGGGTCAAAAATCGAGTCTTGAGCCAACCGGATCGCTGGCTTACAAGAGTCGTTGGAGGGTGGCTCTTGGCCGCCTTTCGCCAGCGCGTAGACGAGGATGCCCAAGCCTCGTCTACGCGTTTTTTTTGGCTTGTTCGACCGGGCGCGGGCCTGTATTCATCCCCGCCATGTTCCGTTCCGGACATTCCATGACCGACCCATCGATGAATCCGCCGATTGCTCGCGAGGCAGCCCGCTCTGGGTATCTCCTTGTGATACTCGCCGCTGGCTTCGTCGGTGGCCCTGCACTGGCCGCCAGCCTGCCGGTGACCGTGGAGGTGTCGGCACCGCGCACGCTCCTTCGCTCCGGCCCTGGCGACGATTTTTATCCCACCGAGCGAATCGAGTCGGGAGTGCCACTCGAAGTGTGGGCGATCGACGAGTCGGGCTACTGCGCCGTGCGGCCGCCAGTTGGCAGCTTCAGTTGGGTTCGAGCCAGCGATGTGGTTGAAGAGGATGGCACGAGCGCCGCGATGCCAAAGAATCATTTCACCGGCGTGGTGGTCACTGACCGAGCTGTCGCTCGCGTCGGGTCTGCGATCAACGACCTTCGGCATGTCACGCAGGTGGCGCTCGAAGCGGGGGAGCGGGTGCGAGTCGTCGAGCGGGTGAGAATCGACTCGGGACGACATGCTGGCGAGTGGCTTCGCATAGACCCTCCCGCGGGTGAGTTTCGCTGGGCCTGGGGCCCCGACTTGAACCTCCCGCCGGAGCTAGCTCCCAAGCTCGAGCAGCCATCCGCGGCCGTCGGGCTGGCAGCAGCAGGCGAAGCGCTCGAAGCGATTCGCGACGCCCGTTCCGCGGTCACTCGGGCCGTAGCCGAAGTCGACGGGCCAGCCGCTGGTGAAGCACCCGGCGCGCTGGCATCAGGTGGTGGCGTGACACGGCTTCTCTCGGGATGGCTTCCGCGAGGTACGAATGTCTTCGATCTTTCGACGCCCGCGGCCACGCCGGCCGTCGCCGGAGCCGCAGCGGTTCCGGCCGACGAACTGGCCGACATCGATCTGGCCCTGTCGCTGGCGGTGGCGGGCCAGAGCGAAACTTGGAACCTCGCGGGAATCCGCGACCGGCTCCGACGAGCAGCTACTCGAGCGACGTCGGCGGAGGAACGCACACGGGCCGAGGCGATCGATGCCCGCCTCGCCCGGTTCGAAGCTGTCCAGGCACAGCAGCGGGCGCTCGAGCCAGCAACTCCCGCCGAGGATCCATCCCTCAGAATCGGTGGGATGTGGTCGAGCCTGTCGGCGCTCGGCTCGCGGCCGATCCGGCCAGGGGTACTGCCGGGCGGGCGTTCCGCCGACGGCCGCAATGATTGGACGCCGCCTGACCAAATTGAAACGACGGGCCGGCTGGCGACGGTCGTGTCGCGACGGCCCGATGCTCCGCGCTGGGCCCTCGTGGACGGTGGAAACAACGTTCTCGTTTTTGTGACGCCGCAGCCCGGGGTCAACCTCGCGCCGCTCGTGGGCCAGCAGGTGACCGTTCGTGGTGCGCGCGGCTACATGCCAGAGTACAAGCGGCCCTACATGGTTGCCTCCGAGGCCAGGACGCGGATGGCGTCGGTGCCGGTTCCGACGGGTGCCTCGGACTCCACGCAGTAGCGGCCCACAATCCGATCCCACCCGGCTTCGACTCTCGCCTCGCTGGACGGCCTCAAAAAATCGGCGAGGATGGCCCCATGGCCACCCACACGACTCGCCCAACCACCGGCACGCTCCAGATCGGCGACCAGTGGAACGCTATCACGATCATCGCCCATTCGCAGACGCATCCCCTCAAGGCGATCTGCGAGCTTGTCGAGAACGCTGTCGACGCGGGGGCGCGCAGCGTGCGAATCATTCGCCGCCGGCAACGCGGTCAGACGTTCATCGCGATCGAGGACGACGGGCGGGGCGTGGCACCCACCGTGAAGGGGCGGCCCGACTTCGAGCGGATCGCTACGCATTTGTGCGACTCGATGAAGCGGCAGCTCGACGTGCGCGGCCGCCAGGGCGTGCATGGCGAGTTTGGAATCGGGCTCTTGAGCTTCTGGAGCCTCGGCGAAGAGCTCCGCATGACCTCTGCGGGGAGCGATGGCAGACCGTTTGAGCTTCATCTTGTGCGCGGACGCCGCGAATATGTGATCCGGCCGGTGCGCGGGCTGCTCACCGCCGCTGGCACGCGGGTGATGGTGGGGCCGCTTCTCGATGCCACCCGAAACATCGTCACGGGCGACAAGATCGCCCGCTATCTTTCCGCAGAGCTTCGCGACCGCATTCGCCGCACGGGCGTCACCATTGTCGTGGTCGATCGCCTCACGCATCGCGAGATTCCGGTCGTGCCGCGGGAGTTCGACGGTGAGCCGCTCGATCTTCCACGCCGCTATCCGACGCCGCTCGGAGACGTGCAGGTCGAGCTCTACGCCCGGTCAGGCGGTGAGGGCTCCGGCGGGGTCGCGCTATGCAAGGATGGCACCCGCGTCCTGCGGGACATCGCAGAGTTGCTCCCCTTTCAGCAAGCCCCGTGGACCGACAGCCGACTCGAAGGGCTCATCGACTTTGATCGCATCGCCCTGGCGCCGGGCACGCGCGCGGGCGTCGTGGCCGACGCGGCGCTCGAGGCGCTCGTGACCGCCGGCGAGGCCATCGCACGCGATGTGAACGCCGCCCTCGAAAAAGTTGACGCGGCCGAGTCGGAGCGAGCCAGCAGGCAAATTCTCAGGCAGGTTCACAAGGCCTTCACCACGGCGCTCGCCGATCTGCCGCCGGAAGACTATCTGTTCTTTGACGTGCCGAAGCCAGGCGAGGTCGCAGCGACCGGTTCGCGCGGCGAAGCCTTTGCCTCGGGCACCGATTCCGAGGCAGGGTCACCATCAGTCTCTCGCGAGCCGGTGCTCTTTCCTCCCGACGCCGGTCCGCTTGCCGCCGTGAGGATCGTGCCTCG
>CAYZHH010000332.1:0-3545 GCA_964478275.1 uncultured Candidatus Kuenenia sp.
GGCTCGTGCTGGCGTTGGTGCGTTCGTTGGAGACTTCACCCGAGAGGAGCCAGTGAAAGAGGTCGGGGATCATGAGCATGCGGTCGGCGGCGGCCAACACGCTGCTCTCGGCCTTCCGCATGGCGAGAAACTGGTAGAGCGAATTGATCTCCATGAACTGAAGCCCCGTCGCGGCAAAGATCTCCGGCTTTGGCACGATCGCTTCGGCGGCGGCGAGCATCCCGCGGGTGCGGGCATCGCGGTAGCAGACGGGGTTGGCAAGCAGGCTTCCGTCGCGGCCAAGGAAAGAAAAATCGACGCCCCAGGTATCGACGCCGACGCTCGTGATCCGTCCGGCGTGCCGGCTTGCGGCGATTCGCAAGCCAGCCACGACCTCCTGCCACAGCCGAGGCAAATCCCAGACAAGCTGTCCGGCGAGTGAGACAGGGCCGTTCTCAAACCGGTGGGCCTCTTCGAGCTCGAGGAGCCTTCCGTCAAAGGCACCCGATACGACGCGGCCACCCGAAGCCCCAAGGTCAACCGCCACCGCCACGTTGCGAGCCATGTCACGCTCTCCGCCCTGGGTTCTCGGTGAGCGGAGCCTCAGCCCCGCCCGGTGCGATTGTTCAGTTTTTCGGGCGGCCGAGTAGGGGGGCTCAGCGGGGAAGGGTGCCCAGACCTTGCCGGTGGGGCCGGTTTTGGTGTGGCTTGACCCGGAGACGTTCCGATCCAAAAATCAGGTAGACGCGAATGTTCGATACCTGACCAGAATTGTAAGGTTTCCGATGCAGGCTGCTGCAGAGACGCTTCCCGTGGTGCCAAGCGAGCCGGCCGCCCTGTCGGGTGCGGTCCCAGGGCCTTCTTCCGAGACGCGGGAGGAACTGGCTCGGGCGAGCCGAGCGCTCGAGCAGTCGACGCCCCAGGAGATCATCGCCTGGGCCGCGGAACGCTTTGGAGCAAGGCTCACGATGGCTACGGCCTTTGGTCCCGAGGGCTGCCTCATCATTCACTGGCTCGCGTCGGTATCGCCCAGCACGCATGTCTTCAATCTCGAAACCGGCTACCAGTTCCCTGAGACGCTCGCGCTTCGCGACCAGATCGCGAAGCGATACAAGATCGAGGTGGCCCTCGAACAGCCCGACACAACCGTGGAGGAGTACGAGCGGCTTCACGATGGTCCGCTCTACCGCACGGCCCCAGACCGCTGCTGCGGAGATCGCAAGCTCGCCGTCATCCGCCGCGTGCTCGTCAACTTCGATGCGTGGATGAGCGGCATCCGTCGCGACCAGAGTGAGGATCGCGCGGCCGCGCCGATCGTGGGCTGGGACCACAAGTTTGGCGTCGTCAAAGTATCGCCGCTGGCCAACTGGACGAAGGCCATGGTGTGGGATGCGATCGTGCAGGACAAGGTGCCCTACAACCCGCTTCATGATCGTGGCTACGTGAGCATCGGATGCGCGCCCTGCACGCGTGCCATCAACACCGACGAAGATGAGCGAGCCGGTCGCTGGAGCGGCTCGGCCAAGACCGAATGCGGCCTCCATTCTCGCGGCTGAGCCCTCACAACTTCTGGGCGACTTCTGTCATGCGACTCAGTGCCCGAACCGAATACGCTGCCCTCGCCGCCGTCGAGCTCGCCCGCCGCGTCGCCGATGACGCGCCTGTGGGGCTGCGAACGATCTGCGATGCGCAGCACGTGCCGTCGCGGTTCCTCGTCCACATCCTCCTGGAGCTCAAGCGAGCAGGCATCGTGGCGAGTGTTCGCGGGGCCGCCGGCGGCTACCGGCTGGCCCGTCCCCCGGAAGCGATCACGCTCCAGGAGATTCGCGACGCCGTGGAAGGCCCGAGTGAAACGCCGTCGCCACTCACGACTGGCCTGGCAACCCACTCCCGTGATGCGGGCGTGCTCCGCGACGCGTGGCAGGCCGCCGCCCGCGCCCAGTCCGAGATTCTCGAAGGCACCACGCTCGCCGACCTCGTGGCCCGCAGCCGGGCGTCGGCCGAGGCCATGTACTACATATAGATGGCATCCGAGGTACGTGGGACGGCCTTCCGCCCGCAGGGCTGCACGCTCACTGCCTGGTTTTTTGTCAGTTTTTTTGGCAGTGCCGCGGTTGCGACGTAGCCTTGAACCGTGGGCGGGCCGGTTGGCCCCCGCGTGGCCGAAATCAGGATCGTGATGGAGAAGCAGCCGAAGACCGCCGGAAGTGAGCCCGGCCCCACCCGGATCGTGCTCATCGGCCGCGCCGCCGACAACGACCTCGTGCTGCGGCTGTCGAGCGTCTCGGCCCGTCATGCGCGAGTGCTCGTCGGCCCAGACGGCATGTGGATCGAGGACCTCGGCAGCCGCAACGGCACGTTCATGGGCATGCCGCCCAGGCGGATCGCCCGCGAGCGGATCACGCTCGACGATCTGCTCGTCTTCGGTGACGCTGCTCTGCCTAGAAGCGCCCTCCGCGACTACTTGGAGCGGACGGCACCGCGCTCGGCCGCCGGCGGTGCGATTCACCTCGACGATACCGCGACCGTCACGTTCGGACGCCGCGCAAATGCCAGCGTGGCGATCGACCAGCCGCTCGTCTCGGCCCTGCACGCTTCCGTGACTGTGGACCGCGGCCGCGTGATCGTCCGCGACCTCGGCAGCACGACTGGCACATTCGTGGACGGCCGCCGCATCGAGCGGCCGATCGAGATCGGCCCCGGCACGCTCGTGCAGGTCGGCGATCATCGCTACCGTCTCACCGACGACGCCCGAACGCTCGAGCCCGTGGACACCTCGGCCGACGCCATCGAGGTGGTGAACATCGCGGTTGAGGCGGGGGGCAAGAGGCTGCTGGAGAACGTGTCGCTCGTCATCCAGCCGGGTGAGTTGGTGGCGGTCATGGGCCCGAGCGGCGCGGGCAAGAGCACGCTCTTCTCGGTGCTCAACGGCCAGGTCTCCCCGGCCGCGGGCCAGATCCTGATCGGCGGCATCGACCTGCACGACCACTACGAGTTGTTCCGAGGCCGGATCGGCTACGTGCCACAGGACGACATCCTCCACGCCGACCTCACCGTCTGGCAGGCACTCTGGTACGCGGCCCGGCTTCGGCTTCCGAAGGACATGGCCAACAACGAGATCGCCCGCCGCATCCGGCAGGTGCTTTCCCAGCTCGGCCTCGAAGGCACCGAGCACACCCGTGTGGGCGATCAGCGGAAGCGCGGCATCAGCGGCGGCCAGCGGAAACGGGTCAACCTCGCGATGGAACTGCTCACCGACCCGCCGATCCTCGTTCTCGATGAGCCGACCTCCGGCCTCTCCAGCACCGACACCATCTCCGTCCTCGAGCTCCTGCGGTCGCTGGCGGACTCCGGGAAGACGATCCTGGTCACGATCCACCAACCGAGCCTGGAGGCCTATCAGAAGTTCGACGCGGTGGCGGTGATCGCCCGCGATGCCTCCACTCGGCAGATTGGCCGGCCGAACCAGGCCAGCCGGCCAATCTGCCGAGTGGGTGCGGCAGTGGGAGCAATCGGTGGTCAAGTCGATCTGGGTAGGCGGCCGGGCCATCCACTCCACGACCCGC
>CAYZHH010000333.1:0-3500 GCA_964478275.1 uncultured Candidatus Kuenenia sp.
AGATGGCCCGCGCGAGCACGGTGGCCGTGGTCGTGCCGTCGCCGGCGATGTCAGAGGTCTTGGAAGCGACTTCGTTCACGAGCTTGGCGCCCATGTTCTCGAATGCGTCTTCGAGATCAACTTCCTTGCTCACCGTGACGCCGTCCTTGGTGACGGTCGGCCCGCCGAACGACTTGTCGATGATGACGTTGCGGCCAGTGGGGCCCATCGTCACGGCGACGGCGGCGGCGAGCTTCTCGACGCCCTTGAGGAGCTTGGCACGGGCGGTGTCATCAAACATCAGTTGCTTGGGCACGGAACGATCTCCAAGTGGAGTAATGAGCTATGGAAAATTGAACTGGGATTGAGCGAGAACTCGGATGCGGGATCAGGAACAATCAGGCAAGAACCTTGGCCAAGATGTCGCTCTCGCGGAGAATCTTGACGTCGTGGCCGTCGACCTCGATGTCGCTGCCCGAGTACTTGCCGTAGATCACTTCGTCACCGACGGAGACGGCCAGTGGCGAGCGCTGGCCGTTCTCGAGCAGCTTGCCTGGGCCAAGAGCCAAGACGTGGCCACGCTGTGGCTTTTCCTTGGCCGAGTCGGGCAGAACGATGCCGCCGGCAGTTCGCTCTTCGGCTTCAACGGGCTCCACGACAACGCGGTCATCGAGAGGACGAATCTTCAGGTTCTTTGCAGCCATGATTGTTTGAGTCTCCAGATCTAAAGTTGTTTGAAAACGTATTGAAAATCGATCGCGGCATTGGGGCTTACATCATCCCAGGCATGCCACCCATGCCGGGCATTCCTCCCATGCCACCCATGCCGCCGCCCATCCCGTGATGGTCGTGGCCGTCGCCGCCCGCCTCTTCATCATCCTTGGGGATTTCGGTGATGAGCGAGTCGGTCGTAAGCAAGAGGGCAGCCACGCTGGCGGCATTCTGGAGGGCGGTGCGGACAACCTTGGCGGGATCGATGACCCCCGCAGCGACAAGGTCACAATACTCTCCCTTGTCCGCGTCGTAGCCGTCGTTCTTGCCCTTCATCTGACGGACACGATTGACGACCACCGAGCCATCGACGCCCGCGTTCTCGGCAATCGCTTCGAGCGGATACTTGAGCGCGTTCTTCACGATCGACGCCCCGAGCTTCTCATCGCCGTCGAGATCGAGCTTCTCGATCGACTTCTCACTCCGCAGAAGGGCCACGCCACCGCCGGGGACAATGCCCTCGGCAAGGGCTGCCTGCACGGCGCTCTTGGCATCGTCGATGAGAGCCTTTCGCTCCTTCATCTCGGTCTCGGTCGCAGCCCCGACATTGATCTGGGCCACACCACCCGCGAGCTTGGCGAGCCGCTCCTGGAGCTTCTCGCGGTCGTAGTCGCTTGTCGTCGTCTCGATCTCGCTTCGGATCTGGGCGACACGGCCGTCGATGGCGGCCTTGGTGCCTGCACCGCTGACAATCGTCGTGTTATCCGCCTCGATGATCACCTTCTTGGCACGGCCAAGGTCGGTGAGCTTGACGGCATCGAGGGCAATTCCGAGATCCTTGAAGATGGCCTGACCACCAGTCAGCACAGCGAGGTCGCCGAGCATGGCCTTGCGACGGTCGCCGTAGCCGGGGGCCTTCACCGCCACCGATTGCACGATGCCACGGAGCTTATTGACGACAAGCGTGGCGAGCGCCTCGCCCTCGACATCCTCGGCAATGATCACGAGCGGCTTGCCCGACTTACTGACGGCCTCGAGCAACGGCACGAGATGCTTGGCCTGCGAAATCTTCTCCTCGAACGTGAGGATATACGCGTTCTCGAGCTCGCAGACCTGGTTCTCCGCATCGGTCACGAAATGAGGCGAGAGAAAGCCACGGTCAAACTGCATGCCCTCAACAACGTCCACCGTCGTTTCGGCCTGCTTGCCTTCTTCGACCGTGATCACGCCATCTTTGCCGACCTTCAGAAAGGCCTCGGAGAGAACATTGCCGATCGTGGGATCGTTGTTGCCAGCGATCGTCGCGACCTGAACGAGCTCCTTCTTGTTCTTTTCGTCGATCTTCGTGGCCATCGCGAGCACCGACTTCGAGACCGCCTCAACGGCCTTGTGGATCCCGCGCGAGAGCGCCATCGGGTCTGCACCCGCAGCGATCATCTTGAGTCCCTCGCGGAAGATGGCTTCGGCCAGCACCGTCGCGGTGGTCGTGCCGTCGCCGGCAACGTCGTTGGTCTTGCTGGCAGCTTCTTTGACGAGCTGGGCGCCAAGATTTTCGTACGGGTCTTCGAGGTCGATGGCCTCGGCGACGGTGACGCCGTCCTTGGTCACCTTGGGGGAGCCCCATCCCTTGTCGAGCACCGCATTACGGCCGCGGGGGCCGAGCGTGCTTTTCACCGCACGGGCGAGCTTGGAAACGCCGGCGAGCAGCGGCTGGCGGGCCTCATCGTCAAACACCATCTGTTTTGCCACGACAATTTTCCTCCGAAGGTCGGACTCTAGGCCCGGTCGCACGCGGCGCCGTTTGGCAGCCCCGCGACGGGTTGCCCCAGACGAATGCAATCCGCGTGCCGAGATATCCGATAGCGGATATCTCTCGGGAAAAAAGGCTGAATCAGGGCCGGCCATCCGCGGCCACCTCATCCCCCGTGCCGTTTTGGCAGGGCCAGTAACAGCGGCTCGTCAAGGAAACGACCAGGAAGGCCCTGGCGCTGGCTTGCTGTCCGATGGGAAAAGGGCCTTGCGCTGCCCCTCGCTGTGATCTTCCTGTGCGCGGCCCAATCCCAGCGGCACCAGCCCGTGCTTCTCATATGCCTGCTTCACCGGGTCTGCCTTCGTGCCCTCACCCGCGCGTTCGCCTACCGTGTTGCGTCCTTCACCCGCCAAAAACTTCGCAAACCCCTTGGCCGCGTCACTCGCCTCCGGATGCACATACACACTCACCCGCTCGGCGAAGGGATACGTCCCATCATGGATCGCATCGGCAGACGGCCGAACAATCCTCGCCGGTGCTCCCGCTGCGTTCCCGTCGAGCTTCACCCCAAGCACCTTGATCGTCTGGCCCGTTGTTGACATGGCCGCGAGGTCCACAATCCCGATGGCGTAGGGATCGATGCCGACGGCTGCCACGACCTCGGGCGTACCAGGCAAAAACGTCATGCGTCCCTGCTTGGCCTTGGCGGGTCGCGCTCGCTGAAACAGCTCAGCGGCAGGATCGTTCTTGCGAAGCCCGAGTCGATTGACCGGGATAACGTCCGCGCTCTTCGTCCCGGGCATGCGGCGCTCGGGCGGGGTGAGGCCCGTGCCTTCGATCAACGCCCAGTCGTCGATGGCACCGCTGAAAACTCCTTCGATCTGGTCGCGAGAGAGCGCGTCCAGCTTGTTGGCGGCATTCACGATGATGGCTGTGGCCCGGCCGGCCAGCAGATGGGCCGTCGGATCGACTTCCTTCCACCGCACGCCGTGAGCCTCGAGCGCCTTGCCCTGCGGCGGCCCGTTCAAAAACAGAAGCTCGGGCCGGTTGGGCCGATCGC
>CAYZHH010000334.1:0-3486 GCA_964478275.1 uncultured Candidatus Kuenenia sp.
CCACCCCGCCTGGATGCCCACCATGACGCTCCCAGTCCCCACACCGCCAGACACCGTCCGCACCAAGATCGTTGCCACGCTCGGGCCAGCATCCTGCTCCGAAGAGGCGATTCGCGGCCTCGTCGAGGCGGGTGTCAACGTCTTTCGTCTGAATATGGCCCACGGCACGCTCGAAGAGCATGCCGAGTCGCTCGCCCGCATCCGCCGCATCTCCGACGAGCTGCGTCGGCCGGTCGGGGTCCTTGCCGATCTCGCCGGCCCCAAGATCCGCCTTGGCGAATTGCCCGACGGCATGACCGAGCTTCTTGAAGGCGAGGAGATTTTCTTTGTGCGTGGGCTCGAGGGGAGCGGTCCTCGCGAGTTCACGGTCACGTACGCCCCGTTTGTGGACGAGCTTTCTCCCGGCGACTCCGTCATGGTTGCCGACGGCACGATCAGCCTGGTCGTTGTCGCCCGCACCGCAGACCGCGTGCAGTGCCGCGTCGTCCAAGGAGGCACGGTGCGGAGCCGCCAGGGTGTGAACCTGCCGGGGGTTCGACTCTCGGTTGCGGCGATGAGCGCCGACGACTGGCGGCATGCCGAATGGGCCGCTACCTCCGGCATCGATTTTGTGAGCCTGTCGTTCGTGCGATCAGCCGTTGAAGTGAAGCTCCTCAAGGAGCTGCTTCGCACCCGCGGCTCGCAGGCTAAGGTCGTCGCCAAGATCGAAAAGCGAGAAGCGGTTGAAGCCCTCGAAATGATCGTGGATGCGGCCGACGTGGTGATGGTGGCCCGTGGTGATCTCGGCGTCGAGACCGATGTCGCGAGCATGCCTATGGTGCAAAAGCGGATCATCCGCGTGTGCCAGCGATACCAAAAACCGGTGATCGTGGCGACGCAGATGCTCGACAGCATGCAGCACGCTCGCCGCCCTACGCGGGCCGAGGCGACCGACGTGGCCAACGCGATCCTCGACGGCGCCGACGCCTGCATGCTCTCCGGCGAGACCGCCATCGGCGAACACCCGCGGCTCGTCGTCGAGATGATGCGACGGATCGCCCGCGAGACCGAGAAGCAATACCTCGCCGACCGCTGGCGATACATGGAAGGACGCTTCATGGCCGAGCGGGGCAGCGCCGGCGTGCCCGTGCAGGAGTTTCTGCCGTCCCCCGAGTTCCTCGTCGAAGGGCTCCATCCGATCACGCAGGCGGTGGTCGACGGCGCCAGCCGCATCGCCGGCGAGCTCGACGCCAAGCTATTTGTCGTTGCGAGTAAGTCGGGCCTGACGGCGATCGCTCGCTCCAAGAGGCGGGGCGCGGTGCCGACCGTCGGTGTCTCCGACAACCTCGCCACGCTCCGTCAGATGTCCCTCTACTGGGGCGTGACGCCGCTGGCGGGCGCCGCGTCCACTGACACCGGGGCCCTCCTCGACCATGTCTGTCGCTGGGCGATTGCGGAGGGACGCATCGCCAAAGGCGATCGGATTTTGCTGGTGGCGGGTTCCGGTTTCGGAACGGGCGGGCACAATATGGCCCTCGTTCACGAAGTCTAGTTTTCCGTGGACAAAGCCATTCATGGCCTTTGTCCACCCAGGCCGACCGAAGGCAAAGCCAAGGTTTGCCATGGTCGGCAGCCGCCGCATCGTGCGGCGGCAGAGTGGTTCCGCGGTAAGAAGGGTTCTGGATTCATCATGAAGAAAAAGTGTGTGCTGGGTTACTCCGGTGGCCTCGACACCTCGGTGATCCTGGGATGGCTCATCGAAGAGGGCTACGACGTGGTCGCGGTCTATGTCGACCTCGGCCAGCCCTGCGAGGATCGGCAGGCGACCCTCGAAAAGGCGCAGACGTGTGGCGCGATCAAGTCGCTTATCGTCGATGTTCGTGAGGAGCTTTGCCGCGACCTCGCCTTCCCCACGATGCAGTGGCAGGCCCGCTACGAGGGCACGTATCTCCTCGGCACCTCCATCGCGAGGCCGCTCATCTCGAAGGTCTGTGTCGAGATCGCCCACCGCGAGGGCTGCACGGTCTTCGCTCATGGCGCCACTGGCAAAGGCAATGACCAGTGCCGCTTCCAGCTTGCCGCCGAGGCGCTCGATCCGGGCATCACGGTGCTCGCCCCGTGGCGGATCGCCCGATTCCGCGAACGGTTCCCCGGCCGCCAGGAGCTCATCGCCTTCTGCGACGCGAAGAACATCCCGGTGAAGGCTTCCAAGAGCAAGCCTTACAGCTCGGACGAGAACTGCCTCCATACGAGCTATGAGGCAGGCCTGCTTGAAGAGCTCACCACCGACGGATTTAGCCTCGTAGAGTTTGGGATGACCGTGTCGCCGCAGGACGCTCCTGATACGCCGGAGACCGTGGCGATCGATTTCGTCGCGGGCGTGCCGGCGTCGGTCAACGGGAAGCCCATGGCGGCCCACGAGATTGTCCTTGCCCTGAATGAGATCGGTGGTCGCAATGGGATCGGGCGCACTGACATCGTCGAGAATCGTCTCGTCGGCATGAAGAGCCGCGGGGTCTACGAGGCCCCCGGCATGACGCTCCTCTACGAAGCCCACCGGCTCGTCGAGCAGATGACGCTCGATCGCGACCTTGTCCATCTTCGCGATCGCCTCTCCCCCGAGGTGGCCGAGATGGTCTATTACGGCTTCTGGTACTGCGCGAAGATGGATGCGCTCCTGGCCTTCATTCGCGAGACCCAAAAGCCGGTGACGGGCCGCGTGGAGTTGAACCTCTACAAGGGCAACATGCTCGTGAAGAGTCGGGAGAGCGGTCAGAGCCTGTACGATGCAGCGATCGCGTCGATGGAGGCGGGCGGTTCGTACGACCAGACCGACGCCGAGGGTTTTTTGAGAATTCTGGGCCTTCCCCTGCGGGTGCAGGGCCGGGTTCGGCCTCGGGGCCTCGCGTGAGGAATTCGTGTCGGCGAGGGGTGCATGATGCGGGATCGTCCCACGTGGTTGGCGTCCCTGAGCACGCTCGTCACGAGCACTCCGGCCCTCGGGGCTTCAAAGCCGTTGCTTGCGGCGGCGCAGGTGTCGTCGCTCGCGGGCATGGTCTTCTGCTACTTCCTCGCGCCCGAGTTCGCGTGGGCCTATGCCTTCTTGGCTGTCGGGTGGTTTCTCCTGTTGGCATTGCCGGTGGCCACGGTGGGGCCGAGGGGTGTTGCGGGCCAACGGCTCATGGCTGGGGCTGCCGGCCGCTCCGAACTACCTGGGTCGCTGCGGTACACCGTCCGCATGGCTGCCCGATATCTCGTGTACCCAGGCTGGCCTGCCATCGTTGCTGTGTTTCTGCCGCCGCCCTCGGGCACACGGTCGGCCGAGCCGCTCATGGCGCTCGCACTCCTCCTCGCGGCCGGGGGCGTCCTTGTGGGAGTGGTGACCCTCGCCGGGCCGCACCGCCCGATGATCGCCCGCGGGATCGTGCTCGCCATCGCAATCGCCGCCGCTATCGCGATCTTGCCAAGCTTTCCCTAATTGCCAGGGCGTTCGCGGGGTGAGCACGA
>CAYZHH010000335.1:0-1652 GCA_964478275.1 uncultured Candidatus Kuenenia sp.
AGTCGATGGGGGTCGGGGGCATCGAGCCGGATCTCGCCCGCTTCAAGCGGGGCGGTTTCGACCACCTGCGCGAGGCCTTCATCGAGCCAAGTTGGCAGGCCGCGGGCCTTGTCGGTGCGGAGCCGACCATCGGCGTAGGCGTGCCACGCCTCGTGGGCGAGTCGCTCATGAAACCGGCGTCGGGCTGCGTCGATGACCGCAGCGTTGGCTCGCCGTGCCGCCTCGATGCCGGCGATCGCCTCGGCCTGCTCCCGTGTGCCGCGGATGCGGGCTCGTCGGACGATCTCGACACGGTCGTCGCGAGGCGTTCCCGAAGCCTCGAGATCGGCCGCGAGGCCTCGTAGCCGCTGGTCGAGGAGGTTGCCATGTTCGAGGTGCCGTTGGCGGGCTGCATCGAGCTGGTCGTCTGTAGCACGCCCTTGTTGCAGCAATGTTGGCAGCTCGCTCCCGGCCACGAGGAGTCGCCGCTGCGAGAGATAGAAGGCCGGGTTTTCGAGCCGCAGCCCAAGCTCCTCCTGGGTGGCACGGTATTCGGCGAGCGATCCGCAGAGCCGCACCGTCACCGGCCCGGCGGGCCCAACGGGAGGTACGAGCGACTCGAGCGCCTGGAAGATGAGCTGGAGCCGTACGATCGCCTCGCGGGTGAGGGTCGGGTCGGCCGAGCTCACGAGCGTGAAGGCCGGGTCTTCGAACATCCAGGGCCCCTCTTCGCCCTGCCGGGAGAGCCGAATTGACGTCGCTTCATCCTGCCGACGTCGCTCGGCCCGGAACGCTTCCACCCGCCCGCGGAGCGTGTCCTGTTCGGTTGGTGCGAGACGCTCAACGAACCGGATGCCGGTGGCGGAAAATGCGGGCCAGGACACGAGGTGCATGGGGCGGCCCGGCCGCCGCACGATCTGGAGGAACTCGATATCCCCGGCATCGTGGGCTGGCGTGCCAGAGACCTTCGCCGGCGCGATCACGAGTCCTTCGAGTCGCCTCCCGTCAGTCAGCTCGATGGCCTCGAGTGGCCACGCCGCATGGGCCAGGCCCTGCCGATCCTGCGCGACCGCGAGATCGGGAGCCAGCAGCGCCGCGGTTGCTGTCAGAAGGACGAACGTGAGCTTGGTTGTGGCGTGTCGGCCCATCGCGGCCTCAAAGCCTCCGGCGCGAGCGGACGTCAGAGGTAGGTATTGATCACGTTCTCGAAGAGCTCCTGCCGGCCACTGCGGCAGCGTTCGGCTTCACCCTTGGCGAGCATTTCCTTCTCGAGAGACGCGAGCGTCTCCTTGCCTGCCTCGATCCGCTGGCCGAGTGGACCTTCCCACGAGGCGTAACGCTCCTCGACGAGTTTCTGGATCGCCCCGTCGGCCCGCATCGCTGCGGCGATCGTGAGGCCGCGGGCGAATGCATCCATGCCGCCGATGTGAGCGTGGAAAAGATCGGCTGGCTCAAAACTTTCGCGGCGAACCTTGGCGTCAAAATTGATCCCGCCGGGGGCGATGCCGCCGTACTTCAGGATCGAATACATGATCTGGGTTGTGAGATAGATGTTGGTGGGGAACTGGTCGGTGTCCCAGCCCACGAGGGTGTCGCCGGTGTTGGCATCGATCGACCCCAGAAAACCCTGCATGCCGGCGTACTCGAGCTCGTGCTGCATCTCGTGGCCGGCC
>CAYZHH010000335.1:1662-3483 GCA_964478275.1 uncultured Candidatus Kuenenia sp.
GGCTTCACCGGCCAGTGTGGCGTGGTTGGTCTCGATGTTCATCTTCACGTGCTTCTCGAGGCCGTAGCTTCGCAGGAAGTTGATGCACGTGGCCGAGTCGAAGTCGTACTGGTGCTTCATCGGCTCACGGGGTTTGGGTTCGAAGTAGAACTGGCCGGTGAAGCCGATGGCCTTCGCATGATCCACGGCCATGTGCATGAAGGCGGCGAGGTGGTCGATCTCCCGCTTCATGTCGGTGTTCCAGAGACACTGGTAGCCTTCGCGACCGCCCCAGAACACATAGCCCGCGCCGCCGAGGCGATGGGTGACCTCGAGCGCCTTCTTCACCTGGGCCGCGGCGTAGGCGAACGACTCCGCATTCGGGCTCGTGGCCGCGCCGTGGACGTACCGGGGATTCGAAAAAAGGTTGGCCGTGCCCCAGAGCAGCCTGATGCCGCTCCGCTGTTGGTGCGCGAGGAGGGAATCGGCGATCGAATCGAGATTCTTGTGGCTCTCGGCGAGCGTCGCGCCCTCGGGCGCCACATCGCGATCGTGAAAGCAATACAGCTCGACACCCAGCTTTTCGAGGAACTCGAATGCCACGTCCACGCGACGCAGCGCCATGTCGAGCGAGTCGCCGCCGGTCTCCCAGGGGCGGATCATGGTGCCGGGACCGAACGGATCGGAGCCCGTGCCGCGGAAGGTATGCCAGTAGGAGACGGCAAAGCGGAGATGCTCTCGCATGGGCTTGCCTTCCACGATCGCGTCGGCGTCGTAGTGGCGGAAGGCCAGCATGGTTGAGGCCTTCGGGCCCTCGTAACGGATTCGCGAAATCTCCGGGAACGCCTCACTCGCCTGTGCCATCGTCTCGCTCCGTATCGTTCGGGTATGGTGTCGCGACCTGCCGCGAAACCGGGTCAAGACTACCAGACTCTTTCCGCTCAAAAAGATCCGTAGGGTCGATCTTGAACTGGAGCATTTGGGCCGACTTGCGACCGTTGTCGCCCCCCTTTCGCTGCATCGTAATGCGGCCGATGCGGAGGCTTCCGGCCGGCGTGATCGCCACGTCGCCCTCGCCAAAAAACGCCGCAGCCGCAGCCGTGGAGACGAGGATCGATCGTTTTGGATGTGGCTCGTCGTCGCCCTCGTCCTGGTCTCGCACGGTGACGAGGAACCATCCGGCGGCATGATCGCCATCCCCAGCGAAGAGGTCGGAGATGATTTGGTCGCGGCGCTCGATGAAGAAGTCCACCACCTTCTTTTGCGTGTCGGGCGGCAGCTCGGTCAGGAACATGCGATCAGGATCGCGGCCGGGCGTGGTCGGCGGAGTTTCGCCGACGAAGTGTTTCAGGGCTTCTCCTACATCAGTCGGCATGTCCCACATGGTGGCGTAGGTGTCGAGCCACCGCTTGTCGATCTGGTTGAACCCCCCCTTCGTGCTCACGAGCTTGATGGAGATGCCGTAGCGGGTTTCGCCATCGGGTGTCGCGACGCGAACCTCGACGTCGGTCTTTGCCTTGGCGCCGCGTGGGATGGATGCGGCAACGGCCTCAATATCGTCGATGCGGCCGTGCATGGTGACGAGCCATCCGCGGGCCTCCGCATCGTGCTGCCAGTCGTTGAAGGCGGTGCACACATCCTCTTCGTTCTGAAAACCACCTTTCGCCGTCTCGGATCCCCGCCGAATCTCGGCATCTCGCGCCGCATCCTCCGCCCGCGCCGAAGTTGCGATGGTCAGGGCACCGCAAAACGTAATCGCGAGAATGCGGGCTACGGAAACGCGGCGATGGTTCATGATCTGTTCTCGGAGAGAGACGGATAGGGATTAAAGCTCTCGTAGCC
>CAYZHH010000336.1:0-2852 GCA_964478275.1 uncultured Candidatus Kuenenia sp.
CCGTAGACATACCAGCCGTTGAGCATCCGGTAATCCTGGAGATGCACCCACGACTTGTCATTGACCGCGGCCCGAAGCTTTTCGAAGGCCTCAGGGGAGAGTCGCTTGGCGGGCGGTGCGCCAAAAAGCGTCTTGTCGAGGGCCTCGCCCACGAGGCGGTCACCAGCGTCACTTACGTGGCAGCCGTTGATCGTGAACGGTTCCTGCCCCTTGCTGGCAAATGCCGCCTGGGTAGCATCAAAAATGTCGGCAAAGGCGATGCCCCGCGCTGCTGCGACGTCGCGAGCAACGTCGCGGTACTTCGCGAGGATCTCGTTGCGGTCTGCGGCGGAAGGCAGCAGGGGATCACCCGTATCCTCGACCGCGATCGGCGAGACGATCACAAACCGTGGCGGAGCCTTCGTGTCGTCGCGTGCATACTTTGCCGCGACTTCATCGAGATACTTCGCGTAGTCGGCCTTGAATTGTTCGATGCCGGCGGGACCGGCGAACGACTCGTTGAAACCGAAAAACAAGAGATACGTGTCGGCCCCGAAGGCGGCCAGCGGATCGTCGAGCTTCGTGTAGTCGTTGGGACGCTGGCGGATGGCCACCTCGTCGGCGGGCCTGGCGAAGTTACGAACCACGAGTTTCTTGTCTGGGAACCGCTCGTGAAGGAGCGTCTCAAAGTGCCCAAAGAGGTTCATGCGCTCGGCGGTTGAGTTGCCCAGGAAGGCGATCCGCTCGCCGTCCATGAACGCAAGCGGCAGCGCGCTCGGCGGAAGTGCGGGACGCGCGGGCCGTGGCGGAATCGCAAGAAACTCCTGCGCCGTCTCGAGGCGATCGGCGGGCCGTGGCCCCTTCTTCTTGCCCTTGTCTTTCTGCGCCCATGCCGTGCCGCCGGCCACCATCACCGCAGCCACGAGCGCCACGAACACACAACCGCCGACGAACCGCGTCATGTTCTCTCTCCAAAGACTTCGGGGCAGCCCATTCATAGACTGTGAAAATCGTTCTCCGCCGCACGATGCGGCGGTTACCGACCATGGCAAACCTCGGCTTTGCCATCGGTCGGCCAAGTGAGCAAAGGCCATGGAGGGCTTTGTCCACGGACAGCTAGGATATCACGCCAGAAGATCGTTGATTACGCGGGCATGCTCTACGCCCGTGAGCTTGAAATCAAGCCCCAGATGACGGTAGGTGAGCCGCTCGTGGTCGAAGCCGAGCTGGTTGAGCACCGTGGCGTGGAAGTCACGGATGTGCACGGGGTCTTTGATGACGTTGTAGGAGAAGTCGTCGGTCTCGCCGTAGATCTGACCGCCCCGGAATCCACCGCCGGCCATCCACATCGTGAAGCAGCGGGGATGATGGTCGCGGCCATAGTTCTGCTTCGTCAGGCCGCCTTGGGAATAGACCGTGCGGCCAAACTCACCGCCCCAGACGACGAGTGTCTCGTCCAAGAGACCGCGGGCCTTGAGGTCGGTGATCAGGCCGTAGGTGGCGTGGTCGATGTCGTTGCAGCCGTTCTTGAGCCGGCCCACGACGTTGGCGTGATGGTCCCAGTGATTCAAATAGATCTGCACGAACCGCACGCCCCGCTCCACCATGCGGCGGGCCATGAGGACCGAGTTGGCAAATGAGCCGGGCTTCGTCACCTGCTCACCGTAGAGATCGAGCGTGGATTGCGGCTCGCTCGCCATGTCGGTGAGATCGGGCACGCTCGACTGCATCCGGAAGGCCATCTCGTATTGGGCGATGCGGGTGCGAGTCTCGGGGTCGCCGATCTTGGCGAGGTTCCGCTCGTTGAGCGCCTGGATGCCGTCGAGCGTTTGGCGGCGAACGGCGGCCGAGACCCCGGGAGGATTGTTGAGGTAGAGAATAGGATCGCCCGCCGAGCGAAAACTCACGCCGGCATGCTCGCCCGGCAGATACCCACTCGACCAGAGGCGGGCACCGATAGCCTGGGCCTGCTCAACCACCGTCGAACGAGCCACCAACACGACGAACGTCGGAAGATCTTGATTGAGCGACCCGAGACCGTAGCTTGCCCAGGAGCCAAGGCAGGGCCGGCCGGTGATCTGGTTGCCGGTCTGCATGAACGTGATCGCGGGCTCGTGGTTGATTGCCTCGGTGTGCATCGAGCGGACGAAACAAAGGTCGTCGGCCACCTTGGCCGTCCAGGGCAACAGCTCGCACATCCACATGCCGCACTTGCCCTGCCGGGCAAACTTGAAGATGGATGGGGCGATCGGGAACCGCGACTGCCCCGACGTCATCGTGGTGAGCCGCTGGCCTTTGCGGATGCTCTCCGGGAGGTCCTTGTCGTACCAGTCATTCATCTGCGGCTTGTAGTCATACATATCCTGCTGCGGCGGCCCGCCCACCATGTGCAGGTAGATCACATGCTTTGCCTTCGGGGCGAAGTGTGGGCCGATTGCACCAGGCACCCGCGTGACGCCTGGCGTCACGGAAGCCGTCGCGCCGCTCGCAGCAGCTTCGCCCATGAGCGTGGCCAGCGCGGCACCGCCGAGTAGGTGGCTCCCCTGCTCGAAGAACCGACGACGGGTGAGGTTCAGGTTGAGCTCGGCGATTGGGTTGAGCGATGGCATCATCGGATACACTCCAGTCAGTCGATCGTTGAATGCTTCATCAAAGCCCCTCGCACGAGCGAGGGGACGGCGGGCTGTTGGGCGAGACCGCGAGTGATTGCCAACGGGATGGCATTCCGCCCGCAGTCCCCCGGCTGCCGCCGGGGCCTTTTATTGCTGCTGCTCATTTGCAAAGGACCTCGTCGAGGTTCAAAAGCTCGTTGACAAGCATCGTCCAGGCGGCAAGTTGTGGGGCATCAGCCGATCGCGGCTTCGACTCACCCA
>CAYZHH010000336.1:2862-3467 GCA_964478275.1 uncultured Candidatus Kuenenia sp.
GAGTGTGGCAGCGTCGTCGGGATGTTGAGCGTAGTGGGTGGCAAGCGTTGCAAGAGACCCGCCCACGATCTCCAGTTCGTCAGACTCCAGCGGCCGCCCCAGAAGCCGACGGGCTACGAAGTCGAGCCGAGCCTGGTCATCGCCCGCCTGTTCGAGCGCGAGATCGGCAAGCGCCCGGGCTGCCTCGACAAACTGCGGATCATTGAGCGTCACGAGCGCCTGGAGCGGTGTATTGGTCCGCTCCCGCTTCACAGTACACACCTCACGCGAAGGCGCATTGAAAATGTCGAGCGACGCCGGTGGCGCCGACCGCTTCCAGAACCAATAGAGGCTTCGACGGTAGAGATTCTCTCCCTTGTCGGCCGCATAGTTCTTCGTGTTGCTCTCCGGCATCGCCACCGCTTCCCAGACACCCTCGGGCTGGTAGGGCTTCACACTCGGGCCACCGAGTTTTCGTACGAGGAGGCCTGAGGCTGCGAGCGCCTGGTCGCGAATCATCTCCGCATCCATGCGGAACCGGGGCCCGCGCGAGAAGAACCGGTTGTCGCGATCAAGCGTGGCCTTCTGGGGTGTGGTCACCGCCGATTGCCGGTAGGTGGCGCTCG
>CAYZHH010000337.1:0-3446 GCA_964478275.1 uncultured Candidatus Kuenenia sp.
GTCTTCAACAACGACCGTTGCGTCAGACGGCTTATCGTCAACATCGGAACGAAGCGCGCGGAGCCGCCGAATATCCTGCTCAATGAAGGTGGCTGCCTGGGCATCCTCGGACACAGCGCCCAGCGCCGCCACAAACTCCTCGGCGAGCGCCGCGTCAACAGGCGACCGTCGCGCGTCGGCCAAAGCCTTCTCGAGCTCGGCACCACCAGCCCTATAGTCGGCAAGATCCTGCTGCTTCGTTCGCGCCAAAGCCGACCACGTCTCGAGCTCCCGGAAGCCGCGGGCATACTGCTTCCATGGCCTGTCGTGGTCGACCGCCAGCATCCATACCGTCGTCACTAACAGCCCGATCGCGGAAACCGCGAACACCACGTGGAGCAGCTTGATGTCGCGCCAGGTCTGTTCGGTTGCGGGCATGGGTGGTGACTTTGATCCGGGGCCGCCGGGAGCGGGCTCAGAAATTCAGCTTGAACTCAGGGATCGACACGATGTACTTCAGGTTGAGGGTCCACCGAACGACCATCTTGAGCGGAAGCGACAGCATGAGGAGCATGAGCGAAGACATGATCATGTAACGAATGAGGCCCATCTTCGCGAACATCCCGCGAAAGACGGTCACCGCCATGAGTGGCGGCAGAGCGACGAAGTAAAACCCGAGCAACAAAAGGCCTGGAAGCTCCCGAAGCACGATCATCCCAAACTGCATGTACCCCGGCGCATCGGCAGCCGCCCGCGGCAGCGGCATGTCCAGCCAATTGACCCAGAACATCTGATTGAGATCGACGTTGTTGAGCACCTCGACCTTGTATGGCGTCCAGTACTCAAAGGGCCCAAAGAAGTTCCAGTTTGGGCCGCGAAGGAACGTGCCCAAAATGATGAGCGTGATCCAGAGCACGAGAAAGCCGAACTGGAATGTGATGTAGGCGAACTTCCGCTCCGCAATCGTGTAGTAGCCGTTGCCTTTTTTGTTGTAGTCGAGGTAGGGCATCGCCATGAGGCCGAAGATCACGAAGCTCGGCAGCACGACACCCGCGTACCAAGGATCGAAGTAGACGAGCATTTCCTGAAGGCCGAGGAAGTACCACGGTGCCTTTGACGGGTTCGGCGTCTTCACACTCGAAGCCGGCTCCTCGAGCGGCGCGGGTAGGCAGATGGCCCACACCAGCAGAAACGCGGACACCGCCACCATGCAGATCAACTCGGTATAGACGAGGTCGGGCCACACGAGCACCTTCTCGTCGTCGAGCTTCTCCATCGGGGGCTCGCCGCGGGCGGTTCGCTCGTCATTCACGACCGCCTGCTTTGTGGCCACCCAGGTAAAGAACGCGAGGAGGAAGACCAAGCCCACGATCGGCACGTTGTCGGGCTTCATGACAATGGCCGCGAAGTTCTGATCGGCCATGGCGAGCCCCATGAGGACAAGCGCCGCATTGAGGATCGTCCAGGCCACCACGGGCTGCACGAAGTACGCCCGGAAGACGAAGAGAACGGTGCACAGGCCAACCGTTCCGAGCGAGTAGAGCACCGGCCCTGAGAGCGTATTGACGAGAGAGCGGACACCGGCGGGCAAAGCCGGGACAAGCGCCGACGATCCCGACAGAGCGAGGCTCGCCAGCACCATCAGCACAGCCGAAAAAGCCGCCCACGTGACGGCCCGCCCAGTCTGACCGTACTGCTTCCACAACAGAAACGCGAACACGCCGTTCATCGCGGCGATGAAGACGTAGTAGCCCCCGAGAAAGCCGGCAACGTTAGTGAGGAAGAACGGATCAGAATGCATGGTGGATGGTTGGGTACCGCGATCAGAGCGGGCCGCTGATGCCTCCGTCCTTCCGAACCCGCCAGAAGTGGATCGCCAGGAGCAGGGCCACCGCCAGCGGGATGGCGATGCAGTGGAGCACATAGAAGCGGTTCAGCGTCTCCTCGCCAACAAACCGTGCGCCCAAGAGACCAAACCTTGCGTCGGAGCCATCGGTGATCATGTCGATCCCACCGATGGTGAGGAGTTGCGCGCCTGGGCCTTCGTAGCCCAGAAACGGCGTGGCCCTCGCCATGTTCGAACCCACCGTGATCGCCCAAATCGCAAGCTGATCCCAAGGCAACAGATAGCCGGTGAAGGAGAGGAGAAGCGTCAGCAGCAGAAGAATGACGCCCACGACCCAATTGAATTCTCGCGGCGGCTTGTAGCTTCCGGTGAGAAACACGCGGTACATGTGGAGCCACGTGGTAATCACCATCGCGTGGGCAGCCCACCGGTGCAATTCACGGAGGATGCCCAGACTCGTCACGTCCCGCAGGGCCAGGATGTCGTTGTAGGCCCATTCGAGCGTGGGGCGGTAGTAGAACATGAGGAGCACGCCCGTGACGGTCTCCACCATAAACAGGAAAAACGTCACGCCCCCCATGCACCATGTGAAGGAGAGCGCGATGCCCTGCTTCTTGATCGACACAGGGTGCAGATGGAGAAAGAAGTTCGTGAGCATGACCACGATCCGATTCCGCCTGTCGAGCGGCATCGGATGACGGAAGATGCTCTTCCATATCTGCGAATTACGGATGGTCTCGCCAATGGCCATGGGCTCGTGGATATCCCCTGTTTCAGACGCTCACGTACGATGCCGGGTCGGCCCACTGGCCAAGCTCTTCCTGAAACCGTCGGCTCTTGTCGATCTGTAGTTGGCCATCGTCCGCGACCTGGATCGCGTAGCGTTCCAGCGGCCGCGGGGCCGGGCCCTCGAAATTGATCCCGTCTTTGTAGAAGCCGCTTCCGTGGCACGGGCACTTGAACTTCTGCTCGGCCTCGAGCCAGCTCGGCGTGCAGCCGAGGTGGGTACACACGGTCTGGAGGGCGTAGATCTGCTGCTGCCCCTCGTACTCGCTATTGACCACCCAGACACCAAACTGGGCGACAAACTTGGTCTCGACCTTGCCCAAAGGGAAACCCTCCTTCGAGCCCACCTTGAACGTACTCGGCGGCTCGGCAAGCACGTTCGGAAACATGAATCGCGCCAAGCCAAGCGTGAAGAGGCCACCGGTGACCGACAGGGTCGAGAAACCCAACGCGAGCGCTGAGCCCGTCGCCATCTGAAGAAAGCTGCGGCGATCTTCGCCAGCATCCTTGGCAACCGGTTTGACTGGCTTCGCCGGACGCGGCGGAACGATCCGCGGCGCCGGCTTCGCTGCCCCAGGTTCCTTGGGCTTCGCAGCGACAGGCCGCTCGGGCGCCTCGGCTTTGCTCACGGGCCCAGGCTTCTCGCCGGCACGCGCCGCAGCCAGGATGCTCGCGGTGTCGCGCTGGACGCCGGAGCGACCGCCTGATTCAGCGGGCTTCGCAGCGGCCTTGGCCGGTCCTGCAGCGGCTTTCGGAGCAGGAGGCGGCTTTGCAGCCTCGGGTTTCTGGATTCTGCCGACGCTGGAAACGAGCATTGAAGAAGGCGGCAGTTGCT
>CAYZHH010000338.1:0-3446 GCA_964478275.1 uncultured Candidatus Kuenenia sp.
TTTGAGAAGTTTCTGATCGGCAAGGACGGCAAGATCGTCGGCCGCTTCAAGACCCCCGTGGCCCCCGACAACCCCGCGCTCGTCGAAGCCATTGAGGCCGAGTTGGCGAAGTAGGTTGAGGCTTCAGGCGGCGCGGGACGTGGTCCGCTTGGCATGGGCGGCGGGGCCGATCGTGCGGCGGATGACCCACGACGGCCGGCCCTGCACCTCGCGGTAAGTTCGCGCCACATACTCACCGACGATCGCGATGGCTGCAGTCTGAATCGACGCAACAAAAGCCGCGATGGCTGTCACGGATGCAAGCGATATGCCCTCGCGGGGTGGGCCGACAAGGGTTGCGTAGGTGGCCACGGCGGTTGCCGTGAGGGCCACGAGCCCAAGGGCCATCGCAGCCACCCACGTGAGCCGCAGCGGCGCATCGGAGGAGAGCACGAGCGCGTCGGCCGCAAGCTTCGCGAGCTTCCACGGGGAATATTTTGTTTCGCCGGCGGCCCGCGGGTGGCGGTCGTACCAGACCGGCTCATGCCGGAACCCGGCCCACGGCACGAGACTTCGCAGGTAGCGACGCTTTTCGGGTAGGGCCACAACGGCGTCGGCGACGGCCCGGTCGATGAGCTTGAAGTCGCCTGTGTCCACCGGCACAGGATACGGAATCATCCTTGCAAAGAGGCGGTAGTAGAGGCTTGCCGTCACCAGCTTGAATGCTGTCTCGCCAGTCCGACGGCGACGACGGCCATAGGCCACATCAGCCCCTGACCGCCACGCGCGCACCATGTCGGGAATCACCTCGGGCGGATCTTGGAGATCGGCGTCGGTGATGACGATCGCATCGCCACGGGCGACCGCGAGCCCGGCCGACATCGCCGCTTGTTGGCCAAAATTCCGCGACAGCTCGATCACCGTGACACGGGCATCGCGGGCGGCGATGCGTTCGAGTCGCTCGAGCGTAGCGTCGCGGCTGCCGTCGTCAACATAGATCACTTCAAAGTCCATGCCTGTCGTCGGCAGGGCCGCGATGAGCCGCTCGTGCGTCGTGTCGATCACGGCTGCTTCGTTATGGCAGGGGATCACCACCGACAGCAGGCCGCGGGCGGCGCGGTGCGCCATCGCTCGCTCGGACTCGGCAGAGGAAGCCTGATCGGTCATCGGAGCGACTCCTTATTGCGAGCGGTGCGATCAGACGGCGGTACTTTGCCGATCGCAACGACGTCATGCGGCCGGAAGAGTGGTCGCGTGCGGCCAATCACGCCGTGGCCCGGTGGAAGCTTGGCCTCGAGCATCGAAAGTTTTTGCGCGGGCACGAGGAGGACGGCGTCGGGGCCTGACGCCAGGAACGCCGCCGCTGCGTCGGCATCGTCGCGGACGATCTGGTGGACGCGGCCTGCGGCATAGAAAACGATGTTGGGGCTCGCGATCGTGAACGTGCCGATCCGCGCCGGATTCGGTCCAGCAACGTCGAGTGACTGGACAAACGCTGGGATCGTATTCGCCCGCGCGATGATCATGGAGCCGGGGCCAACGGCAAGCGACGTATAGAGAATCGCCGTTCCCGCGAACGCGTAGACAGCCGGCATGGGCTTTCCTATGGCAGCCAGTCGCCAACAGATGGCCGCGCCGACAAGCGGAATGATCCCAACGAAAGCCGCTGGCTCACTCCCCGGGGCACCACACTGCGCGGCCACAATCACCGTAGCGGCCGTCGCAATGCCGCCGAAGATCAGGCCACCGAGGCCAAACGCAACCCATCGGGGGTGCGGCCAGTGGCCCGTGGCGGCGGCTCGACGGGCAGCATCGACGCTCACCCAGGCCACGATGAGCGCGGCGGCCGGATAGGCCGGGAGGACGTAGTTGGGCAGTTTGGTCGCTGCGGCGGAGAAGCCGCCGACCCAGACGGCGAACCAAAAGAGGATCAGGCCCACCGCGGGCACGAGCGAGTCTGGCATCGCCCGCCGCCAGGTCCGCCAGGTCGCCAGCACGAGGGCGAGCGGCAGGAAGCACGACCACGGATAGAAGCAGACGAGCATCGTCACCGGGTGATACCAGGCCCCGCCGCCATGCTTCTCCATCGGGGCCATGAAGCGGCCGACGTTGTGGACAAAGAAAAAGCCCTCGATCCAGGCGCCTTCGGTCTGCTGCCAGACCGCCACATACCACGGCGCCGCGGCGGCGACTGCCACGAGCGTGACCACGACAGGTCGCGTACTCTTGAGCATGTCGAGCACCGCAGGAAGCGCGGCCGACCGCGTTCGCTGGAACCATGTTCCTGTTTGGGTCGCGGTCACCCGGCGATCGACTGCGACCCACCAGGCCCACGGCACGAGCACAGCCAGCGGGCCAACAAAACCGATCGGTCCCTTGCAGACGACGGCAAGGCCGAGCAAGAGGCCGATCGTGGCAGCGCGCCCGACGCTCAGCCGCGATAGTTGACCCTCGCCACTCGCGATGACCTCCGCCGCGAGCACTGTCGCCCAGGTGCAGAGCGCCGTGAGGATCGCGTCGGGCGTGGCGGCATGGGCCTCGATGCCCGCCAGAATCGTGCCAAGCCATGCCAGGGCTGCGATCAAGCCGACCACGGGATCGAAGAACCGCGTGCCGAACCTGAGGACCGCGAGCGCCGTCGCCAGGGCCGCGAGCATTGACGGCAGTCGGGCGGCGACTTCGTTGGTCCCGAACACGCTCATGCAGGCGGCCATGCACCAGTGCATGAGCACGGGCTTGTCGACCGCGAGCTCGCCATTGAACCGCGGCACGATCCAATCGCCGGTCTCCACCATCGCCCGGGCGATCGCGGCGAACCGCGGTTCATCTTCGTCCCAGAGCGGCGTGCGGGACGTACCGAGGGCAAGCGCGGCGATGCCAACGGCGAGAACGATAAGGAGTGGGCGATGGTTGGCCATGGGGGCGGAGATTCTCGAGAGGGATGAAGTCATGGGTGGGTGTCAGCGTTGCTTGGGCGCGCTCAAAGGTTGGGGCGTGGCCTCGGCCAGTCGGCCAGCGGTGGCCGAGGTGTCGGTGCCGAAGAGGATGAGCTCGCGTGATTCTGGAAGCGTCGTCGTCGTGCGGAGCACGCGGTAGTGTGACGGCAGCACGGCCGCGACCGACGCGGCGAAGCGGGCATCAACGACGATCGGCGCGCCGGGATGCTCCGCGAGAAATGCCGCCACCTCGGCTGGCTCTTCGAGCGGGGTGACTCGACCGCGGTCTGCCACGAGTCCGCCGTAGAACGACGTGCTCGGAGGAGCGCGGTAGGACGCGATCGGATGGCGAATCCCCTCGGCAGGCAGGCAGGCCAGGAGGTGTCGTGTGCCACCGCCACGGGCGAGCGCGGCTGGACCAATCGTGACCAGAAGCCCCACGCACGCTGCCGCGGTCGCCGCCCAGCACGCCACGGCGGCCCGCCGCGACGTGAGTGACTGACAAATCCAGGCGAGGCCGCTCCCCACGAG